>NZ_JBEZKI010000017.1:0-260592 GCF_040651615.1 Streptomyces sp. NPDC048417 | reverse complement strand
CCGGACAGAACAGCCGGAAGACAGCCCAGCAGGGCGTCAGTCAGTGCCCGAGCCACGACCACCGGAACCTGAGTATCAGCATCAATGTCAGTGCCTGGCCCTCCACCACGCGGAACGAGTGATCGCGTGCCACGCCCAGCGCCTGCTCGGCGTAGCTGCGGGCCTCGTGGTGGCGACCCAATTGCTGGTAGGTCAGGGAGAGCCCCAGGATGCTGTCCGCCTCGGTGCGGACAAATCTCGCCTCGCGGGCCAGGACGAGCGCCTGCCGGCCGGCGAGGAGCGATCGATCGAGATCTGCCAGTTTTCGGTGGGCGGCAGCGACCGTGGTGAGGATGCTGGCCTGAATCCAGCGCCGTCCCCTGCCTTTGACCATGGCCAAGGCACGCTCGGCCTGTTGCAGCGCCTCGGCGTGGCGGCCGAGCTCGATAGTGATCTTCGCGACGGCGTCGAGCATCATGGCGCGGTCGTTGCGGTATCCGCCCCTCTTGTCGGCGCGCACCGAGGAACCGAGGACGTCGAGGCCGTCGGTCAGACGGCCGAGCTCCCAGTACACCCAGCCCAGATTCTGCAGAGCCAGGCTGTTGTCGTTCCAGCTGATCTCCTCGTTTCGGCCTATGGCCAGTTCGAGGTGGTCAGCAGCCTCGCGCAGGCGGCCCAGATCCCGGCAGGTCACACCGAGGACGACCAGCCCCAACGCCTCAAGGTGGCGGTTGTCGGCCTCACGGGTGATCCGCAAGCCGGTGGCGACATGCTCGTGCGCGCTGTCGAGGCGTGCCATGCTCCATTCCGCCTGGGCCAGGCCGCCCAGAGCCGCTGCCTGGCCCGTCGCCCAGTCGAGCTCGCGGCTGATGTCCATGACGCGCGTGTGGTGATGCATCGCCTGCCCGGCGCGCCCTCGGTCCGACTGGAGCAGTCCAAGGCTGCTGTGCATGGCCGCCTGACCGGCCAGGTCGTCCTCGGCCGTGGCCGCATCCAGCGCCGTCTGCGCGGTCGTCTGCCATGTCGCGCGTGGCAGATGGAGCCAGAAGTAGCCGAACAGTGCGTTGGCCAGATGCCAGGCGGCAGGGCGAGGACCGTGGCGGGCGGCATGGTTGATGACGGCGAGCAGATTCGCCCGCTCCGCGTCCAACCACTGAGCAGCTCCGCCGACGGACGGAAGGTCCGGCTGGCCGTCGTGGCGAAGGTCGCGGGGCAGCTCCGGGAAGAGCCAGGTTCCCGAGGTCGCGCGAGCGGCGTTCAGGTACCAGATCAGGGCGCGTTTCGACGCGGCGCCACGCTTCGCTGCCGTTTCCTCCGCCTGCGCACGCTTTTGCGCGTACTCACGAAGAAGGTCATGGAAACGGTATCGGCCCGCTGCCGCGGGTTCGATGAGGTGCGCCGTGGCCAAGGCGCTGAGCAGGCGGCGGGCCTGCTGCAGAGGTACGTCCAGGAGGGCGGCCGCGACCTCGGCGGTCAACTCCGGTCCGGGGAACAGGCCCAGTAGGCGGAACAGCCGGCGAGCGGCAGGAGCCAGGACTCGGTAGGACACGGAAAAGGCCGTCTGCAACGGGAAGTTGTCGTCTCCGTCCGGCCCCAGTGCCTCGAGGCGGTTGCCCTCGGACAACTCGGCGACAAGATCGGCCATGCGCAGGCCCGGATCGCCCGCCAGCCGGGCAGCGGCCACGCGCAGCGCCAGCGGAAGGCTGCCGCACAAACGGATCAGTTCGTCGACCGCGAGTGGTTCGGCGGAGAGCCGGTCCGCTCCGAGTGCCTGGCCCAGTAGTGCGCGGGCCTCGTCCGGCAGGAGGAGGCCCAGCGGCAGGGCGTGCGCACCGTCGCGGGCGACGAGATCGCCGAGTCGATTGCGACTGGTGACGACGACGCAGCAGGACGGGCTGCCCGGGAGCAGCGGACGGACCTGCTCCGCCGAAGCCGCGTTGTCCAGTAGGAGCAGCAACCGTCGGCCGGACAGCAGCGTCCGGTACACGCGGGCCTGGGCCTCGTCACTGGCGGGGATCTCCGACGCCGTGAGTCCCAGGCCCCGCAGCAGTAGTTCAAGGGCTTCGCCGGGCTCGAGCGGCGGCCGGTCGTGGTCGAATCCGTGCAGGTTCACATACAGCTGACCGTCGGGGAAGCGATCGCGCACCTGGTGCGCCCAGTGCACCGCCAGAGCGGTCTTGCCGATACCGGCGGCGCCGCCGATGGCGGAGATGACCACGGTGCTCGCCAGCCCCTGGCCGCCCTGCTCCGGCGGCAGCATGGCGTCCAGTCGGGCGAGTTCGCCGGTGCGGCCGGCGAATCCCGCGGCATCATGGGGCAGTTCGGCGGGCGTGGCCGCTGCTGGATCCCTGCGCAGGACGGGCTGGGAAACGTGCGTCTGTGCGGTAGGCGTCGCCGGAACGAGGAGGCGGGCGTTGTCCTGGCGCAGCACCGCCTCATGCACCCGGCGGAGCTCGTCACCGGGGTCGACGCCGAGCTCGTCACGAAGGCGTGTGCGCATCTCCTGGTAGGAGTTGAGCGCTTCGGCCTGGCGCTCGCAGCCGTACAGCGCCCGCATGCGCCATGCCAGCAGCGACTCGTCGTACCGATCGGAGGCGGACGGCGCACCGAGGTCGTCCAGGGCATCGGTGAACCGGCCGAGCAGCACCAGGCATTCGAGCCGGGCCAGTCGGAGCGTTCGCCGACGTTCCAGCAGCCGGTCCCGCTCGGCCTGCGCGAACGGTCCCGGCAGGTTGGCCAAGGGCTCGCCGTGGAACAGCGCGAGCGCTGCGGACAACTGGTCCGTCGCGGCGGCCAGGTCGCCCGACGCCTTGGTGCGCAGCGCCTCGTGGCCCCGCTCGATCAGCTCCGTCACGTCGAGCCGGACGTCTTCGACGACGAACCGGTACCAGCCCTTGCCGCTACGGATCAACGACTCGGTATGCCGGATGCCCTCCGCGTCGAGCGTCCTGCGCAGCGGGTTGACATGACTGGCCAGCACCTTGGTTCCGGATGCCGGTGGCTCCGACCCCCACACCCCGTCGAGCAGTTGCTCATGGCTCGCCACGACACCCTGGCGGAGCAGCAACGCGGCCAGCACGGCCTGCCGCTTGACGGGCCCCAGATCCAGGCGTGCTCCGCCCCGCCAGGCCCGTAACGGACCGAGCACCTCGATCCGAAGCCGCTGAGGAGATCTCCCGTCCACCCCGAGCCCCCACTCCCGTACACCATCGGAATTTCATCAGCATTGCAGCACCTCCGGCCAGGGTGACGGGCACGACATCGCACAACCCGCACAACCGAAGGGGGGCCAAGTGACCGAGGCAGAGTTGGTGGCCACCGCATTGGCGGCAGGAGCGGCGGCCGGACTTACGGGCACGGCACACGGAACCGTCCACGACGTCTACATCGGGTTGAAGGAGGCCGTCCACCGACGATTGCGCGGCGGCGGCGCTCGCAGCGGGGATGGCGGCAGCGGCGTGTGCGGGGGCTACGGCATACGAGTCCTGGACGCCTACGAGACCGACCCCGACGTATGGCGGACACGGCTCGTCCAGGCCCTGACGGGCTCCGAGGTGGAGAGGGACGAGGAGATTCTCGCGGCGGCCCGCGCCGTGCTCCGCGCAGAGCGCCGACCGAGCCACCTCACGGTGGGCGCCCGCAAGTCCAGGACGGACTTGGGCGGAACCCCGGTGATGGCCCTTGTGGACAAGCCGGAGGACTTCGACATGGCGTCGGCGGCCGAGGCCGAGCGCGTGCTGGGCGCACCGGTGCGGGAGACCGTGCGACTGGGACACGGGCGCATGACGGGCGTCACGGAGGGGGTCTGGCGCGTCACGGCTGCGAACGGTCGACGTGCGGTGCTGAAGCTGCTCCGGCCCGGCCACGACACGGGCGCCGGCTGGTGGCGTGAGCCTGAGATTTACACCGCAGGACTGCCCGCCCCATACGCGAACGCCGGGATCCGGCTGCCTCAGCTGCTGGCCCGGGTCGACCGGAACGAGCGCAGCGTTGCGCTGTGGCTGGAGGACGTGGCAGGGACGCTGGCCCGCCGCTGGACGCCCGCGCAGTACTGGGCGGCGGCTCGCCGTTTCGGGCTGGCGCAGGGCGGCCTGGGCGTCGGCCACCGGCATGGTCCGTGGGGCACCGGGTCCCTGCGCGCGTATCTCGACGGCTGGGCGGGGAGGGTGGATTGGGCGCTGCTGGAGGACGACCACGCCTGGCAGCACCCGTTGGTCGCCGAACACCTTGATGCGACGATCCGCGACTACGCCCGCCGTGCGCACGGCCAGCGCGAGGAGTTCGTCGGCTGTTGGGAGGCGTTGCCGCACACCGTCTGCCACAACGATGCATGGTCCAACAACCTCTTCGGCGTCCCGGAGAACCCAGGCACCTCCGTACCCGTCACCGCGATCGACTGGTCCATGGCCGGGTACGCCCCCTTTGGCAGCGACATGGGCAACCTCGCCCTGGACCTGCTCCGCCCGGCAGCAGACTTTGCCGGGCTGGACGCCGCCGTGTTCAAGGGATACGTGACCGGGCTGCACGAGTCGGGCAGCCGCATCGAGCCCCGCCTGGTACGGCTGGGCATGGTGATGACCGCGGTGAAGTGGGCCTGGCTCGTCCCGGACATGGTCGCCCGGGCCGCCGGTACCCTCGGCACCACAGCCATCCACGGAAACCCGCCTGCCGACACCCACCGCTTCTTCGCAGAACGGGCCGCCGTCCTGCGTCGTCTCGCCGCCTGGGCCGACGAGGCCCGCGCCCTCGCCGACGCCTGCCTCCAGGGCATGTAGCGGACGTGGAACTGGATGCAATATGTGTGCTGCAAGCGCAGGAGCCCTCCCGTCCGCTGGGCGGAAGGGCTCCTGGCCTGGTGTTTCTCTGTGCCCCCGGCAGGATTCGAACCTGCGACACCCGCTTTAGGAGCGAGGTTGGGTGATCACAGGCGTGACCTGCGGATTCGGCAGCCTGATCGGGGCTGCCGGAGCGCACCGCTGTGAACCCCAGTTCCCCGCGAGTTCCCGTCCGTTCTGGCACGAGAGTGGCACGGCCCGTGGACCGTGCCACGACTCCTCGATGCGCACTGCGGAGTGTGCAGCGCTCCGGCCATGTCCGGACGTCACGTATGCCTACCCCGGTACCTGTTGTTTCCTGGCAAGGACCCGGGCGCCTGTGGTGCGAGCTGTCCTGCCCCGCCTCTGGCGACGCACACCATTACCTGCCCGGTCCGCAAGAGGCCAAGGATGCAGCCGACGCTCAACCACCAATAGAAGGCTGAGAACGCACGCACCGAGATTGCCGAATCTATAAAAACTGCAGCAAAGAGGGTGAAAATGAAAAAATTGAGCGCCAGTAGCGGCCAGCCTGAATCTGTTTTCGCTCTATTTAGTCTCTGCCAGGTCGTTCTTGGCTTTTGAGCAGGATGCGGGCTAAAGCGGCGCTTGATCTCGCCCACGAAAGATCGCTGTGTCATGCGGCACATAGAACAGGGGGAGACAACTCCCGCACAAGCCCGTGAAGCATGAGCGACGGCACCGACCGGTCGTCTCGGTCAGCTGCTGCACCCGTGGTGGCGTCCTTGCTCCCCTCATTGCCCACCGCTCGCCCCAGCTGCCATCCCGTCCGCCGCCGACCCACACACCGTGGAGCGGGCGTGGTTCATGGCGTCCAGGTGGAGCGCGCCACTGTACGAACGACCTGGACGCCATGGGCCGCGTCTGCTCGGCTCTGCCTGGGTCGATGGTGGACGGGATGGCAGCACCCCGCGCACGCCACCACGGGCCCGCGATCGGGAACGGCGCCCCCTCCATCCCGGTGCCGGATCCCCCGCCGGAGGCATCGTCTTGAACGTCGGCCGCGCTCTGCGGTAATCGCCTCATGACCACCGGTCCTATCCACATGTGGGCGCGCGTTGGCGCAGCGCGGGCGGAGCGGGCCGGAGGCAGGAGCGGCGCCCGCAGCGGAGCCGGGAGCGCGCCCGGCGGAGCGGAGCGCAGCCGGGGCTCGCCGGGCCTGGCCGTGACGGGCACGTCTTTGTCGGTCCCCAGGGCGGCCGGCTCCGGCGGAGCAACTTCCGGGACGACTGGATCAACGCGCGGACCAAGGCGGGCATCACGACGGACGTGCACTTCCACGATCTACGGCACACCGGGAACACCCTCGCCGCCTCCGGGGCGAGCCTGCGTGAGCTGATGACGCGGATGGGCCACAGCACACCCGCGCCGCGCTGATCTATCAGCACATGGTCAACGGCCGTGACCGTGAGATCGCCGATCGACTCGGCTCGATAATCCGCAAGGAACGGGGCGAGACGGACTCCTAGCGGGCCTTGTGGCACGGGTGTGGCACGGCCGCGATCATGGCAAAGGGCCAGTTCGAGGGGATTACGCCCCTGAGCTGGCCCTTAGTCGTGTGCCCCCGGCAGGATTCGAACCTGCGACACCCGCTTTAGGAGATTTCCCTGGGCGAGGCTGTGACCTGCGTAAATGTAGCCTCCAGTGCACCTGACCTGCGAAATCACTCCTCCACGGTTCTCGCGTGTTCCCAGCCATTCCCGGCCTCATGTGTGCCGAATCCGTTCCGGCCGGCCACTTGGTTGGGGGCGGTACCTGTTGACGAGGACGACCAGGCGGACGCCGTAAGAACTGCCGCTGTCGCTCGGCGGCCAGGCTGACGGATGCCCCGCTCTCGTCCCAAAGTTGTGAGCGGGCAGGCGGAAACCCGTAGCCTGGGACCAGCAGCAGTACGCAGCCCGATGCATGCGGAGGGGATGCCGATGACCACAGCTCCGAGCGGTGTGCCTCACCCGCCGCGCCCGTCGTCGCATCCGCTGCGGACCATCCGTGACATCCGGGAGTCCCTGCCGGAGGACCAGCGTCGGCACTTCGACGCGGAACTCGCCGACACGGAGATCGAGGCTCTGCCCGAGATGCTGCACCGCTGGGTGACGCTGAGCAACGACGGCTTCGAGGAATTCCTGCTCTCCCGGCCCTTCGAGGGTCTGGAGTTCGGCGCCCGCTCCTACGATGCGCAGACGGACGCCGAGTGATCTACCTGTTCGACACCAATGTCGTCGCCGAGCTCACGACCCGGGCGAAGCCCGACCCGCGCGTCCTGGCCTGGTTCCGGTCCACGGCCCGCCCCAACCGCTTCTTGAGCGTGATCACCGTGGCCGAGATCGAGGCCGGCGTTGCCGCCGCCCCGGATCCCGTAAGGCAAGCCCGCTACGCACAAGCCCTCGCTGCGGTACGGCACGAATTCCGTGACCGCATCGCACCGGTCGGCGAACCGGAAGCGGCGGCCTACCTCACCATCCACAAGACGCTCAAGGCCGCCGGCACCAGCATCGACGCACCGGACGCCCTGATCGCCGCCACTGCCCTGGCCAACGGCTGGACGGTGGCCACACGCAACATCAAGCACATGGCCCGGACCGGGGCTCTGGTGGTCAATCCGTGGGAGCAGCAACTGTAGGCGGCCGCGGCGTCGGTACCGTACGTGTGCTGCAACCGCAGAGGCCCTCCCGTCCGACGGACGGAAGGGCCTCTGACCAGGCGTTTCTCTGTGCCCCCGGCAGGATTCGAACCTGCGACACCCGCTTTAGGAGAGCGGTGCTCTATCCCCTGAGCTACGAAGGCGAAGGTGGATCGTGGCCGTGTGGGCCACAGGCGTCAGCGTACCGGATTCGGTTGGTGGGGTGTGGGGGTGTCACGAGGGTGGGACGCGGGTGAAGCGGGAGGCGGTGTGCAGGTCGGTCTGGATGCGGGTCGCTGTGGCGCGGAGTTCCGGGAGGAGCTCTGTCACGCATTCCGCCAGGGTGCGGCGGGCCGCGTGGGTGGCCACGTTCAGGGCGGCGACCGGGCGGCCCGTGCGGTCGCGTACCGGTACCGCGATCGAGCGCAGACCCGACTCCAGCTCCTCGTCCGCCAGGGCGTATCCGCGTGGTTCGTCGGGGCCGAGGAGGGCTCGGCCGAGGGAGGTGCGGGCCGCCGGCAGGCGGGTGCCGACCGTGATGTCCACGGTCAGGACGCGGCTCGCGGTCGCCACCGCGATGTACTGGATCTCCGGCGGGTCGGTCCCCGGGACCAGTACGGCCAGGGCCGCAGGCTCGTGCAGGCGGTCCGTGAGGGCTCGGAGGCGGGGGGTGGCCAGGCGGGCGAGGGTGGTGCGGGACAGCGGCGGGTAGCCGAGGGACAGCACCCGGGGGGTGAGGGCGAACGTGCGGCCCTCCGCGGTCACCAGGCCCAGGTGCTCGTACGTGATCAGTGCCCGTCGGGCCGTCGCCCGGGCCAGGCCCGTCGCCTTCGCCACGTCCGTCAGCGTCAGGGCCGAGCGGCCCTCGCCGAACGCCGTGAGGACCGTCAGCCCGCGGGCCAGTGACTCCACGAAGTCGCGGCCCAAGGCGTGCTTGGACGCCGTGGTCCAGCCGGCCAGGCCGGAGGGCGGCGGGCCCGGCCGCGGCGGCGGGGCCTCGCGCAGTTCCGTCTCCATCGCCGCCACCGCCGTGCGCAGGCGGGGGAGCAGTGTGGCGCGCAGGTCCGCCGCCGTGTGACGGCTCGTGTGGCTGACGACGCTGGCCACGCAGGCGACCCTGCCGGTGGCCGGGTCGCGGACGGGGACGGACACCGCGACCAGACCCGGTTCGATCAGCTGGTCGTCCAGGGCCCAGCCGTCCCCGCGGGCCCGGTCCGCCCTCGCCTCGAAGCCGTCCCCGACACCGGGGCCGCGGGGCGGTACGGCCGGGAAACCCGCGTCGGTCGGGTCCGCCGCGCGCCGGGCCCGCCAGGCCGACCACTCCGTCTCCGTCCAGTCCGCCGCGAACAGCGGGCCGGGGGCCGTGCGTTCGGCCGGCAGCAGGTCGCCGATGCGGAAGCTGACGGACATCGCGCGGCGGCGGGTGGCCTGGTGGATGAAACGGATGCCGTCCCGGTCGGCGACCGCGAGCGAGACCGACTCGTCGAGTTCGTCGGCGAGCGCGTCGGCGTACGGGTCGAGGAGGGCGGGCAGGCGGAGGGCGGCCAGGTAGGCGTTGCCGAGCTCCATCACGCGCGGGGCGAGCACCGCGTCCCGGCCGGCCTGGCGGACGTATCCCATGCGGGCGAGGGTCGCGGTGATCCGGTCGACCGTGGAACGGGCCAGGGCGGTACGGCGTTCCAGCGCGCTCGCGCTCAGGGTCCCGCCCGCCTCGGTCAGCGCTTCCAGCACCGCCACGCCCCGGATCAGCGGCGCGACCGCCTCGGCGGGCGGCTCGTGCGGTGCGGTGGAGAAGGGCAGGGGGGCGGCGGCGGTCATCGACTCTCCGGTACGGCCATCAGCACGGGCCTCGATCGGGGCACGCCTACCGTAAACCGTGGGCGCCCGAGCCGATCAGCGCCGGGTCCGGCGGCTCCGCGCCGGGTGCCATGACTTCATGCCGGGTCCGGCGGCTGCGCGCCGGGTGCCATGACTTCATGCCGGGTCCGGCGGCTCCGCGACCGGTGCCACGATTGCGTCGCCCCCTTCCCCCACCCCACGCCCTCCTACCCCCGAGCGACCCGCACCCGGTAGTCCCCCGTCGCGTCCACCCCCAACACCCGCACCTCGATCCCGTGTTTCGGGTCCTTGAAGGTCTCGCCCGGGCCGAACGGCGCGTCGGAGAGTTCCGCCTGGACGTTGGGGCTGCGGGTGCAGCCGCCGGTGTCGCCGTGGGCGTCGTACACCTTGATCGGTCCGCGTCCGGTGTCGACGTTCGCGTCGACCTTGTAGATGAGGACGCCCGGGCGGCAGACCTCCTCGTCGTTGCCGCCCTTCGTGCGGACCTCCAGGGCGTAGCCGGTGCGGGTGTCGACGGGGACGAAGACCAGCTTCTGGCCGCCCGCGCGGGCGAGCGGGGTCAGCGTGTGGTCGGTGGTGCCGTGGGCCGCCGCGCAGCTGACCTGGTCGGCGTCGAGCCAGCCCAGCTTCCACTTGTGCCAGGCGAGGAGGTCGTTGTCGGTGCCCCAGTCCTCGCTCATGATGTCCCAGTGCCCGACCGCGCCCCCGCCCTCCTGGGTGTAGAGGTCGGGCAGGCCGAAGACATGGCCGTTCTCGTGGGGGAGGACCCGGTAGCCGGTCTGCGGGTAGGAGCCGGAGCCGTCGTCCTGGCGGGAGTAGACGAAGGAGGCGTTGGCGACCGGGACGCCGTCGGCGACCGGGGCGTCGGAGTTGCCGGCGAAGGTCACCGACAGCACGGTGTCCAGGGCGGAGGGGCCGGCGTTGGGGGTGATCAGCACGTTCAGGAGGTCGTACGACCGGAAGTCCACGTCCGGGTCGGCGGCGGCCACGATGTCCTGGACCAGCTGGCGGTAGCCGGGGTCGAAGGGGGCGCCGCGCTCTATGCCGTACGCCGCGAACGGCTTGGGCATCCGCAGCCAGTGGTCGACAGGGGCGGCCGGCTGATAGTCGAGCTTGCCGTAGGAGGCGGTGCGGAACCAGTCCTGGGTCTGCGGGAAGAACTCGTGGTAGCGGTCGAGCGCGCTGCCCTGGCCGGGCGCGTCGGAGAAGTCGACCATCAGGGTCAGGGCGTGCACGGTGCCGGTGGAGCGGGAGTAGCCGCCCGGGGTGGGGACGCCCTCGGTCATCTGGACCTCGTGGCCGCCGCTGATCAGGCAGGGGCCGTAGACCGAGGAGCGGGCCAGCGCGATCGGGCCGGCGCCGGCCGGCGTGGGCGCCGCCGTGGGGTGCCCGCTGCCCGCCGAGGTGCCGACCGCGAGGATCAGCACGGTCACGGCGGCGAGGGAGACCGCACGGCGGGGGCCTATCCGGCGCCGGCGGTCCGCGGGTATCGGGCGGCGGGGCTGCGGCTGCATGCATGGACCTTCCGCTCCACGGCAGCCGCCGGTTTCCGGCTGCACCCTTTCGATCACCCTGTGTCGACGGGGCGTTGGGCGCGCGCTGGAGAGGCCGATCGTGGGATTCACCGCGGCAGAAGGCGTGACTCAGGTCACATGAAGTTTGGGGAAGGTAGGGAAATAACCGGGGACCCTCTCCCCGTTTGGACCTGTGTCCGCGCGAAACGGGGAGCGGATCCCCGGATCGTGGAAGCCCAGAGCATCACCCAGACCAAGACCAGGAGTGCGCCGTGCAGACCGCGACCGCCATCCCCACCGTGCGCAAGGCGCCCCGGCCTCGCGCCGACGCTCTGCGCAACCGGGAGCGGATCGTCACCGCCGCCCGCGAGATGTTCACCGAGTACGGCCCCGACGTGCCGCTCGACGAGATCGCCCGCCGGGCTGGCGTCGGCAACGCCACGGTGTACCGCAACTTCCCCGACCGTGACGCGCTCGTCCGCGAGGTCGTCTGCTCCGTGATGGACCGGACGTCGGAAGCGGCCGAGCTCGCGCTCGCGGAGAGCGGGGACGCCTTCGGGGCGCTGGAGCGGTTCGTGCACGCCTCCGCCGACGAGCGGGTCAGCGCGCTGTGCCCGATGGTCTCCAGCACCTTCGACAAGAACCACCCCGACCTGGAAGCGGCGCGCGAGCGGTGCGAGCAGCTCATCGCGCAGCTCATGGACCGCGCCAAGGCGGCCGGACAGCTCCGTCCGGACGTGGGTGTCGGCGACGTGATGATCGCCGTGGCTCAGCTCAGCCGACCCCCGTTCGGCACCGACTGCCTGGTCGGCGACCGCTTCGTCCACCGTCTTCTGCAGCTGTTCCTGGACGGACTGCGGGCCCCGGCCTGCTCCGGCCTGCCGGGCACGGCCGTGACCATGGAGGACCTCCGCCAGGCCTGAACGACCGAGAGCGACCGCACCGTCCCACAGGGGGCCGATCAGTTCCGGACCGAGCACCGGTCCTTCATCCGGCGCGCCCCCTGATCCGCGCCGACCACCGTCTGCGCTCCACCCATCCGTTTTTCCGTCACGAACGCCGACCTTCCGTTCCGAACCGCCGACCTTCCGTCGCGAAGCATCGCCTTTCCGTCACGAAGCACCGACTTTCCGTCAAGCATTCACGAAGTCACGAAGTGGGTACCCCCATGTCCGAAACAGCCGCCAAGGCTCCCGGCGCACCGGCGCAGTCCGGTGACGCCAACCGCTGGAAAGCGCTCGTCTTCATCGCGCTCGCCCAGCTGATGGTCGTCCTCGACGCCACCATCGTGAACATCGCACTGCCCTCCGCCCAGACCGACCTGGGCATCTCCGACGGCAACCGGCAGTGGGTCGTCACGGCCTACGCCCTCGCCTTCGGCGGTCTGCTGCTCTTCGGCGGCCGGATCGCCGACCTGTGGGGCCGTAAGCGGGCCTTCGTCATAGGCCTGACCGGCTTCGCCGCCGCCTCCGCGCTCGGCGGCGCGGCGACCAGCGGCGCCATGATGTTCGGCGCCCGCGCCCTGCAGGGCGTCTTCGGCGCCATGCTCGCCCCGGCCGCGCTCTCCCTGCTCGCCGTGATGTTCACGGACGCCAAGGAGCGCGCCAAGGCGTTCGGCATCTACGGCGCGATCGCCGGTGGCGGCGGCGCCGTCGGCTTCATCCTCGGCGGTGTGCTCACCGAGTACCTGGACTGGCGCTGGACGTTCTTCGTCAACATCCCGTTCGCCATCGTCGCGGCGCTCGGCGCGTACTTCGTCATCCGCGAGCCGGAGGGCGGCCGTAACCGCAACCCGCTCGACATCCCCGGCGTGCTCCTGTCCACCCTCGGCCTGGTCTCCCTGGTCTACGGCTTCACCCGCGCCGAGTCCGACGGCTGGGGCGACGCCACCACCATCGGCCTGTTCGTCGCCTCCGTGGTGCTGCTGGTGGCGTTCGTCGTCACCGAGACCCGGGTCAAGGCCCCGCTGCTGCCGCTGCGCGTGGTCCTCGACCGCAACCGCGGCGGTATCTACCTCTCGCTCGGTATCGCGATCATCGCGATGTTCGGCACGTTCCTCTTCCTCACCTACTACCTCCAGGTCATCAAGGGTTTCTCGCCGATCAAGACCGGCTTCGCGTTCCTGCCGATGATCGCGGGCATGATGGTCGGCTCCACCCAGATCGGCACCCGTCTGATGACCCGGGTCCCGGCCCGGGCGCTGATGGGCCCCGGCTTCCTGGTCGCCGCGGCCGGCATGCTGGTGATGACGCAGATGGAGATCGGCTCGTCGTACGCCTCGACGATCCTGCCGGCGATGCTGCTGCTCGGTCTCGGCATGGGTACGGCGTTCATGCCGGCCATGTCCCTGGCCACGTTCGGCGTCGAACCCAGGGACGCCGGTGTCGCCTCCGCGATGGTCAACACCTCGCAGCAGGTGGGCGGCGCGATCGGCACCGCCCTGCTGAACACGATCGCCGCGTCCGCGACGACGTCGTACATCAAGGACCACATCGCCACCGCGACCTCCAAGTCGCAGCAGCAGCTGGTCCAGATGGAGGGCGCGGTGCACGGCTACGCCAACGCGATCTGGGTCGCCGTCGGCATGCTGGTGCTGGCCGCGGTGGTCGTGGTGACCTTCGTCAACGCCGGCAAGCCGGACACCACGACGGTGGCCTCGGGTGAGGGCGCGGAGGACGAGGTGGCGATCCCGGTGGTCGCCCACTGAGCCAATGAGCGACCGCTGAGCGACCACTGAGCGACCACTGACCGGCCACCACCGGTCGACCGGGTACCCGCACGCGGACCTGTCCTGAGCTTCCTGAGCCTCCTCAGCGGAGCCAGGGCAGGTCCGCGCCCGCTTCGTTGGGCTGCAGGCCCTCGGCGACGATCTGCATGATCTCGCCGAGGGCCTGCTGCTGTTCGGGGGTCAGCCGCTCGAACAGCGCCTGCCGTACGGCGGCCACATGGCCCGGCGCGGTACGCCGCAGTACCTCGGAGCCCTCGTCGGTCAGGACGGCGAACTGGCCCCGCTTGTCGGAGGGGCAGTCCTCCCGGCGTACCCAGCCGTTCTTCTCCAGGCGCGCGATGGCGTGCGAGAGCCGGGACCGGGTGATCTTCGCCCCCATGGCCAGTTCGGTCATCCGCAGCCGCCGCCCGGGCGCCTCGGCGAGCGCGACGAGCAGGCCGTAGTAGATGTGGGGCATCCCCGCGTCCCGCTGGAGCTGACGGTCCAGATGGTCCTCCAGCAGGGTCGTGGCGTGCAGATACGAGCGCCAGACGTGCTGTTCGTCGTCGCTGAGCCAACGGTGCCGTGCGGCGGTCGCGGATGTGGATGCCGTATTCATGTATCCCACTGTACGAGCCTCTCCTTGAAGGTTAAACAAGTGGGGCGTAGGGTGTTCCACGAAAAGCTTGAGAGTTAAAACATGGGGCCCTGGGGGTTCCCGTCCGTGGAGGGAGCCGCCGTCATGACCGCCGCCGCACAGGAGCGATCCGCCGCTGCCGGGGAGCGCATGCCCGCCCTCTATCTGAGCCACGGCGCGCCGCCGCTCGCCGACGACCCGGTCTGGCCCGGCGAACTGGCCGCATGGAGCGCCGGTCTGCCCCGCCCCAAGGGCATCCTGATGGTCTCCGCCCACTGGGAGGAGGCCCCCCTCGCCCTCGGTGCCGTACAGACCGTCCCCCTCGTCTACGACTTCTGGGTGCTTCCCCGAGCACTACTACCAGGTGCGGTACGCGGCCCCCGGCGCGCCCGCGCTCGCCGAGTCCGTACGCAAGCTGCTGCGCGCCCCCGGCACCCCCGTGCAGGACATCCCGGACCGCGGACTCGACCACGGCGCCTATGTGCCCCTGGTGGAGATGTTCCCGGCCGCGGACATCCCTGTCCTGCAGATTTCCATGCCCACCCTCGACCCGGTCCGCCTGATGGAGATCGGCCGCCGGCTCGCCCCGCTGCGTGAGGAGGGCGTGCTGATCGTCGGCTCCGGCTTCTTCACCCACAACCTGGCCGCCCTGCGCCACACCGGGGCCGGGGTGCCCTCCTGGTCCTCGGAGTTCGACGACTGGGGACACCGGGCGCTGGAGGAGCGTGACTGGGACGCCCTCCTCGACTTCCTCGACAAGGCCCCGGCCGGCCGTTACGCCCACCCGCGCACCGAGCACTTCGCCCCGCTCTTCGTCACCATGGGCGCGGCGGAGGCCGGCGGCGAACTGGACGCGCAGAAGTCGGTGATCGACGGGTTCTGGATGGGGATGGCGAAGCGGTCGGTGCAGTTCGGCTGAGCCGACCGCTGCCGATCGCTGCCGACCGCCGCCGCCGGCGGCGGCTTTTACTGGCTGCTCGTAGCGGCGGCTTGTACCGGCTGCTTGTACCGGCTGCTTGTACCGGCGGTTAGAGCGGCCGCTCGTACCAGGCCACGTCCCAGTAGCGGCCGAACTTGCGGCCCACCTCGCGGTACGTGCCGACGTACCGGAACTCGAAGCGCTCGTGCAGCCGGGTGGACGCCTCGTTCGGCTGCGCGATACCCGCGTAGGCGCGGTGCAGGTCCTCGCCGGCGAGCGCCTCGAAGAGGGCTTCGTAGAGGAGCGTGCCGACGCCGCGCCCGCCGGCGTCCGGGGCGACGTAGACCGTGGTCTCCACCGAGGTCCCGTAGGCGGGCTTCGCTCGGTAAGGGCTGGATGTGGCGTACCCGAGAATCTCCTGTGAGTCCGCGGACGTGGCAACCATCAGCCGGTACGGGCCGTCTTCCGGGTGGGAGAGCAGCCACGCACGACGCTCTTCCGGCGTGAAGACCGCCGTGTCAAAGGTGATGGACGTCTCACGTACGTAGTGGTTGTAGAGGTTCGTGAGGGCTTCGAGATCCCCCTCGACTCCCGGCCTGACCTGCACCTCTGTACGTTCCGACGACATCATGCCCCCTCGGTTGGTCGCACAGGGTACTGCATGATCAGAAAAATCGGGGGGAGGCATGGGAATTCTGTCCGGATTCCAGTCGTTGTTTCCTTCGGATGCCGGGCACCCGACCAGGACGCCGGGAGTTCGAGAAGTGGACTTCCGCGGCGCCGCGTGCCGAGCGCCGAGCATCCATCGGAAGACCGAGAAGAACCGGATAGGACCACCCCGCCCGCCCACCATCGCAAGGGAGCACCGCATGGCAACCCGTGCCGTCGCCCGTCGTCAGTCCGCCACCGGCGAGACGGCCGACTCGGCAAGCAGTGTTCGCCGCGTCCATGGCGGCGAGATCGCCGACCGCGATCTGGTCGGCATGTATCTCGACGAGATCGCGCGCACACCGCTGCTCGACGCCGCCAAGGAAGTCGAGCTGTCCCAGACCATTGAGGCGGGGGTGTTCGCGCGGCAGGTCCTCGACGGCGAGGAGGAGTCCGGGTCGGACGCCACCCGCGAGGAGCTGGAGGCGCTCGTCGCCGCCGGCGAGCGGGCCAAGGACGTCTTCATCCGCTCCAACCTCCGCCTGGTCGTGGCCGTCGCCCGACGTTACCCGCGCAGCGGTCTGCCCCTGCTGGACCTGATCCAGGAGGGCAACGCCGGCCTGGTGCGCGCCGTCGAGAAGTTCGACTACCGCAAGGGCTTCAAGTTCTCCACGTACGCCACCTGGTGGATCCGCCAGGCGATCACCCGTTCCATCGCCGACCAGTCCCGGACCATCCGGCTCCCCGTGCACCTGGTGGAGGAGCTGGGCCGGATCCGGCGCGTCCAGCGGGAGTTCAACCGGGAGCACGGCCGCGACCCGGAGCCCGCCGAGATCGCCGCCGAGCTCGGCTCCAACCCCGAGCGCGTCGTCGACGT
The DNA here is from genome assembly GCF_040651615.1 of Streptomyces sp. NPDC048417. NCBI lineage: Bacteria > Bacillati > Actinomycetota > Actinomycetes > Kitasatosporales > Streptomycetaceae > Streptomyces > Streptomyces sp. NPDC048417. The sequence goes on along the minus strand of NZ_JBEZKI010000017.1, from coordinate 244,017 downwards.
CCTCGACTGGGCCCGTGACCCGGTCTCTCTGAACATGTCGGTGGACGACGAGGGCGAGACCCAGTTCGGCGACCTCCTCGAGGACACGTCGGCGGTCAGCCCCGAGCAGTCCGTCCTGACCCTCCTGCGCAGCGAGGAACTGGACGACCTGATCGGCCGCCTGGACCAGCGCACGGCCTCCATCATCAAGATGCGGTACGGCATCGAGGACGGCCGCGAGCGCACGCTGACCGAGGTCGGCAAGGAGCACGGCCTGACCCGCGAGCGCATCCGCCAGATCGAGAAGCACGCGCTGCTGGAGCTGAAGAAGCTGGCCCGCAGCACGGGGTTCGAGCCGGCGGCGTAAGGGAGTGTGAGGGGCTCGTGCGCAGCGGGCTTCCCGGGGCCGCAGGGGTTCGTGGGGCCGTGGGGACTCCCGGGTGGGTGCGGGCTCGCGAGCCTGGGGGCGCGCGTGGAACCGTTCACGCCGAGCGCGTGCGCCGGGTGGCGGAAGACGGCGCAAACATGGCGCGCTACCGCCGCTTCAAGGCTCCGCGTGTAGGGAACAACCACTTCGAGCCGGAGAGTTGAGGGCTCCGGCCGGGGTGGTGGTCGGCTCCATCAGGAGAGCCGACTCGGGAGGGCAGGCTTCGGTGAGTCTGCTTCGGAGGGTCCGCTGGAGGATCCGTTCTCGGCGGACTTCGCCTGCTCGACTCCCGGGACAGCCTGCGCCGACCTCTGACGACGACGTATGACGACCCCTCAGTGAGCCATGTCCCGAAGCGCCGTCCCCCCGGCGCCGGGACTTCCGCAGAGCCGGGCTTCGGCGCCCAACCCCCCCGGGGTGCCGGAGCCCGGCTCCATTGCTGGGCTCCATTGAGCGGCGATTGCCCGGCGACTGGTCTGCGGTTGCTCGATACGGCTCGGCGTGTCTGCCGGGTCCTGTCGCACCCCGGCATGCTGGAACGGCGGCCCACCCCGTACCTGAACCACGGGGTGAACCACCGGATGGCAGATTCTGCCATAGCGGCATAGCCTGCCGAGGTGAGCACCCCCAGCACCACCGGCAACACCCCTCGGCAGGACCTTCCCGGTGTCTCCCTGACAGAGCGGCGCAAGGCCGAGACCCGGATGGAGATCGCCCGGGCGGCCGCGGGCCTCTTCGTACGGCAGGGCCTGCGGGCCACCCGCGCCGAGGACATCGCCCACGCCGCCGGCATCGCCCCCCGCACGTTCTACCGCTACTTCGCCACGAAGGAGGAGGCGGTCGCCCCGCTCTACGCGGCGGGAGCCCAGCGCTGGGCGGAGGCCGTACGGTCGGCCCCGGCGGCCCTCTCGGTCCCCGAGGCACTCGAACACGCCGTCCACCACACCCTGACCCCCGGCGTGGGCGTCTCCGCGGCGTCCTGGGAATGGGTGCGCACCCTGATCCACCTCGCCGACACCAGCCCGGCCCTGCGCAAGGTGTGGGCGGAGGTTTGCCAGTCCTCGGAAGACCTCCTGGCGACGATCCTGGCGGAGCGCACCACACCCGACAACGTTGCCCCCACTCCTCACCTCCGTTTCACCTCGGCGGTTGCCGGCGCGGCGGTCCGGGTGGCGGTGGAGTCCTGGGCGGCGGGCACGGCGTCCCCGTCGGGCGCGGAGGGACCGGCGGCGCTGGCGCTGCGGAACCTGGGGGATCTGCGCGGGTTCGCCTGGGCGGAGCGGGCGGAGCGGGCGGAGCGGGCGGAGCGGGCGGAGCAGGCGTAGCCGGTACGGCCGTTCAAGCCGGCTGTGGGCGGGCGGAGCAGGCGGAGCAGGCGTAGCCGGTACGGCCGTTCAAGCCGGCTGTGGGCAGTCGTGCCTCCCCGGCACCCGAAGGGCCTCCGGTGCCCGGAGGGGCCTCCAGCGGCTGAAGGGGCCTCCCCTGTCTGAAAGGCCTGGGAGGCGCCCCCGCCCGCCCGCTCACGCACCCCCACCCGCCCGAACCAGCCGAGCCCCCAACTCCCTCACGCACTCCACGAGTTCCCGAGGCTCCCGCACCACGAACTCGCACCCCGCCATCACCAGCCGCACCGCCAGCCACTCCATCGGATCCCCGCCGGCTCCCCGCACCACGCACCACCCACCCCCTTCGTCCACCGGCGTCCCCAACCACCTCGGCACCCGGCCCCCCACCTCCTCCGCCGTCCCGGCGAACGCGACCACGAACTCGTACGTCTCCTGCTGCCGTTGGATCGACTGCCGCAGATACTCCGCCGCGCTCCCCGTCGGCATCTCCCGCGGAGCGAACCGCGCCCCGGTCGCGAACGGCTCACTCACCCGGTCGACCCGGAACGTCCGCCAGTCATCGCGTTCGAGGTCGTACGCCACGAGGTACCACCGCCGCCCCGTCGACACCAGCCGGTACGGCTCGGCCTGCCGCCGCGTCTCGCTTCCGTCCGCCGCCCGGTAGGCGAACCGCAACCGCTCCCGTCCCGCCACCGCCGAGGCCATCACGGTCAGTGTCTCCGGCGCGATACTCGCCCCGTCCCCGCTGGTCAGCGGCGTGGTCGCGGCCTGAAGCGTGGCCACCCGGTGCCGTAGCCGGGCCGGCAGCACCTGCTCCAGCTTCGCCAGCGCCCGCACCGACGCCTCGTCCATCCCCTCCACGGCATGTCCCGCACCGGCGCGCAGCCCGACCGCGATGGCGACGGCCTCCTCGTCGTCGAGCAGCAACGGCGGCATCGCCTTCCCGGCGACCAGCCGGTACCCGCCGTCGGCCCCCTTGCTGGCCTCCACGGGATACCCCAGTTCCCGCAGCCGGTCGATGTCCCGCCGCACGGTGCGCCGGGACACCCGGAGCCGTTCGGCGAGTTCACCGCCGGGCCACTCACGCGGCGTCTGGAGCAGAGACAGGAGCTGGAGCAGCCGAGCCGGAGTGTCTGTCGTCATGCACCAGAGGATGCCGTACGACTAGGACAGGATCTGACCTACTCGCGTCCTACCTTGACGGCATGACTTCCGTTGACGACAACGCCGCAAAGGGGCGCGGGGAACTGCGCACTCAACCACGACGAACCCGCAGGCAACCCACCACAGCGACCCCGGCGGCGGTGGAGACGTCGGCCGCCCCCGGTGCCCCGCACCGCTGGCTGGCCCTGGCCATCGTCATGACCGCCGCCTTCATGGACCTGGTCGACGTCACGATCGTCAACATCGCCATCCCGTCCATCCAGCGGACCGCCCACGCCTCCTTCAGTCAGATCCAGTGGATAACCGCCGGTTACGCCCTGGCCTTCGCCGCCGGCCTGATCACCGGCGGCCGCCTCGGTGACATTCACGGCCGCAAGCGTCTGTTCCTGATCGGCGTCGCGGGCTTCACCCTCGCCTCGGCCCTGTGCGGCTTCGCCGCCAACCCGGAGATGCTGGTCGCCGCCCGCATCCTGCAGGGCGGCATGGCCGCGATGATGGTCCCGCAGGTCCTGTCGATCGTGCACGCCACCTTCCCGGCGCACGAACGAGGGAAGGTCTTCGGCTTGTTCGGCGCGATCGTCGGCCTGGGCGCGGTCTCCGGCCCGCTGCTCGGCGCCCTCCTGACGGAGTGGAACCTCTTTGGCCTCGAATGGCGCCCGATCTTCCTCATCAACCTCCCGGTCGGCATCGCGGCCCTTCTCCTCGGCCGCCGTTACATCAGCGAATCCAAGGCCCCGCACGCCCTGAAGCTCGACCTCGTCGGTGTCGCCCTGGTGACCCTCGGCCTGCTGATGCTGCTCTACCCGCTGACCCGCGGCCGCGAGCTGGGCTGGCCGCTCTGGGGATACGCGTCGATGGCGGGGGCGCTCGTCGTCTTCGGCGCGCTGGTGGTGTACGAACGCCGCAAGGCCGCCCGCGACGGTTCCCCGCTCATCGAACCGTCCCTGTTCCGGGTGAAGAGCTTCGCCGCCGGCATCGCCGTGCAGACCGTCTTCGGCGTCGCGCTCGGCATCTTCTTCCTGGTCTGGACGCTGTACATGCAGGACGGCCTCGGCTGGACCCCGCTGCACGCGGGCCTGACCGGGGTGCCGTTCTCGATCGCCGTCTCCGTCGCGGCCGGCCTGTCCGTGCAGAAACTGGTCCCGCGCTTCGGCCGCAAGGTGCTCCAGGCGGGCGCCCTGGTGATGGGCCTCGGCGTCCTGCTCTACATCTGGGAGTCCGATCGCTACGGCCTCGCCATCGCCTCCTGGCAGATGGCCCTGCCGCTGGTCGTGATGGGTACGGGCATGGGTCTGATCGTCGCCCCGCTGACCGACGCGGTGCTGTCGGAGGTGCCGCGGGAGCATGCCGGTTCCGCCTCCGGACTGATCAACACCGTGCAGCAGATGGGCAACGCGCTCGGCCTCGGCCTGGTCTCGGTCGTCTTCTTCGGCGTCGTCGACGACCGCCTGACCCCCACCCGGCTCGCCCCGGCCTTCGTGCACGCCTTCCAGCACGCGCTGCTCTGGGTGGCCGCCGTCATGGCCGTGATGTTCCTGCTGATGTCCGCCCTGCCGAAGCGCCCGGCGCAGCACTTGGAAGGCGACGGCGTGCAGGAGCCACTCCCGGCGCGAGCGAAGGAGGAGGGCGCGCTCGTCCACTGAGCGCGCCCCCTGCTGAAGGGCCCGGCGCCTCCCGGCGCCGGGCCCTTCAGCATGCGCGAGGGAGTCTCCCGCGCTCCCCGCCCGCCCCCTCCGAACAGCACGGAAGTCCGATCGCGCCCGATCCGTGCCCGAACCTGTTTACTTTCTGGAAATCCGGGCGTAGCCTCCAGCGAAACCACAAGTTCGGGCACGAGTCGGACGCAGTCGGACATGAGTCGGACGCCACTCGGACGTATCTTGGAGCGGAGGCGCAGGGCATGTACGCACCGGAGCGGCAGCAGGAGATCCTCCGGCTCGCCCGTGACGGCGGCCGGGTGGACGTCGTGTCCCTCGCCGAGGAGTTCCAGGTCACCGCAGAAACGATCCGCCGTGACCTGAAAGCCCTGGACCGCGCCGGTCTGGTCCGCCGGGTGCACGGCGGTGCCATCCCGGCGGGCCGCCTCGACTTCGAGCCGGACCTCGCCGAACGCGAGTCCACCTCGGCCGACGAGAAGGACCGCATCGCCAAGGCCGCCGTCTCGGAACTGCCGACCGAGGGCACCCTGATCCTCGACGCCGGCACGACGGTCGCCCGCCTGGCCGGGGCCATCCCGCTGGAGGCGTCCCTCACCGTCGTCACGCACAGCCTGCCGATCGCGGCCCGTCTCGCCGACCACCCGGGCATCCAGCTCCATCTGGTCGGGGGACGCGTACGGCACCGCACGCGCGCCGCCGTGGACGCCTGGGCGCTCCGCGCGTACAGCGAGATCCGGGCGGACGTCCTCTTCGTCGCGGCCAACGGCTTCTCCGCCGACCAGGGCCTCACCACCCCCGACCTCGCCGAGGCCGCGGTCAAGCGGGCGGCCGTCGCCGCGGCCCGCCGGGTGGTCCTGCTCGCCGACTCCGCCAAGCACGGCCAGGAGCACTTCGCCCGCTTCGGCGACCTGAACGACGTGGACCTGCTGATCACCGACAGCGGGCTGAGCCCCGAGGACGCCGCCGCCATCGAGCGCGGCGGCACGGAAGTAGTACGAGCATGAGCACCACGAACAGCGCGAGCGCGACGAACGGCACGAGCGGTACGGCCATGATCCTCACCGTCACCCCCAACCCCTCCCTCGACCGCACCTACGAGGTCCCCTCCCTGGAGCGCGGCGAGGTCATCCGCGCCACCGGCGAGCGCATGGACCCCGGCGGCAAGGGCGTGAACGTCTCACGCGCCGTCGCGGCCGCCGGCCGGCGCACGGTCGCCGTGCTGCCCCTGGGCGGTGCGCCCGGCGCGCTCGTGTCCGACCTGCTGGACGCGCAGGGCATCGAGGTCGCGCCGGTCCCGGTCGCCGGAGCCACCCGCTCGAACATCGCCCTCGCGGAGTCCGACGGGGTGCTCACCAAGATCAACGCGCCGGGCCCGGAACTCTCGCGCGCGGAGCAGGAGCTGCTCCTGGAGACGGTGCGCGAGCAGTCCCGTGACGCGGACTGGATCGCGTGCTGCGGGAGCCTGCCCCGGGGGCTCGCGCCGTCCTGGTACGCCGATGTGGTCGCCCGCGCGCACGCCGGGGGCGTGCGCATCGCGCTGGACACCTCGGGGCGTGCGCTGCTGGAAGCGCTGCGCGAGCGCCCGGACGTGGTGAAGCCGAACGCCGAGGAGCTCGCGGAAGCCGTCGGGCGCCCCCTGGCGACGGTCGGCGACGCGCTGAAGGCGGCTGAGGAGTTGCGCGGTATGGGCGCACGCGCCGTCCTCGCGAGCCTGGGCGCCGACGGCCAGCTCCTCGTGGAGGACGCGGGCGCCTGGTTCGCGAGCGCCCGCGTGGACACCGTCCGCAGCAACGTCGGTGCCGGCGACTCCTCCCTCGCCGGATTCCTCATCGCCGGCGGCAGCGGCCCCAAGGCCCTCGCCTCCGCCGTCGCCCACGGTGCCGCCGCCGTCCAACTGCCCGGCAGCGTCATGCCCACCCCTGCCGACCTGGACCCCACGGCGGTGACCGTCACCGACCGCGTCCCCGTCGACCGCGACCTGACGGAGCCGGTGTCATGAACGCTCGTACGACCCTTTACGCGGCCGCGTCTCTCACCGGCGCCGCCCTTCCACAACCCGCCCAGGAGCGGCGAGGTTCCTCCTTACTCACCGCGCCGACGGGTCGACGGGGCACCCTGAGCCGCCCTGCCGTCCCCGGGAGGCGGGGCTTCCCCTGCCCCGTCTCCCACCCCGCCCCCCACGGCACCCCCGTCCCCACCCTCGCCCACCCCACATCCCGGGCGACACGCGTGCATTGGAGCCCGCGATGAGCGACATGATCACCGCGGACCTGGTCGATCTCGACCTGTCCGCCGACACCAAAGAAGCGGCGGCGCGCGCCCTCGCCGAGCGCATGGTGGCCCTGGGCCGGGTGACCGACCTGGAGGGCTTCCTCGCCGACGTGGCCGCCCGCGAGGCCCAGATGCCGACCGGTCTCGACGGCGGCATCGGCATCCCGCACTGCCGCAGCGCCCACGTCACCGAGCCGACGCTGGCCTTCGGGCGCAGCGCCGCCGGCATCGACTTCGGCGCGGCGGACGGCCCCGCCGACCTCGTCTTCCTGATCGCGGCCCCCGCCGGCGCCGACGACGCCCACCTCACGATCCTCTCCGCGCTGGCCCGCCAGCTGATGAACAGCGAGTTCACGGACGCGCTGCGGTCGGCGGGCGACGCGGAGACAGCTGCCGCGCTGATCCGCGGGGACGAGACACCCGCGAAGGGCGCGGAGGCCGCGGGCGCCGGTGACACAGGCGCCGGTGGCACGGGCGCCGGCGCGGGCTCGAAGGGCACCGCGAGCGCCGCCGAGGGCGCCGTGAGCGCCTCCCAGAACACCGCTGCGACGCCGGCGGCGGCCTCCGCCGGCGTCGCAGCGGCAGACACGGCGCAGGCGCCCGCCCCGGGCTCCGGCGCGGACACGACTGCCGAGCACCCGTTCCGTATCGTCGCCGTAACCTCCTGCCCCACCGGCATCGCCCACACCTACATGGCGGCCGAGTCCCTGGAGAACGCGGGCCGCGAGGCGGGCGTCGAACTCGTCGTCGAGACGCAGGGCTCGGCCGGTTTCACCCGGCTCGACCCCGAGGTCATCGCGGGGGCGGACGGCGTGATCTTCGCGCACGACGTGCCCGTCCGCGACAAGGACCGCTTCGCCGGCAAGCCGACCGTCGACGTCGGCGTCAAGGCGGGCATCAACCGCCCCGCCGAACTGATCGGCGAGGTCCGCGAGAAGGCGGCCCGCGGTGAGGCGACCTCCGGTTCCGCGCCGGCCACGCCGGTCGAACGCGCCGGGGACGTCGGCGAGGGCTACGGCACCAAGCTGCGCAAGTGGCTGATGTCCGGCGTGAGCTACATGGTCCCGTTCGTCGCGGCCGGCGGTCTGCTGATCGCCATCGGCTTCGCGATCGGCGGATACAAGATCAACAAGGCGCCGTCGGTCATGGACCACTTCATGTGGACGCAGGCCGACAGCTGGGGCGCGCTGTTCTTCCAGATCGGCGGCGTGGCCTTCGCCTTCCTCGTGCCGGTCCTGGCGGGATACATCGCCTACGGCATGGCCGACCGGCCGGGCCTGGTCCCCGGCTTCGTCGGCGGCTCGATCTCCCTCACCATCAACGCCGGCTTCCTCGGCGGCCTGGCGGCCGGTCTGATCGCCGGTGCGGTGGTGATGGGCATCCAGAAGGTCAACATCCCGGCGTCGCTGCGCGGCATCATGCCGGTGGTGGTGATCCCGCTGATCTCCTCGGCGATCGTCGGCTTCCTGATGTTCGTCGTCATCGGCAAACCCATCGCGTCCGCCCAGAAGGGCATGACGGACTGGCTGAACGGCCTCACCGGCACCAACGCCGTCCTGCTCGGCGCCCTGCTCGGCCTGATGATGTGCTTCGACCTCGGCGGCCCGGTCAACAAGGTCGCGTACACCTTCGCCACCGCCGGTATCGCGGTCTCTAACCCCAGTGACTCCGCGATGAAGATCATGGCCGCGGTCATGGCGGCCGGCATGGTCCCGCCGCTGGCGATGGCCCTGGCCACCACCGTGCGCGGCAAGCTCTTCACCGAGACCGAGCGCGAGAACGGCAAGGCCGCCTGGGTCCTGGGCGCCTCCTTCATCTCCGAGGGCGCGATCCCGTTCGCGGCCGCCGACCCGCTGCGCGTCATCCCGTCCTCGATGGTCGGCGGTGCGGTCACCGGCGCCCTGTCGATGACCTTCGGCGCCACCCTGCGCGCCCCGCACGGCGGCATCTTCGTGGTCCCGCTGATCGGCAACCCGTTCCTCTACCTGATCGCCATCGCCGCCGGTGTCTGTGTCACCACGGCCCTGGTCGTCATCCTGAAGGGCCTGCGCAAGCCGGCCGCGCAGACCCCGGCGGGCGGCTCCGCGGCCGGCCCGGCCGCCACCACGAAGGAGACCAAGCAGCCCGTCGCGGCCTGATCACCCGCACCCTCTTGTCCCTTTGATTCGCTGTGAGTTGTTCACGGCACCTGCGAGATACGTCACGGTCCGGGACCAAAGTCCCGGACCGTGGTGTGTACTGGGTGCATGCCTGAGCACGCCGCGACCCTCCAGCTGATCGGAGTGACCGCCCTCGCCCTGGCGACCGTCGCCTGGGTGGTGGTCCTGATGCGCGTGCTGCGCCACACCCGCCGCGGGGCCACCGGCTGGCACGCGGCCCGCGTCCTCCCCGGCCACCCGCACCCGCTCCAGGCCGGCCCGCCACGGGAGTCCGTGGAACTCACCCCCGCCGAACAGGACGCCTTCGCCGGCCTGGTACGCCGACTCGGCGGCCGCTGAGGCGCGGTGGGTGCAGACGCGCTCGGCTCAGGACCGCCGCGCCGCCCGCCGCTCCATGGCCTCCCGCGCCGCGACCTCCGACGGGTACACCTCGCACATGTGCCGGCCGTCCGGCGTCGCGGTGTGCTCGACCTCCCACAGGGACATCTCCCGGCCGTCACTCAGCAGGAACGCGTGCTCGTAGAGCGAGAAGCTCAAGCCGGTCCGGCCCGCCCGCCCGGGCCGTCCGAACGCCTGGGTGATCTGGTGCGCGAACGCCGTCGCCAGCACCTGGGCCGTCTCCGCGTCCGGCCGGTCGGTGTTCTCCGCACGGCGCAGAAGCCGGCGCGCGTGGTCCGCCGAGTCGTCCGGCACATACACGTGCCGGGTTTCGGGCACCGCCGTCAGCGTCAACAGTACCGGCAGCTCGAAGTCCGGGGTGTCCGGCGGCAACGGCAGCCGCGCCGTCGCGGCCCGCAGTTCCTCCTCGTCGACGTACACCTCGGCCTGCGGGTCGCTGCCCGGCGCGGTGTTGTACACGAGCTCCCACAGAGTGACCGCCGACCCGTCGGCGAGCAGCCAGGTGTGCCGGTACGTCTCCCGGTGCAGCCCCGCGCTGTGGTGCGCGGAGTGCAGCGAACTGTCGTGCGCCAGCGCGCAGTCCAGCTGCCTTATCGCCTCGTCGGGCAGTTCGAAGGAGTTCAGGGCACGGCCGAGGAGCCGCGCGAGGTGCTCCTCCGGAGACTCGGGCGACTCGGCTGGTTCGTACGCTGCCGTCTCGTACGGAACGCTCAAGGTTTCTCCCGGCGTTGCTGCATGTCACCTTGTGGGTGCATACCGTAGCCCCTCGGTCGGACATCATGTCCGAGAACCGAGAAAACGTACGCCGGGAAAACACGCGGACCGCGCGAAAAGTTCCCGCGCGGCCCGACGATCTGTCAAAACCAGCCGGTCAGACCGTGCTTCCCGCGGTCCACTCGCTCCACGACAGGTTCCACCCGTTGAGCCCGTTGTCCGGCTGCACGGTCTTGTCGGGGGAGTTCTTCACGACCACGACGTCCCCGATGAGGGAGTTGTCGTAGAACCACTTGGCCGTCGTGTCGCCCTGCGCGCCCTGCACGTCCGCGAGCCCCACACAGCCGTGGCTGGTGCCCTCGCGGCCGAACGGCGGGTTGCCCTTGTTGTACCAGTAGTTGCCGTGGATGAACGTGCCCGACTGCGTCAGCCGCATCGCGTGCGGCACGTCCGGGATGTCGTACTCCCCGCCCAGGCCGACCGTCTGGCTGTTCATCCGGGTCTGGGTGAACTTCTCGGAGATCACCATCTGCCCGTTGTACGTCGTGTGCTCCGGGCTGCCCGTCGACACCGGCACCGACTTGAGCGTCCTGCCGTCCCGGACCACCGTCATGGTCTGCGTGTTCACGTCGACCGTGGAGACCTGCGAACGCCCGACGGTGAAGGTCACCGTCTTCTTCTGCACCCCGTAGACACCGTTCGCGCCCTCGACGCCGTCCAGGTCGATCTTCATCGTGACCTTGGAGCCGGCCTTCCAGTACTCCTGCGGCCGGAAGTCCAGCCGCTGCGACCCGAACCAGTGCCCCACCACCTGCTGGCCGCTGCTGGACGTCACCGTGATGTGGGACTGCACGGCCTTCTTGTCGCTGATGACCTTGTCGAAGTTGAACGACACCGGCATCCCCACACCGACCGTCGTCCCGTTGTCCGGCGTGTACGTCCCGATGTAGCTGTTCGCAGAATTGACGGTGGTGAAGATGGAATTGGCCGCCGCCGTGAGCCCCTTGGCGTCCTTGGCGGTCGCCGATATCTCGTACTTCGTGCCGCGCTCCAGCTGCTCCTTCGGCTTCCAGGTGCTGCCGTCCGCCGAGAGGGTGCCGTCCACGGCCTGCCCCGACCCCGCCACGGTCATCTTCACGACGGTCAGCTTGCCGCCGCTGACCTGCACGCCGGTCGTGTTGATGGACGCGCCGGTCGAACCGTCCTTCGCCGAGATGGCGATCTTCGCGGTCGACGTCTTGGCGGCGCTGTCCTGCCCGCCCTTGCTGTCGTCGCTGTTGGCGTTGGCGTTGCCGCCACAGGCGGTCAGGGTGAGGGCGCCGACCATCAGGGCGGCACAGGCCCCCAGTGCGCGCCGCGCTGCAATGTCCGGCGTTGTCACGGGCTGCTCCAGGTTCTTGTGATGTGCGTGATCCGCTCCAGTACGTGGAGACAGAGGGCGTCGGCGTGGGTTCGGGTTCCGCCGAACGGCCGCGAACGTCATCACGTGACAGAACCGGGACAATCAGCGAGGAGGCGCGACAGTCGGGGCACGCCCCCGCCGCTGTCATCGCGCCCCGTACAACTCCCCGTACGACGGCCACACTCCGCCCGGCCCGGCCACGGACTGGGCGGCCCGCACGGCGCGCACGACGGCGCGCGTCACCAGATCCGCGCCGGCCGCGAGGATCTCGTTGAGCGCAAGCGGGCTCGCGTCGAGCGGGCGCGCGCCCGTGGCCAGCGCGAACACCGTGTCCCCGTCGTGCAGCAGGTGCACCGGCAGCACGGCGCGCGCGATCCCGTCGTGCGCCGTCCCGGCCAGCTTCTGCGCCTGCGCCTTCGAGAGGTCGGCATCGGTCGCCACCACCGCGAGTGTGGTGTTGAGCGGCGGAAGTCCGTTCTCGGCGGCGGCTTCGGCGAGCCGCCGGCGCGCGGCCTCGTGCACCCGCTCCTCGGGGTACTCCACGCGCCCCTGGAACAACTCCCCGTACAGCACGCCTGTTTCGGGATCCATCACCGCGCCGGCGGCGTTGGCCACCACCAGTGCGGCCACCGTGATCCCTGACTCCAGCACGGCGCTCGCGCTGCCCACCCCGCCCTTCAGCGCCCCGGCCACAGCGCCCGTACCGGCCCCCACGCACCCCTCCCGCACCGGCGCCCCGGGTGCGCTTGCCGCGGCTTCCTCGACCGCCGCGCGCCCCGTGGCCGCGTCCGGCCGGGCCCGGAAGTCCCCGCCCCGTCCCAGGTCGAAGATGCAGGCGGCGGGCACCACCGGCACGACATGCGCCGGATCCGCCCCCACCCGTACCCCGCGCCCCCGCTCCTCCAGCCAGGCCATCACCCCGGACGCCGCGTCGAGCCCGTAGGCGCTGCCGCCCGTGAGTACGATCGCCTCCACCCGCTGCACCAGGTTGCGCGGGTCGAGCGCGTCCGTCTCCTTGGTACCCGGACCGCCGCCGCGCACGTCCACCGCCGCGACCGCGCCGCCCTCGGGAGCGAGCACCACCGTGGTGCCGGTGAGCCAGCCGTCGCCGTTGCGGGACGCGTGTCCCACCCGCAGCCCGGCCACGTCCGTCAATGCGTCAACTGTCATGACGGCCAGTCTGGCCCAGCCGGCGGTCGTCGCGGAGCGTCAGGAGGCGGCCGCGGCGGCGTCCACCGGGCGCTGGCGGCCGGCCGTGCGCGCCGTCAGAGTCGTCCCGGTCGCCACCGCCAGCGCCGACACCAGGCCCGCCGCCGGCACCGCCCAGTCGCCAAGGAAGGTGCAGCAGATCACCAGCAGTGCCGTCACCGGCAGCACCAACTGCTGGGCGATGCCGATCTTGAAGTACCGCGAGTGCAGCGCCCACACGGCCAGCAGGTACAGCGCCGTCGGCAGGGTCACGGCCGCCGAGGCGGCCCGCGCCGAGATGTGCGCCGTGCCGACCGCCTGCTCGACGGCCACCTCAAGGCCCGCGCCGATGGAGGCCGCCGACGCGAAGATCAGGTAGTGCCCGTAACCCCACAGGAAGGATTCCCTGTTGGAACGCAGGTGGCCGTGGATCGGCACCACGAAGTAGATCCACCATGCGGAGAAGACGATCAGCAGGCCGCCCGCCGCGATTGGCAGCAACTCTCCCAGCGCGTCATGCTCGGCCAGGGCCGACTTCACGGCGACGGTCGCCGCCGCGATTGTCTCTCCGAGCACGATGATGGTGAACAGCCCGTAGCGTTCGGCGATGTGGTGCGGATGCCAGGAGGTGGCAGAGGCCTTCTCCGCGTACAGCGGCACACACATCTCGACGACCGCCATCACCAGAAACACCCAGGCGCGCGCGTGCTCCGGCAGCAGCACCAGTCCCAGCCAGCCGACCAGACACAGCAGCACACCGCCCGCATACCGGAGCGCCATCGTGCGCTCCGCGCCCTCGGCCGATCGTGCGGCTCTGAGCCACTGCGACGCCATCGCCAGTCGCATGATCACGTAGCCCAGCCAGACCGCCATGTAGTCGTGGTCCGCGAAGGACCGCGAGACGCCGGCCGCCAGCACCAGCACGCCGGCGATCTGGATCAGGGTGACGACCCGGTAGAGCGCGTCGTCGTTGTCGTACGCCGAGGAGAACCAGGTGAAGTTCATCCAGGCCCACCAGATGGCGAAGAACACCATCGCGTAGTTCAGGATGCCCATGCCGGGACGGCCCTCCGCGACGGCGTGCACCAGCTCCCCACCCGCCTGTGCGATGGCCACCACGAAACACAGGTCGAAGAAGAGCTCGAGCGGCGAGGCGACGCGGTGGGTTTCGTCGCGCCCGCGCGCGGTGAGCCGGCGCAGCGGTCGGAGGGGCTGGGGCGCGCCCTGGGGAGCGGGCGCCGGAGTGGAACTCGACGTCATGCGTCCAGCACAGCAGAAAAGGACAGCGAAGGCTTGTGAAGGGGTTCACGGGCGGAGTGCGGTGAGAACGGCGAGGAGTGCGGTGAGAACGGCGAGAGGGGTGCAGGCGCGGTCCTGACCGGACCGCCGGACGGACGGTGTGCACGCGCGAGGGGGCGGCGCCCGGGCGCGCGACGCAGGCGAGTGCCGGGACGGCCTCCGGGTAGGGCTCGGGAACCGTCGTGGCGCCTGGGGGCTTCTCCTCGCTCTCGAACAGTTGACTGAGCTGCTCGTCCAGGAACGCGCGGAATCCGGTGAGCAGATCCGGGCCCGTGAAGGGGTCGGCGCCATCGCCCTCCCGCGTGGACACGGCATCTGCGGTCTCGTCCGCGGCTTCGTGCCGGTCAGGCCGGGTGGCAGACCCGGAGCCGACGGACGGCTCGGCCGGCCCGGGACCGTACGGGTCCGGGCCGGAACCGTCCGGACCGTACCCTTGAGGCATGAGTACCGCCGCTCCCGAGCCCGAGCCGCGCGACCCGAAGGCCGCGCTGATCTTCGACGACCCGCTGGACCGGCAGTCGTCGGACGACACGGACGGCGGCTGGGGCGAACGCCCCGAGGGGGACTCCGCTGCGGACCTCAAGCGCTTCCTCGACGAGAAGCCGCCCCACCACCTCTGAACCGTCCGCGCCGTCGCCCGGACCCACCGCCGAGCGGCCCGCGCTTTCGCCCGGACCGCGCGCGGCAGCGTCGCTAGCGCTCGTTGTGCCCGGAACCGCGCTGCGCGACCAGGGCGTCGCGGATCTCCTTCAGTACCTCCAGCTCGGTCACCTCGACGACCTCGCGCGTGCCCTCCCTCGCCCTCCGGCGGGCCTCCAGCCGGGCCAGGTACTTCGCCATCGGCAGGACCATCAGGAAGTACACGACCGCCGCGGTGATCACGAAGCTCAGAGTGGCTCCGAGTACCGAGCCCCACATCAGCTGGATGCCGTGGGTCCCTTGGCACGACGAGCTCAGGCACGAGCTGTAGCTGTCGAGGTTCTTCGTGCCGATCGAGCCGACCAGCGGGTTGATGATCCCCTTCACCACCGAGTTGACGATGTTCGTGAAGGCGGCGCCGATGACCACCGCGACCGCCAGATCGACGACGTTGCCGCGCATCAGGAAGGCCTTGAAGCCCTGCCATATGCCCGGTTCCTGCTTCTCGCTCACCTCGGGGACTCTCCTCGCATGCACAGGGTGTGGAACAAAACGCTCCGCAACCTACGTCACCAAGCGGCCATCGTGCCCAATCCGGTAGCTCGAACGAGCGACTTGACAGGATTCGGCCAAGAAATCTCCCCAGGCTGTTCAGCACAACGTCACCGCCAGCCGCGCCGTGGCGCTCGCGCCGACCAGCCGTGCCGCGGCGGCACGCGGAACCGAGAGCACGACCAGCGCCCCGCTCTCCGAGGTCCCCTCGACCGGCTCCGGCAGCTCCGTCACACGCACCCCCCGCGCGATCACCCGGGCGTCCCCGCCCGCCGAGGGATCCCCGGCGGCGATGACGTCCACCCGGTCGCCCGGGCGCAGCAGGCGGACCGTTGCGGCGTCGGCGATCCGCACCGGCGCCGTCACCATGTCCACGGGCGGGGCGTGCCGCCGTACCGGCTGAGTGACCGGATGCTTCCGGGGCCGCTCGGCGCGCAGGGGATCCGTGGCGGCGCGGGGCCCGGCCGCGACGAGCGCCGCCGCCGTGACCGCCAGGCCGGCCGCGAGGGCCCGCCTGCGGTGCCGCAGCAGCCGCCCCAGCCGATGGCTCCCGCCGCGTACCCGCACCGGGTCGAAGTGCGGGACCTCGCAGGTGGCGGGGGCGTCCGTGCCCAGCGGGCGCGGGAGGCGAAGGGGAGGGGGGAAGGCGGGGGACGAGGACGGGGGAACGGACATGTGGATCACCACCAGCGACGAGGAATCGGCTTGCGAGGCCACGATGAGGCCTCGCGCCGAAACGCGTCGGAGCCCGTGGACTATCCACGGGTTGTGGACAACTCCGCCACCCGAACGGGGAGTTCCGCCCGTTTTCCACAGGGGGCCGGGCGTTCGGGAACCGCTCCGTCGCCCGTGCTACGGCAGCGGGAACCCCGGATCCATCCCGCCGAGCGCGTTCGTGCACAGGCAGTCCCGTGCCGCGTTCTCCGGCAGGGCCGCCACCGCGTCGAACAGCACGCCCCGCAGCCGGTCCACGTTCGCCGCGAACACCTGCAGCACCTCGTCGTGCGAGACGCCCTCACCGGTCTCGGCGCCCGCGTCCAGGTCGGTGACCAGCGTCAACGACGTGTAGCAGAGCTCCAGTTCACGAGCGAGTGCCGCCTCCGGATGGCCGGTCATGCCCACCACGGACCAGCCCTGCGCCTGATGCCACAGCGATTCGGCGCGGGTCGAGAAACGCGGCCCCTCGACCACGACCAGCGTGCCCCCTTCCACCGGCTCCCAGTCCCGGCCGCGAGCCGCCTTGAGCGCCGCGATGCGCCCGGTGGGGCAGTAGGGGTCGGCCAGGGAGACGTGCACCACGTTCGGTACGGTGCCGTCGGGCAGCGGCAGCCCGTCGAAGTACGACTGCGCCCGGGACTTCGTACGGTCCACCAGCTGGTCCGGCACGAGGAGTGTGCCCGGCCCGTACTCGGGGCGCAGACCGCCCACCGCGCACGGGCCGAGCACCTGGCGCACGCCGACGGAGCGCAGCGCCCAGAGGTTGGCCCGGTAGTTGATGCGGTGCGGCGGCAGATGGTGGCCGCGTCCGTGGCGGGGCAGGAAGGCGACCCGGCGGCCGGCGATCTCGCCGAGGAAGAGGGAGTCGCTGGGCGGCCCGTAGGGCGTGTCGACCTGGACCTCGGTCACGTCGTCGAGGAAGGAGTAGAAGCCGGAGCCGCCGATTACGCCGATCTCTGCGTTCGCCATGCCCAGCACACTAGCTGGCCCGCAGGATCGCGCAGGGGCCGGTGCCCGGGAATACCTCGGACCCCGCCGTCGTACGACAGCGGGGTCCGGGAGGAGGAGTCTCAGGCGGCGGAGCTGCTGGCGGAGCCCGAGGAGGACGCCGAACCCGACGAAGACGTCGACGACGACTTCGAGTCGGACGACTTCGAGTCGGACGACGCGCTCGACGAGCCGGAGCCGGACGGCTTCGACGCGGGGCTGCTGCTCGACGAGGAGCCGCGGCTGTCGTTGCGGTAGAAACCCGAGCCCTTGAAGACAATGCCGACGGCGGAGAACACCTTCTTCAGGCGGCCACCGCAGTTGGGGCACTCGGTCAGGGCGTCGTCGGTGAACTTCTGCACCGCCTCGAGGCCCTCGCCGCACTCGGTGCACTGGTACTGGTAGGTCGGCACTGTCTTCCTCCTGGCACTCTCACTCGATGAGTGCTAACGACGGTCCATAGTGACGTATTCCTGAGGATCAGTCCACCGTCACCGGCACGCGGTGACCGACGCCACGTGCGACCGTACGGTTCCGGGGCCGGGTGACGAGCCGCGAGCGCAGCGCCAGCAGGGTCACCAGGGCGAGCACCGTGCCCGCCATCGGCACCAGGAACCCGGCGCCGCCCCACAGGCGGTCCTCCAACTGTCCGGCGACCGTGACCGCGGCCGCCTGGCCGAGCGCGACCGCGCCGGTCAGCCAGGTGAACGCCTCCGTGCGGGCGCCGGCCGGGACCAGGCCCTCGACCAGCGTGTAGCCGGTGATCAGCGCGGGTGCGATGCACATGCCGACCAGGAGACCGAGGCCGGCCAGGACGAGCACGGAGTGGGACGTCCACAGCGCCGACGCGGTCAGCGCGAGCGCCGCGTAGCCGACGACCAGGCGCCGGTGCGGGGCGGCCTTCCAGACGATCGCGCCGCAGACGACGCCCGAGAGCATGTTGCCCGCGGCGAAGGTGCCGTACAGGACACCGTTCAGGCCGGGCTCGCCGATCGACTCGGTGAACGCGGCGAGCGAGACCTGCATGCCGCCGAAGACCGACCCGATGCCGAGGAAGGTGACGACCAGCACCCGCACGCCGGGGACGCGGAGCGCGGGGACGTGCTGCACGCGCGCGTGGCCGGTGCCGGTCACCCGCGGCTGGGTGCCGTTCTGCGCGGCGAAGAGGAGACCGCCGACCAGGGTCAGCGCGGCCTCCGTGACCAGACCGGCGGCCGGGGTCACGGTGGTGCACAGGGCGGTCGCGAGCAGCGGCCCGAAGACGAAGGTGAGCTCGTCCGTGACGGACTCGAAGGCGGCCGCGGTGGACATGAGGGGCGAATCCTGGAGCTTCACGCCCCAGCGGGCGCGCACCATGGGGCCGACCTGGGGCACCGAGGCGCCGGTCGGCACGGCCGCCGCGAACAGCGCCCACAGGGGCGCGTGCGCCAGCGCGAGCGCCGTGAAAGCGAGGCCCGACAGCGTGTGGACCAGCACTCCGGGGACCAGCACCGCGCGCTGCCCGTAGCGGTCGGCGAGGCGGCCGCTATAGGGCGCGAACAGCGCCATGGAGACACCGGTGACCGCCGCGGCGGCACCCGCGGCGCCGTACGAGCCGGTGGTGTGCTGCACGAGCAGCACGATCGAGATGGTGAGCATTGCGAACGGCTGGCGCGCCGCGAAACCGGGGAGCAGGAACGTCCAGGCGCCGCGGGTGCGCAGCAGCTGTCCGTATCCCGGGCGGGACGGCGCCGCCGAGTTCTCCGACGGCTCGGTGGTGACCGTGGATGCCACGGCCCGTGCCTTTCTGCCGCCTGGTAGCGCGCCCGTGCGGGGGCGCCGAGAGCTGTCCTCTTGCGCGGAACTGCGGTAGATACCGGTGTCCACTGCGAAGAGCGATCCGGCCGCCATACGGTCGCGCCAGCTCTGCGTCAGGCAGAGTTGGTTCGATCAGGGTGCTTTTATCGTACAGGGCTCACCCCCTCGTACGCCTGTGAAAACGGGCACCACGGGGGCCGTTCACCTGGGATTGGCGGCGGTGTGAACCGTCCGAAACGCGTCCTTAACACGCGCCTCACGCGCCCCGCGCCCGCAGCCGTTGCGTGCGCCCGCGCTCACCGCCCGGAGGGCGACCCCGAGCCCGCGCCCGACCCCGCGCCCGCCGTCCCGTTCGTGCCCAGCCAGCCCGCCAGTTTGCCCCCGTGTCCGACCGCGCGCAGCCGCCGCTCCGCGGTGTCGCGCACCGGGTCGGTGGCGACCACGAGGAGTTCGTCCCCGCGCCGCAGCACCGTCGTGGGTAGAGGGACAAACGATTTTCCTTCGCGGACGACCAGGGTGACGGCGGCCCCGGCGGGCAGCCGCAGTTCGTTGACCTCGACGCCGTGCATCCGCGAGCCCTCGGGGATCGAGACGGACAGCAGGTGCCCGCGCAGCCGCTCCAGCGGTGCGGACTCGATGCCGAGGTCGGCAGCCTCCGGACCGATGCCGAGCCGCAGCTTGCGGGCCAGCCAGGGCAGCGTCGGCCCCTGGACGAGGGTGTAGACGACGACCAGGACGAAGACGATGTTGAAGATCCGGTGGCTGGTGTCGACGCCGTTCACCATGGGGATCGTCGCCAGGATGATGGGGACGGCGCCGCGCAGGCCGGCCCAGGACATCAGGGTCTGCTCCCGCCAGGGCACACGGAACGGCGCGAGACTGACGATCACGCTCAGGGGCCGCGCCACCATGGTGAGCGCGAGCCCGATGATCAGGGCCGGCCAGATGTCGTCGCCGAGCTCGTGCGGGGTGACCAGCAGGCCGAGCAGGACGAACATGCCGATCTGGGCGATCCAGCCGAGTCCCTCGGCGAAGCCGCGGGTGGCGGGCCAGTGCGGCAGCCTGGCGTTGCCGAGCACCATGGAGGCGAGGTAGACGGCGAGGAAGCCGCTGCCGTGCGCCAGCGCGCCGGCCGCGTACGCCGTGACCGCGATGGCCATCACGGCGATCGGGTAGAGGCCGGAGGCGGGCAGCGCCACGTGCCTGAGGCCCCAGGAGCCGAGCCAGCCGACCGCGAGGCCCATGGCCGCGCCGATGGCCAGCTCCAGGGCTATCTCGCCGAGCAGGACGTACCAGTGCTCCACCGGTCCCGCGGTGGAGAAGGCGACGACCAGGATGACCACCGGGGCGTCGTTGAAGCCGGACTCCGCCTCCAGCGTGCCCGTCACGCGCGCGGGGAGGGGAATGCGCCGGAGCACCGAGAAGACCGCCGCCGCGTCCGTCGAGGACACCACCGCTCCGATGATGAGCGCCTGCCGCCATTCCAGCCCGACCAGATAGTGCGCGCCCGCCGCGGTGACCCCGACGCTCACCCCGACCCCGACCAGGGCCAGCATGGACGCGGACGCCAGGACCGGTTCGACCTCCTTCCACTTCGTGCCGAGACCGCCCTCGGCCAGGATCACGACCAGGGCCGCGTATCCGATGACCTGGGTCAGTTCGGCGTTGTCGAAGTGGATGTCGCCGATGCCGTCCTGGCCCATGAGGACGCCGATCCCCAGGTACACGAGCAGGCTGGGGAGCCCGCTGCGCGAGGAGATCCGGACCGCCGCGACGGCGACGAGCAGGACCAGGGAGCAGACGAGCAGGAGCTGGTTGAGGTGCTGGACAGTCAGTGGCGATTCCCTTCGTCGGCTCGCGCGCGGGCGACGCGAAAGCTCACGTACACATGACCCGAGGCTGCGGCTCCCCGCACCCAAGTACTTCGTTACCTTACCTAACTCTTGACGCTTTCTTGACGTTTCGCGAGGCAAGATCGAACGCCCGTGCCCGCCGGTTCCCGACTCCGCGTCAAGGCGCGCGAGGCCCTGCGCCTATGGTTGCTCCAGCACTCCAGGACCGCCTGCCGCTCGCGTTAGGACAGCAAGGACAGCGATGCCCCCCAACACCACCGCCACATCGGGTGACAAGCCTGGCAAGTCCGGCAGGAAGAAGGGGCGCAAAGCCCGCCTGATCGTTCTGGTGCTCGTCCTCGCCATCGTCGGGGGCATCGCCTACGGGGCGTACTGGTCGATCAGCACGGTCCGCGCGTCCTTCCCGCAGACCAAGGGTTCGCTCACGCTCAAGGGCCTCTCCGGACCCGTGACAGTGAAGCGGGACGGCTACGGAATCCCGCAGATCTACGCCTCGTCCGACGAGGACCTGTTCATGGCGCAGGGCTACGTCCAGGCGCAGGACCGGTTCTACGAGATGGACGTGCGCCGTCACATGACCTCCGGGCGCCTGTCGGAGATGTTCGGCAAGGGCCAGGTGAAGGACGACGAGTTCCTGCGCACCCTGGGCTGGGACCGGGTCGCGAAGGAGGAGTACGACACCAAGCTGTCGGACTCGACGAAGAAGTACCTCCAGGCCTACTCCAAGGGAGTCAACGCCTACCTCGCCGGCAAGGACGGCAAGGACATCTCCCTGGAGTACGCGGCCCTCGGCTTCATAAACGACTACAAGCCCGAGCAGTGGACCCCCGTCGACTCGGTCTCCTGGCTGAAGGCGATGGCCTGGGACCTGCGCGGCAACATGAAGGACGAGATCGACCGGGCCCTGATGACCAGCCGCCTCGGCCCGCAGCAGATCAAGGACCTCTACCCGGAGTACCCGTACAGCCGCAACGAGCCGATCGTCCAGGAGGGCCAGTACGACGAGCTCACCAAGACGTTCGAGCAGAGCGGCTCCACAAGCGGCTCCGGGACCTCGACGGGCACGAGTGGCTCCTCCACCTCGTCGACCACCGGTTCGGCGCTGACAAGCCAGCTGGCGGGCCTCTACAACGTCCTGGACGACGTCCCCACGGCCGTCGGCGTGAACGGCCAGGGCATCGGCTCCAACTCCTGGGTCGTCGGCGGGCAGTACACCATCACCGGCAAACCGCTGCTGGCCAACGATCCGCACCTGTCGGCCTCGCTGCCGTCCGTCTGGTACCAGATGGGCCTGCACTGCACCACGGTCTCCAGCAAGTGCCAGTACGACGTCACCGGGTACACCTTCGCCGGCATGCCCGGCGTGATCATCGGCCACAACGCGGACATCGCCTGGGGCATGACCAACTCCGGTGTCGACGTCACCGACCTCTACCTGGAGAAGCTCTCCGGCGACGGCTACCTGTACGACGGCAGGACCAAGCCCTTCACGAGCCGCGAGGAGACCATCAAGGTCGCCGGCGGCACCTCGAAGAAGATCGTCGTACGGCAGACCGCCGACGGGATGCCCCTGTTGTCCGACCGTAACGACGAACTCGTCAAGGTCGGCAAGAAGGCCTCCGTCGACAACGCCGCACCCGACCGCGGCGACGGTTACGGCGTCGCGCTGAAGTGGACCGCCCTCGACCCGGGCACCACCATGGACGCCGTCTTCGCCCTCGACAAGGCGTCCGACTGGAGCTCGTTCCGCGAGGCGGCCGCCCAGTTCGACGTGCCGTCGCAGAACCTGGTCTACGCCGACACCAAGAACCACATCGGCTACACGCTGCCCGGCAAGATCCCCACGCGTTCGTCGGCCGACGACGGCTCCATCCCGGCCCCCGGCTGGGACTCCAAGTACAAGTGGACCGGCTACATCAAGCAGGACGAACTGCCCTACGAGTACGACCCGAAGCGCGGCTACATCGTCACCGCCAACCAGGCCGTGGTCGACAAGGACAAGTACCCCTACACGCTCACCACGGACTGGGGCTACGGCGCCCGCAGCCAGCGCATCACCGACCTGATCGAGTCGAAGATCAAGGACGGCGGCAAGATCTCCACCGACGACATGCGGCAGATGCAGCTGGACAACAGCAGTGAGATCGCCAAGCTGCTCGTGCCCAAGCTGCTGAAGATCAACCTCGACGACAAGGACGTCCGCGAGGCGCAGAAGCTCCTCGAGGGCTGGGACTACACCCAGGACGCCGACTCCGCTGCCGCCGCCTACTTCAACGCGGTCTGGCGCAACATCCTCAAGCTGGCCTTCGGTAACAAGCTGCCCAAGGAGCTGCGGGTGAAGGGCCAGTGCCTGTGGGTCGAGAAGGCCGACGGCACCGGTCCGGTCGACGACGACACCAAGGTCCGCGAGTGTGGTGAGCGCGACGCCGACCAGGCCCAGCCGGACGGCGGCGACCGCTGGTTCGAGGTGGTCCGCACCCTCATGGAGAAGCCGGACAGCGACTGGTGGAAGACGCCGGCGTCGGGCACCCGCCCCAAGGCCGACAACATGAACGAGCTGTTCGAGCGTGCGATGATCGACGCCCGCTGGGAGCTGACCGCCAAGCTCGGCAAGGACATCGACACCTGGAGCTGGGGTCGGCTGCACCGCCTGTTCCTGAAGAACCAGACCCTGGGCACCGACGGCCCGGCCATCGTCCAGTACGTCCTCAACCGGGGCCCCTGGAAGCTCAGCGGCGGCGAGGCCACGGTCAACGCGACCGGCTGGAACGCCGCAGGCGGCTACGGCGTCGTCTGGGTCCCCTCCATGCGGATGGTCGTCAACCTCGACGACCTCGACAAATCCAAGTGGATCAACCTCACCGGAGCCTCCGGCCACGCCTTCAGCGCCCACTACACCGACCAGACCGGCAAGTGGGCCGACGGCGAGCTGCTCCCGTGGTCGTTCTCGGACAAGGCGGTCGACAAGAGCACCGGCGACACGCTCGTCCTCAAGCCCTGAGCTGTTGACCACACGCCGTCGAAAGCGGCCCCCCACGCACGCGTGGAGGGCCGCTTCACGTGACGGCGCCTGCCGTCGCCCCGCGTGCCGGCTACCTCAAGAGCCCGCGAACCGGCGCGCGCCCGACGGCGTCACCACCGCTTGCACCGGCCGGTCGTGCGCCTCCGCGGGCACGCGCTCGACGACCTCCGTGTCGTACAGCAGCACCACGAGCGCCGGGCGCGCGCCCGCGCGCTCCAGACGTGCCAGTACGCGGTCGTACGACCCTCCGCCGCGCCCCAGCCGCATCCCGCGCGCGTCGACCGCGAGCCCCGGCAGCAGGACGACGTCGGCGGAGAGCACGGCGTCCGGGCCGAGGAGTTCACCGGAGGGTTCGAACAGCGCCATCTTCCCGCCGTGTTGGACGCGCGCGAGGGAGCCCTCCCCGGCGTACGCGCCCCAGTCCAGATCGTTGTCCGGCAGGAGCGCGGGAAGCAGGACGCGCACGCCCCGCGTGAGCAGCGCGTCGAGTAGCGTGAGGGTGCCGGGCTCGCTCCCGACCGAGACGTACGCCGCCACCGTGCGTGCACGCGCCAGCTCGGGCAGTTCCAGAGCGTGCTCGGCCAGCGCGTCGGACGACTCCCTGACGACGTCTGTCGTCAACCTGTTCCTCACCCCCAGGAATTCTCGTCGCAACATTCGCTTGTCAGTCTCGCCCCCGGGCTCACCGTGCTGCACAGGTCGTCCCCGCATCCTTTCTAATCCGCTCATATGAGTGCCAATTAACCGGAGCCTCAGATTCTTCGCAAAGGCACCGGATAAGGTTGCGGGCATGACTCAGTCGCACCCCAGGATCAGCAAGGCTGTCATTCCCGCGGCAGGCCTCGGCACCCGGTTCCTGCCGGCCACCAAGGCCACTCCCAAGGAGATGCTGCCGGTCGTCGACAAGCCGGCGATCCAGTACGTGGTCGAGGAGGCCGTGTCGGCGGGGCTCGACGACGTCCTCATGATCACCGGACGCAACAAGCGTCCCTTGGAAGACCACTTCGACCGCAACTACGAGCTGGAATCGGCGCTCCAGAAGAAGGGCGACGCCAACCGGCTCGCCAAGGTCCAGGAGTCCAGCGACCTGGCCACGATGCACTACGTGCGCCAGGGCGACCCCAAGGGCCTCGGCCACGCCGTGCTCTGCGCGGCCCCGCACGTGGGCCACGAGCCCTTCGCCGTCCTGCTCGGCGACGACCTGATCGACCCGCGCGACCCGCTGCTCCAGCGCATGATCGAGGTTCAGGAGCAGTACGGCGGCAGCGTGATCGCGCTCATGGAGGTGGACCCGGAGCAGATCCATCTTTACGGCTGCGCCGAAGTGGAGACCACTGTCGACGGCGACGTCGTCAGGGTGACCGGCCTGGTTGAGAAGCCGGACCCGGCGGACGCTCCGTCGAACTACGCCATCATCGGCCGCTACGTCCTCGACCCGCACGTCTTCGACATACTGCGGCGCACCGAGCCGGGCCGCGGCGGCGAGATCCAGCTCACCGACGCCCTGCAGCAGCTCGCCCAGACGTATTCATCAGCGGCTACCGCCGCGGGGAAGGCCGGCGGCCCCGTGCACGGCGTCGTCTTCAAGGGCCGCCGCTATGACACCGGCGACCGCGGCGACTACCTGCGTGCCATTGTCAGACTCGCATGCGAACGTGAAGACCTGGGCCCGGACTTCCGGACCTGGCTTCGCAGTTACGTAGCCGAGGAGATGCAGCAGAGTTGAGCAGCGCCGCGACCCGCCCCGCCGGCCAGGACCACCTGTGGTCGGTGGACGAGCACCTGGAGGACATCCTCACCACCGTCCGCCCCCTGGAAGCCATCGAGCTGCAACTCCTCGACGCCCAGGGCTGCGTCCTGGTCGACGACGTCATGGTGCCGGTGTCCCTGCCGCCGTTCGACAACAGCTCCATGGACGGGTACGCGGTACGGGTCGCGGACGTGGCGGGCGCCAGCGAGGAGTTCCCGGCCGTCCTGGAGGTCGTCGGGGACGTCGCGGCGGGCGCGGCGGAGCTCACCCCGGTCGGCCCCGGCCAGGCCGCCCGGATCATGACCGGTGCCCCGCTGCCGCCCGGCGCCGAGACCGTCGTCCCCGTGGAGTGGACCGACGGCGGACTCGGCGAGGGACCGGTCGAGGGGATGGTGGCGCGCAGCCTCGCGCCCCAGGGCGCCGAGGGGCACGTGCGCGTGCACCGGCCGGCCGAGGCACGCGCGCACGTGCGCGCCAAGGGCAGCGACGTGCGGGCCGGCGAGCGCGCACTGGAGGCGGGCACCGTGCTGGGCCCGCCGCAGATCGCGCTGCTCGCCGCGATCGGCCGCGGCTCGGTACGCGTGCGCCCGCGCCCGCGCGTGGTGGTCCTGTCCACCGGCAGCGAGCTCGTCCAGCCCGACGAGGAGCTCGGCAGCGGCCAGATCTACGACTCCAACAGCTTCGCCCTCACCGCCGCAGCCCGCGACGCCGGCGCCATCGCCTACCGGGTGGGCGCGGTCGTCGACGACGCCGACACCCTGCGCGCCACCATCGAGGACCAGCTCGTCAGAGCCGACCTGATGGTCACCACCGGCGGCGTGAGCGTGGGGGCGTACGACGTCGTCAAAGAGGCGCTGGCGCACGTCGGCGACGCGGACGAGGCAGGCGGCGGCATCGACTTCCGCAAGCTCGCCATGCAGCCGGGCAAGCCCCAGGGCTTCGGCTCCATCGGCCCCGACCACACACCGCTGCTGGCCCTGCCCGGCAACCCCGTGTCGTCGTACGTCTCCTTCGAGCTGTTCGTCCGCCCCGCCATCCGCACCCTGATGGGCCTCCCGGACGTGCACCGGCCCCGTACCAAGGCGACCCTCAAGGCGGACCGGGCGCTCGGCTCGCCCAAGGGGCGCAGGCAGTTCCTGCGCGGGGCGTACGCCGACGGCGAGGTGACCGCAGTGGGTGCCGCCGGTTCGCATCTGGTCGCCGCCCTGGCGCACGCCGATGCGCTGATCGTCGTGCCCGAGGACATGGAGTCAGTCGAGCCCGGCAGCGAGGTCGAGGTCGTCCTGCTCGGCTGACCCGCGCGCGTACCCGTTCGCCGGGCGGTCCTGCCCGGTGGTGCGCGCCGGCTTGGCGGTACCGTGTCGCGCACAGCAGGCTCGAGCGCCGCACCGCGACGGGCCCGGACCGGGAGCGCCACACAGCATGACTGAGCCTTCCCGGGGGGACACCCCCGGACGCCCTGTGCCAGACCGTCTCACGCACATCGACGACGCGGGCGCCGCCCGCATGGTCGACGTGTCCGGCAAGGACGTGACCGCGCGTACCGCACGTGCCAGCGGACGCGTCCTCGTCTCGCCCCGCGTGATCGAGTTGCTGCGTGGTGAGGGCGTCCCCAAGGGCGACGCCCTCGCCACCGCGCGCATCGCGGGCATCATGGGCGCCAAGCGCACACCGGACCTGATCCCGCTGTGCCACCCCTTGGCGGTCTCCGGTGTGAAACTGGATCTGTCGGTCGCGGATGACGCCGTGGAGATCCAGGCCACCGTGAGGACGACGGACCGCACGGGCGTCGAGATGGAGGCCCTCACCGCGGTCTCCGTCGCCGCGCTCACCGTGATCGACATGGTCAAGGCGGTCGACAAGGGAGCGGTCATCACGGACGTACGCGTGGAGGAGAAGACGGGCGGCAAGTCGGGCGACTGGAGCCGGGCGTGAGCGCCGGGCCGTCCGCCGGTGGTGCGCCGCGCGCGCCGTACCGTGCGCTGGTGGTGACCGCCTCCAACCGCGCCGCCGCCGGCGTCTACGAGGACAAGGGCGGGCCGCTGATCGCGGCCGGACTGGAGGGCTTCGGATTCACCGTGGACGGGCCGCGGGTCGTGCCCGACGGGGATCCCGTGGCAGCCGCCCTGCGTGCGGCCGTCGAGGCCGGGTACGACGTCGTCGTCACCACCGGAGGCACCGGCATCTCGCCCACCGACCGCACGCCCGAGGCGACCCGTGCGGTGATCGACCACGAGGTGCCGGGCATCGCGGAGGCCGTCCGCGCGTTCGGACGGGAGAAGGTGCCCACCGCCGCGCTCTCCCGGGGTCTGGCCGGGGTGGCGGGCCGGACACTGATCGTCAACCTTCCGGGGTCCACCGGCGGGGTACGGGACGGCCTGGCCGTCCTGGAACCGTTGCTGGCGCACGCCGTCGACCAGATCCGAGGCGGCGACCACCCCAGACCCAGCACCGGGGGTGCGAGCTGAACAGCCCATCCTGGCCCGTCGTGCTGGTGGATGGCGATGTCGTCCTCCGGCCCATAAGGGTGCGCGACCAGCGTGCCTGGCGCGAGGTCAACCGGCGCAACCGCGACTGGCTGCGCCCCTGGGAGGCGACCATCCCGCCGCCCACGCCCAGTGGCCCGATCGCGCACCGGCCGACCTACCGGCAGATGGTCCGGCACCTGCGCTCCGAGGCGAACGCGGGCCGCATGCTGCCCTTCGTCATCGAGTACCAGGGGCGCCTGGTCGGGCAGTTGACCGTCGCCGGGATCACCTGGGGGTCGATGTGCTCGGGACACGTCGGCTACTGGGTGGACCGGTCGGTGGCCGGCCGCGGGGTGATGCCGACGGCCGTCGCGCTCGTGGTGGACCACTGTTTCCGCACGGTTGGTCTGCACCGCATCGAGGTCTGTATTCGCCCCGAGAACCGGCCCAGCCGCCGGGTCGTGGAGAAACTCGGATTCCGTGAGGAGGGGCTGCGACCGCGTTATCTCCACATCGACGGAGCCTGGCGCGACCACCTCGTCTTCGCCCTCACGGCGGAAGAGGTGCCAGAGGGGTTGCTCGGCCGCTGGCGGCGGGAACGCTCCCAGAGCGAGTCGCCGAAGGCACCGGGCACGACGGGCACCCCGAACGTGCCCTGGAATCCGCAGAACACTCCAGGGAATCCCACCTAGCCGAATAATGGAATACGTGTTCGAAATTGATCGACTGGTGACCGTCTCAGGGCATTGAATTCGCGGCTCCGGCGGCTGTCTGATCGCATCGGTCACAAAAAAAGCTCGAAATATCAGCCAGATCGTGCGACACACCGGCGCAATTGGCAGATGGCCCCACGCAAACCCCTCTACCGTGTGAGGCGTGAGCAGCAGCGGCCTCATCTACGCAGTCATTGTCGGGGCCTGGGCCGCCTACTTGGTGCCTATGTGGCTCCGTAGGCAGGACGAGTTGAACGAGGCCCGTCCGACGGAACGCTTCAGCACCGCCATCCGGCTGCTGTCCGGACGGGCGGGGATGGAGCGCCGGTACGCCAGGGACCTGCGGGCGCGCTCCGCCTCTGAGGGGGAGCAGGACGCCGGGGATCCGGACGCCGTCACCGACTCGGTGGACGTCCGGGCCTTCGCCATGCCTCCGACCCGCCGTCAGGTCCGGGCCGAGGCGGAGCCGGAGGCACCCGGGCGCCAGGAACCGGCACGCGACCAGGCGGTCGCGCCGGCGGCCAAGTCCCCGTCCACACCAGCCCGTCAGGCAGGCGCCACGCCCGCCCCGGCATCCACCCCCGCGCGCAAGCGAGTTCCGGCCGCGCGGCGCGCGTCCTCGGCACAGACGGCCGAAGCGCGCGCCCGGCGTACGAAGGCACTTGCGCGCCGTCGGCGCACCACTGTGTTGCTCTTCGTCGCGTTCACGCTGGGCGCGATCGTCGCCGCCGTCGGGGGGCTGGCGTTCCTGTGGGCGCCGGGCGTACCCGCCGTCATGCTCAGCGCCTACATCGCCTACCTCCGCGCACAGGAGCGCCGGCGCTTCGCCTACCAGATGGACCGGCGTCAGGCCGAGGTCGCCGCACAGCGGTTGCGGGAGCGCCAGCCGCGGCGGCGCGCCCCTCTCGACCCGGGCGCGGTCGCCGACGAACCGGAAGAGGGACCAGCGGCCGAGACCGACCCCGGCCTGTCCGCGCTCGCCGCTGACCGGCGCGCCCTCGTCGAACAGACCGACCACGCCGAGTGGGTCGACCAGCAGCGCGAGCGGCAGCGGCGGCCCGGGCACGGGGACAGCTGGGACCCGGTGCCGGTGCCACTGCCGACGTACGTGACCGCGCCGGTCGCGCCCCGCGCCACCTCGGACGTGGACCTGGGGGCGCCCGACGCCTGGAGTTCGGCGCGGTCCAGCTCCGTCGCGCCGGAACAGGAGACCAAGCCGGTCGGGACGGAGGCGGAGGCGCAGGCGCCGGAGGCCGCCGACGACAAGTCGGTGGACGTCCGGACCGACGCGCGCCGCGCGGCCTCCGCGCGCCGGGCGCGCGAGCGCGGCCGCACACCCCTGTTCGACCAGTACGAGGACGGCGACCGCCCGCGCGCGGCCAACGAGTGACACCAAGAGAGCGTGGGGCGCCTCCCGGTACCCCGGCCCTGACCAGTCAGGGAACGGATTTCCAAGCACCCCGACGGGGATGCTAGAGTTTCACTCGTTGCAAGGGCCTGTGGCGCAGTCTGGTAGCGCACCTCGTTCGCATCGAGGGGGTCTGGGGTTCAAATCCCCACAGGTCCACGCAGCTCAGAGCCCCGGTTGGTGATCACCGACCGGGGCTCTGACGTGTCGTACAGCAGCGAAGTACAGCAACTACTTCGGATCTTGCTTCCCAAGGTGCTTGCCCAGTTTGCGCAGTGCCCGGCGAGTGGCTTCCGACGGGACGTGCGTGTACACCTCCATGGTCACTGCGATCTTGCTGTGCCGAAGGATCTGCATCGCCACGCGGGGGTGCACGTCCAGGGCGGCGAGCAGCGAGCCGCACGTGTGCCGAGTGTCGTGCAACCGGATCCGGCGGACGCCGGCGCGGCCCGATCGGTCCTCGAACCGGCGGTTGAAGTTGCGCGGCTCGAAGGGCGTGCCGTAGCGCGTGGTGAACACGAAGTCGTTGGCCGTCCACAGCTCACCGTCTGCCTGCCTGGAGACCTCTTGCTCCTTCCGCCGCAGTTGGAGGGCCGTGACGCAGATCTCCGGAAGCGGGAGCGTCGCCGTCGACACCTCGGTCTTGGTCTCGTCATGGATCAAGCGCCGGTTGATCCGCTGTAGCTGCATTTGCACCGTGATCTCTCCGGCGTCCAGGTTGACGTTCTCCCAGGTGAGGCCCAGCACCTCACCGCGCCGGAAGCCCAAGACCAGGATCAGCACGTAAGCCGCGTACAGCGGGTCATGGGCCGCACTCGCCGCTTCGAGGAACTGCCGAGCCTCTTCGACCGACCATGGGTGCCGCTTCGTCTTGCGCGCCGACCGCACCTTGACCAGGCCCGCGACGTTCTTTGAGATCAGCTCTTCCGTCATCGCGTTGGTCAGGGCCGACCGCAGGACCGCGCGAGCATCCTGCACCGTGCGGCGGGACGGGATCCGCTCACAGCACTCGCCGGCGGCGCAGCAGCGAGGCGTGTCCCGCTTCGCATCCAGCCCCTGCGCGCAGCACTGGCACTGTTCCAGGAGGGTGTTCACCCAGTTCCGCACGTCCCGCACCGTGAGCTTGTCGAGCCGCTTCGAGCCCAGCCCCGGAACGATGTAGAGCCGGGTGTGCATCGCGTAGGTCTCGGCCGTCTTGGGCTTCAGATCAGGCTCTACGACCTCCCGAAGCCATCGCGCGAGGTACTGCGCCAGGGTCGGCGTAGACGTTGCCACCGGCCCTTCCTTGGCCTCCGCGTGCAGTTTGATCCACTTGTCGTGGACCTCTGCGCGGGTCTTGCCGTAGACGTACTTGCGCTTGCGCTTGCCCTCCGGGGTGTCGACCCAGACGTACGCGGCGAAGCCGTTCTTGTACGGGTAGATCGAGCCTTCGCCATTGCCCCGCTTGCCGCTCACGCTGACACCCCCTCAGGTGCGGAGGTGACGCGCTGGATGTAGTCGTCCACCCATTCCGGCAGGATGCGCCGGTTGCGTCCGACCTTCACCGAGCGGATCTCTCCGGTGAGCACCAGCATCTTGGTCTTGGAGAGGCCGAAGCCGAGCATGGCCGCAACCTCTGCTGTGGTGTGCCACTTGGGCGTGATCGGTCATGGTCATGCTGCGAGTTCCTCCCATTCGAGCTGGTCTTGCAGGGCTTCGCGTGCGGTCTCTCGGTTCAGGCGGATCTCCTTGGCGATCGTTGCGGCCAGCAGGACTCTCCTGGCGTGTGGCCCTGTCCGGCGTAGGTCCAGTGGGCGAGCACGAGCGTGGAGCCCTCCGAGTCGTCGAGGTCTTCGGAGAGCCCGCGTTCGCGGCGTTCCTGCCGGGCCCGGTAGTCGGCCCGCACCTGACGCAGCGGGCTCAGGGTGGTCGAGTAGCGGCGGCTCTTGGTCGAGAAGTGGCCCCGGAAGCCGAGCATGTGAGCCCAGCGGGCCAGCATCCGGTCCGGGTACGCGTCGTCCAGGTCCCAGCAGGCTTCGATCAGGCGCCGGGTGTGCGCGGGCAGCGGCAGCTTGTCGAGTTCCGAGAGCTCCCCGATCCGGTGGTCCACGGTGCCGGTGGTCTCGGCCGCCTTCGTGGCGTACTTCGCGACGTACGAGGCGACCGCCTGTTCCGTCAGCTCCTCGTGGCCCAGGGCGCCGATCGGCTGTACGTCGACCTGGGAGCCCCACCGCAGCGTGCGGGCGGGGAAGTCCCCGGCTTTAGAACAGGAGCGAAATCATGTCCGGAACATCGCCCGCTCTGCCGCCGTACCGGCGCATTGCCGCGCAGATCAAAGGGCGGATCGAGCGTGGCGAACTTCGTCCGGGCGACCGCATCCCGTCCAGTCCGTGGCATCGTCCGCGACGAAGGCGTATCGGTCGCCACGGCGACTCGTGTCGCAGGGGTTCTGCGGGCAGAGGGGTATGCGGAGACCATCCAGGGGATTGGAACGGTGGCGCGTATGCCCAGCAAAATCACGACCGGCCCTGACCGACTCCAGCTCCAGCGGACCACCGGCAGCGGCTTCCGGCCCGGAGAGCGGGTCGAGATCGTCAGTGCCGATGTAGTCCCGGCGAGTGCGGAAGTGGCCGACGCCCTCGGAGTCGAGGAGGGCAGCCCCGTAGTTCAGCGACGCCGGCGCTACCTGGACGAAGACGGAGTGATCGCACTCTCTACGTCGTGGTTGCCGAAGGAGTTGGGGGAGGCCGCCCCGGAGCTGACATCCACGGGGCCGTTGCCGAAGATGACATTCGGTCTGATCGAAGATCGGACGGGGCGCCGAGCGGTCAAGCGGCGAGACGTCGTGTCGATTCGCTCCGTGCCCGAGGATGTCGCGCCGCTCCTCGCCCTTGAAGCCGGAACCTTGGCCCTGACCATGGCAAACACCTATTGGGACCAGTACGGTCAAGTCACTGAGTTTGCCCGTGACTTCATGGGCCCGACCGTGAACTTGCTGCCGACTACGATCTTCAGTAGCGACCGGCAGGCGCAGCGGCTGTAGGCCCAGTTACGGGTTTCTCTACCTCATCAAGCCCCGGCTGCGCTCCGCTCCGCCGGGCGCGCTCCCGGCTCCGCTGCGGGCGACGCTCCTGCCTTCGGCCCGCTCCGCCCGCGCTGCGCCGACGCGCGCCCTGACGAGAGTTGGCCGGCGGCATGGGGTCAGAACCCGTCGTGGCTGGGGCGGTCGGCTCCACGACTTTAGGCAGCCACCATGGGGCGAGCCTCGAAGATCATGGCCCCAACGTCGTGCTTTAACGGGCAGGTCCACAGACTGCCCGACGCGCCGGAAGCTTACGGGGCCATGATCACTCGCCCCATGGCAGCTCCAGCCCAAAGTCGCTCCACCGACCTTTGTCAGTGCCGTCCGCTAGAGTTGGAAATTTGACCGCCCGTCAGCATCAAGCACTAGATGTAGTGGTGAGTACTCGCCGGTAGCACAACTTGTGGGGGTCATGCTTGCTGTCGGGGCGTCAGAGGTGCTGTACTTGCCCTTGACCGAAAACAAGCAGGCCCCATCCGGGGCTCGACTTGAGGTCGAGTCATCGGCATGGGGCCTTTTGCGTTGGCGCGCCTTGGGACCTTACAACGGTTGACATGGTTGTCCAAGTCTTCACGGCAGATGATTCGACCTCGGAAACGAGGTATTCATGCCCGTGAAATCTGTACTCATCGGCTACGACCTGAACAGCCCCGGCCAGGACTACGACTCGCTCTTCACGGCGATCAAGGGACTGGGCACATGGTGGCACCACCTCGACTCCACCTGGATCGTCAAGACGACGAAAACCACGGCCGAGGTGTGTGACACCCTGAAGGGGCACATCGACTCCAACGACGAGCTCCTCGTCGTCGCGCTGACCGGTGAGGGCGCCTGGATCGGGTTCAACGACCTGGGCAGTAAGTGGCTCATGGACAACCTCTGACCGTGCCCCTGCCGTGCCCGATCGCCCGGGAACCTACGGGGAATCGCGGTAAGTAGCGGACAGTCTGCATGAGAGCGGCCCCCGACCGATTTACCTGGTCAGGGGCCGTTCACCTGCGGTGGGTGTGGGATTTGAACCCACGGTGACATCGCTGCCACGACTGTTTTCAAGACTATGTGCGGGACGCAGATTGCCGACGCAGCCCCCACGCCCTGAACCGGCCACTCACGAAGATGCCGACGCCGGCGGACAGCGCAATCAGCGCAATGGAGGCCCCGCCCTCCACGGTGACGTGGCGACCCTGGGGCGCCGATGCCACCAGAAAGGCACTGATCCCGGCGAAAGTCACGGCGGCTACGGCAAGGAAAATCGCCATTTCAGCCCACCACATCGCCTGCGTCGGTCGAGTCGTCATGGCGTAGTTGTACCTCACGCCTTCCCGCGGTACCGCAGCGAGGTACAGCAACCATCGCGACCGGACCTAACCGCCAGCAGCCCCGCATGACCGTCTGACCAGCCGAGTAGACCCCAGCGACCGCTGTGCCCATAGTTCGCATCGAGGGGGTCTGGGGTTCAAATCCCCACAGGTCCACTGCACGATGAGATCCCGGCGATCATGATGATCGCCGGGATCTCTGTCGTTTCCGGGCTCTTTCGACCGGGTGGACGCCGAAGGACGAGTTGGTCCAGGGCTAGGGCTGGGTGGCCACCCGGTCGGTTCGGTAGAGCAGTTGGGGTCGATGCGGCGGCACCGCGATCCGCCCGGCGCCCGGGGGCGGGGTCCTGCCCCACATGGCGTCCGTCGAACGACCGGGCGTGACGTGGATTACAGAGTTCCCCGGAGGGTCTTCGCGTAGCAGCGGCTCGACTCGTAGTGGCGGTAGTAGCCGAACTTCACGCACGGCTCGTAACCGCTGGAGGTGTACAGGGCGATCGCCTCGGGCTGCTTGGTGCCCGTCTCGAGGACCATGCGGAGGCGGCCGGCCGCGCGGGCGTCGTCCTCCAGGGCCGCGAGTATGCGGCGGGCCAGGCCCCGGCCGCGCATCCCCTCGATGACGAACATCCGCTTGAGTTCGGCGTCGCCGTCCTCGTTGCCCTCGCCGTTCTCGTCCTGGCTGCGCCAGCCGCCGGTGGCCACGGGGCGGTCGAACTCGTCGTACGCGATCAGGTAGATGCCGTTCGGCGGTGCGAAGTCGGCCGGGTCGAGGGCCGTGGCGTCGCCTCCGTCGCCGTAACGCAAGTGGTACTCGGCCTGGACCTCGTCGTTGAGCTTTACGGCGTCGGGGTGGTCGAAGGCGACGGGGTGTATATTCATGTTAGGCATCGTATATTCGTGCAGGCGGTAAACGCGACGGGCATCGGGACTGCGTCCAGTGTGCCGGTATCGTGCCCTGGTGCTGACAGTGACCTCGGTGAATGTGAACGGGCTGCGGGCCGCCGCGAAGAAGGGCTTCGTGGAGTGGCTCGCGGAGACCTCCGCGGACGTGCTCTGCCTGCAGGAGGTGCGCGCGGAGCCGCAGCAGCTCCCGGAGGGGGTGCGCGCGCCCGGCGGGTGGCATGTCGTGCACGCCCCCGCGTCCGCCAAGGGGCGCGCGGGTGTGTCCTTGTACACCCGGCGCGAGCCGGACAGCGTGCGCGTCGGCTTCGGGTCGGACGAGTTCGACGCGAGCGGGCGCTATGTCGAGGCCGACCTTCCCGGCGTCACCGTCGCCTCCCTCTATCTCCCCTCCGGCGAGGTCGGCACCGAGCGGCAGGACGAGAAGTACCGGTTCATGGACGCGTTCCTCGTCCACCTGAAGGAACTGCGCGAGCGGGCCGCCGCCGACGGACGCGAGGTCGTCGTCTGCGGCGACTGGAACATCGCCCACCAGCAGGCCGACCTGAAGAACTGGCGCGGCAACACCAAGAACTCCGGCTTCCTGCCGGAGGAACGGGAGTGGCTCGGCAGCGTCCTGGACCCGGCCGGCGGCGGGTACGTCGACGTCGTACGCGCGCTGCATCCGGACGTCGAGGGACCGTACACCTGGTGGTCGTACCGGGGGCGGGCCTTTGACAACGATGCAGGTTGGAGGATCGATCTCGCGGTGGCGACCCCTGGGCTGGCAGCCCGCGCCGTCAAGGCAGTCGTGGAGCGGGCGGCCAGCCATGAGGAACGGTGGTCGGATCACGCTCCTGTGACGGTGGCCTTCGAGATGTGACGCGGACCGGTGCCCTCGCCGAGTGTGAAGGTCGGCGAGGCATCGCCACCCGCTATGAGAAGACCGCGACCGTCCACCTTACGAAAAGGGCTGGTCCCGCTTGCTCATCCGGCGGTCAAGGGCCAGTGACACCTCCGCCTCCACCACACTCCGGGCCAGCGGGCGCAGGCGCTCCATGTCCTCCTGGGGGCCGTGGCGCAGGACGAGTTCGGCGAAGAGTTCGGCGAGGGCGTCGGCGTGCTCGCGGACGCTTCGGCCCGCTGCCAGGACCTCCGCGAGCGGGAAGCCCTCGCGGACCAGGGCCTCCGAGGCGTCCAGCAGGCGGCGGCTTATGTGGACGATGTCGTCGCCGTCGGTGCCGAGGTAGCCGAGGTCCAGGGCGGCGGCGAGGTTCTCCGGGGTGGCCTCGCCCTCGAAGCGGGCGGCGAGTTCCTCGGGGGTCAGGCGGACCGGCTCCTCCTCGGTGGGGGTGCCGACGCCGAGCAGGTCGGCCACATCGCGACCGTGGTCGAAGGCCTCCGCCAGCTCCGCGATGCCGTTCAGGGTGTGGCCGCGCTCCAGGAGTGCCGAGATCGTGCGCAGCCGGGCCAGGTGATGGTCGTCGTACCAGGCGATACGGCCCTCGCGGCGCGGCGGTGGGATCAGCTTGCGTTCGCGGTAGAAGCGCAGCGTGCGCACGGTGATGCCGGCCAGGCCGGCCAGTTCCTCCATGCGGTACTCGCGCGGTCCGCCCTGGCCCGGGAGCCGGCCGCGGTCCGCGGAGGTGCTGCGTCCACCGTCGTCTGCCACGTGTGAAGCCTATGTTGTAGCGCCGGTACCCGCGGCGGAGCCGCTGATGTGAACGTCCCCCGACCGACCCCTACCCATCGGTACGGAGCTGCTCTACAGTCCAATCGTGCCAGTGTTCACTGGCGTAATCATGGTCGATGCGTGGAGGCTCCGGATGGCCCAGCACGAGCAGGTACGGGTGGCGGTGATCGGGTCCGGGTTCGGCGGTCTGGGCGCGGCCGTGCGATTGCGCCGGGAAGGCATCACCGACTTCGTCGTCCTGGAACGGGCCGGCAGCGTCGGCGGCACCTGGCGGGACAACAGCTACCCCGGGTGCGCCTGCGACGTGCCGTCCCACCTGTACTCCTTCTCCTTCGCACCCAACCCCGACTGGCCGCGCACCTTCTCCGGGCAGGAGCACATCCGCGCCTATCTGGAGCATGTCGCCGATGTCTTCGGGCTGAGGCCCCACCTCCGCTTCGGCTCCGAGGTCAAGCGGATGACCTGGGACCCGGAGAAATTGTGTTGGGACATCGAGACGGCCGCCGGTTCGCTCTCCGCCGACGTCGTCGTCTCCGCCACCGGCCCGCTGTCCGACCCGAAGATCCCCGAGATCCCGGGGCTGGACTCCTTCCCCGGCAAGGTCTTCCACTCGGCCCGCTGGGACCACGACTACGACCTGCGCGGCAAGCGGGTCGCCATGGTCGGTACCGGTGCCTCCGCGATCCAGATCGTGCCCGCCATCCAGCCCGAGGTCGCGAAACTCACGCTCCTCCAGCGCACGCCCCCGTGGGTGATGCCCCGCGTGGACCGCGCCATCAGCGCCGCCGAACGCCGGCTGCACCGGGCGCTGTCCTTCACCACCCAGGCCCGGCGCGGGTTCCTGTGGGGGATCCGGGAGCTCCAGGTCCAGGCGTTCACCAAGCGCCCCGACGAGCTCGGCCTGGTCGAGAGCCTCGCCAAGCGCAACATTGCGCGCGCGATCAAGGACCCCGCGCTGCGCGCCAAGCTCACGCCGGACTACCGCATCGGCTGCAAGCGGATCCTGCTGTCCAGCACCTACTATCCGGCGCTGGCGCAGCCCAACGTGGACGTGGTGGCGAGCGGGCTCAGCGAGATCCGCGGATCGACGGTGGTGGCCGCCGACGGCAGCAGCGCCGAGGTCGACGCGATCATCTTCGGCACCGGCTTCCACGTCACCGACATGCCCATCGCCGAGCGGGTCGTCGGCGCCGACGGGCGGACCCTCGCGGAGGCCTGGAAGGGCGGCATGGAGGCACTGCGCGGTGCCGCTGCCGCCGGGTTCCCCAACTGGATGACGATCATCGGGCCCAACACCGGCCTCGGGAACTCCTCCATGATCCTCATGATCGAGTCCCAGCTGAACTACATGGCCGACTACCTGCGCCAGCTCCATGTCCTCGGGGGGCGTGCGGCCCTCGACGCGCGCCCCGTGGCCGTGGCCGCCTGGAACCACAAGGTCCAGGAACGCATGAAGCGCACCGTGTGGAACACCGGCGGCTGCACCAG
This sequence comes from Streptomyces sp. NPDC048417, assembly GCF_040651615.1. Classification (NCBI taxonomy): domain Bacteria; kingdom Bacillati; phylum Actinomycetota; class Actinomycetes; order Kitasatosporales; family Streptomycetaceae; genus Streptomyces; species Streptomyces sp. NPDC048417. The sequence goes on along the minus strand of NZ_JBEZKI010000017.1, from coordinate 205,665 downwards.
CTGGTACCTGGACGCGAGCGGCCGCAACACCACCATCTGGCCCGGCACCACGACGGAGTTCCGGCGCGCGACCCAGCGGGTGGATCTCGCGGAGTACGAGGTGGTCCGTCCGCCCCTGACCAGCGGTGCGGACGGCGCGCACGGCGCCAAGTCCGGTGCGGAGGTGGGCGCGTGAGCCGCCTCACCCACGTGACCACCGGGCCGTACGCCCCGCCCGCACCCGCGCGCGAACTCACCGCCGTCTCCGCCGACGGCGCGCGCCTGCACGTCGAGGTGCACGGCCCCGAGAACGCGCCCCCCGTCGTCCTCGCCCACGGCTGGACCTGCTCGACCGCCTTCTGGGCGGCGCAGATACGGGAACTCGCCGCCGACCACCGGGTCATCGCGTACGACCAGAGAGGGCACGGGCGCAGTCCCGCGAGCCCTGCGTGCACCACCCAGGCGCTGGCGGACGACCTCGAAGCGGTCCTCGCGCACACACTCGCACGCGGGGAGCGGGCCGTGATCGTCGGGCACTCCATGGGCGGCATGAGCGTCATGGCGGCCTCCGCGCGTCCGCGCTTCCGTGAGCACGCCGCCGCGGTCCTGTTGTGCAGCACGGGCAGTTCGCGGCTGGTCGCGGAGGCGCGCGTCGTACCGTTGCGTGCCGTGGCGGTGCGCACCTGGCTCACGGCGCACGTCCTGGCCTCGCGCGCCCCGCTCGGACCGGTCACGCCCGTCGCCCGGAGCATCCTCAAGTACGCCACCATGGGCGCCGGTTCCGCCCCGCACATGGTGGAGGCGTGCGCGCGGATCGTGCACGCTTGCCCGCGCGCCGTGCGCCACGCCTGGGCGCTCGTCCTCGCGCATCTCGACCTCGACGACGGCGTACGGGAGTTGCGCGCGCCCACGGCGGTCATCAGCGGCGCGTCCGACCGGCTCACGCCCCCTCTGCACGCCCGCGCGCTGGCCGCTGCACTGCCGCACTCCCTCGGTCTCACCGAGCTGCCCGGCATGGGCCACATGACTCCGGTCGAGGCGCCGGAACTGGTCAACGAAAAGATCCGGGAACTGGTCACCGCGTATGTGACGGACACCCCCGGCCGAGCCGGCGGCGCCGAGGCGCCCGAGCGGATCAAGGAGGGCTCATGAGCAGGGTCGGTCTCGAAGGACAGGTCGCCGTCGTCACCGGAGCGGCGCGCGGGGTCGGCGAGTTGCTCGCCCGCAAGCTCTCCGCGCGCGGGGCGAAGGTCGCGCTGGTCGGGCTGGAGGAGGAGGCGCTCAAGGAGGTCTCCGGGCGGCTGCACACCGACAGTGCGTACTGGTACGCCGATGTCACCGATCACGAGGCGATGAGCCGGGTGGCGCGGGAGGTCAAGGAACGGTTCGGGAAGGCCGACATCGTGGTGGCCAACGCCGGCGTGGCGAACGGTGGTCCGTTCGCCGAGTCGGATCCCGAGGCCTGGCGGCGGGTGATCGAGGTCAACCTGATCGGCTCGGCGGTGACGGCACGCGCGTTCCTGCCGGTGCTCACGGAGAGCCGGGGCTATCTGCTGCAGGTGGCGTCGCTGGCCGCGATCACGCCGGCGCCCATGATGACGGCGTACTGCGCGTCCAAGGCGGGCGTGGAGGCGTACGCGCACAGTCTGCGCGCCGAGGTCGGCCACCAGGGGGTGCGCGTCGGGGTCGCGTATCTGTCCTGGACGGACACCGACATGGTGCGCGGCGCCGACCAGGACGATGTGATGCGGGAGCTGCGGCAACGGCTTCCGTGGCCGTCGAACAAGACGTATCCGCTGGGCCCGGCGGTGGACCGGATCGTGGCCGGGATCGAGCGGCGCTCGGCACATGTGTACGGGCAGTGGTGGCTGCGGGGGATGCAGGGCGTCCGCGGATACCTGCCGGCGCTGATCGGGACCGTCGGGCAGCGTGAGATGAAGCGGTTCGCGCCCCGCTTGCAGGGCATCCGTACCGGGCTCGTCGGCGCAGGTGGGGCGGCTGATGAGGAGGCGCGCGCTACGCACCGTCATTGATCGAAATGCGGTCTGTAGCCGCCCGTGTGAGTCTGGTCGAGGCCCCACTGATGGGCCAATCCCCCTCACCCACCACGGGAGTGAACCCACATGGGTATGAAGGACAAGGCCGGCAAGACGCAGGGTCAGGCCAAGCAGAAGATGCGTGAAGGCCAGGAGCAGGCCAAGCAGCGCGGCCAGCAGACGCCGCAGGAGCACGGCCGACAGGCGCCGCAGGAGCACGGCCGACAGGCGCCGCAGGAGCACGGCCGGCAGACGCCGCAGGAGCACGGCCGGCAGACGACGCAGCAGCGTGGCCAGCAGGCGACGCAGGAGCGTGGCCAGCAGACGCGTGAGCGCGGCCGCCAGAACATGGACGACACCGAGCAGGAGATGCAGGACCGGTTCAACCAGGACTACGACGCGTAGTCGCCGTACTGGCTTGGCCGAAGTATGCGGGGCGCCCTTCGTCGTGGAGGGCGCCCTGCGCTTTTGGGCTCCCTAGGGGGCCGTCGGCCGCGGGGGCAGCTTCGGGCGGGATCTGTCCGGGGTCTCGCTGTAGTCCGGGGGGAGCGCCGCCGGGTGGTCGGTCAGGAGGTCCAGCGCCAGTTGGATCGCGTCGTCCATCTCGACGTGACGGCCCTCCGCCCAGTCCAGCGGGGTACGCAGGACCTCCACGTCGGGGGCGACGCCGTGGTTCTCGACGGACCAGCCGTAGTCCTCGAACCAGGCAGCGTTCATCGGCACCGTGATCACCGTGCCGTCGCCCAGCCGGTGCCGCCCGGTCATGCCTACGACCCCGCCCCAGGTGCGCTGCCCGACGACCGGGCCGAGCCGCAGCAGCTTGATCGCGGCCGTGATCATGTCACCGTCGGAGGAGGTCGCCTCGTCGGTGAGCGCGACGATCGGGCCGCGCGGCGCGTTGGAGGCGTACGACACCGGCTGGGCGTCCCTTGTCAGGTCCCAGCCGAGGATGGTCCGGGTGAGTTTCTCGACGACGAGTTCGCTGATGTGGCCGCCCGCGTTGCCGCGCACGTCGACGATGAGCGCGGGCCGCGAGACCTCCATGCGCAGATCGCGGTTGAACTGGGCCCAGCCCGAGCCGCCCATGTCCGGGATGTGCAGATAGCCGCACCTGCCACCGCTCGACTCCCGTACCACCGCACGGCGTTTGGCCACCCAGTCCTGGTAACGCAGCGGCCGCTCGTTGATCAACGGGAGGACGGCGACCCGGCGCGGCGGCCCCGGCTCGCCGTCGCCCGGCACGAAGGTCAGCTCCACCGTCGTACCGCCCGCTCCCGCGAGCAGCGGATACGGGCCGGTCACCGGATCCACCGGCCTGCCGTCCACGTGCGTGAGCACCGCCCCCTCCCGGATCCCCGTGCCCGCCAGCGGTGACCGCGCCTTGGAGTCGGAGGAGTCGCCGGGCAGGATCCGCTTGACCGTCCAGCCGCCGTTCCGGCGTACGAAGTCGGTGCCAAGCAGGCCCTGGAAACGCTGGTAGTGCGGTGGGCCCTCGTTGCGGCGGGCGGGGGAGACATAGGCGTGCGAGGTGCCCAGTTCACCGAGGACCTCGCGCAGGAGGTCGGCGAACTCGTCGGGGGAGGCTACTCGTTCGACCAGCGGACGGTACTGGTCGAGGACCCCGTCCCAGTCGATGCCGCACATTCCGGGGTCCCAGAAGTAGTCGCGGATGAGGCGGCCGGCCTCGGCGTACGCCTGCCGCCACTCGGCGGGCGGGTCGACCTGGTGCAGGATGCGGCGCAGATCGATCCAGACGGTCGAGTCGGCGTCGCCGGACTCGGTCGACGGCACGGCCCGCAACTCGCCCTCGTCGACCACGACCAGGCGGCTGCCGTCGCCACTGACCGTGAACCAGTCCAGGTGGTCCACGAGTTCGGACTTCTTCGCCTTGCTGATGTTGAAGTACTCCAGGGTCGGCCGGCCGCTGGTGTCCGCAGGGTTGACGAAGGTCTCGCCCAGCGCACCCGAGATCGGCCAGCGCAGCCAGACCAGACCGCCGCCCGCGACCGGGTACAGCGCCGAGTACTTGGAGGCGGTGACCGGGAAGGGGGTCACCCGGCTCTCCAGTCCCTCCACCTCGACGGTGACCGCGCCGCCCTCGCCGGGCTCCTCGTCCTCGACGAGGTCCAGACCGCCCGCCGCCGGTCGCCCGTCGGGGCTGAGGGCGAAGGGGGAGGGGGTCGCCGACGAGAGCGGGACCAGGTACGGGCGGCAGCCGAGCGGGAAGGACAGGTCGCCGGTGTGCACGTCGTACACCGGGTCGAACCCGCGCCAGGACAGGAACGCGAGATAGCGGCCGTCACGGGTGAAGACGGGGTTCTCGTCCTCGAAGCGGCCGTTGGTGACGTCGATGACGAGCCGGTCGCTGATCCGGGCCAGCTTGATCTGCCGCAGCGAACGGCCGATCCCTGGATGCGACCAGGTCAACCATGACCCGTCCGGCGAGAAGGCCAGATCACGGACCGGACCATTGATCGACTGGATCAACTCGGTGACCACGCCGTCGGGGCCTTCACCGTCAATGGAATCAATGCCGAGAGAGGTAGTGGCATCCACATGGTCAATGCCGTCAGCTGAATCAACAGGTCCAGCGGAATCAACAGGTCCAGCGGAATCAACGGAGTCAGCCGGACCGGCGGAATCGACTGCATCAGTGGCGTTGACAGCATCAGCGGCATTGACGGCATCAGCGGCGTCGACGGAATCCGCAGATGCCTCGACGTCCTCAACATCCTCGGTCACGTCGATGAGCAGCAATCGCCCGTCGTGCGCCGCCACCGCCAGCCGCTCGCCGAGCGGGTCGGACACCAGTTCAAGGACCCGGCCCAGCATCCCGGAGGCCAGCCGGCGCGGTGGGCGGTCGCCGCTCGCCCGGGGCAGGTGGGCGATCTCGACCGCGTCCTCGCCGCCGGCGTCCGTGACGTACGCGATCTGCCCCGTCGAGCCGAGCATCTCCGGGAGCCGCACCCGTACCCCCGGCGTGTCGGCGATGGTGCGCGCCGGGCCGTCGCGGTGGGTGAGCCAGTACAGGCTGCCGCGTACGACGACGGCGCTGGCCCGTCCCGTCTCGTCGACGGAGACGCCGTCGACGTGCTGGGCGGCCGGCACCTGGTAGGGGCGGCGCCCGGCGCGCGGCCCGGACAGCCGTACGTCCAGCCTGCGCGGCGCCGAGTCCGGGCCGAGGCCGTCGACGAGCCACAGGTCGCCCGCGCACTGGTACACCACCCGGGTGCCGTCGCTGGCCGCGTGCCGGGCGTAGAAAGCGTCGTGGTCGGTGTGGCGGCGCAGGTCGGAGCCGTCGTAGGCGCAGGAGTAGAGGTTGCCGACGCCCTCGTGGTCGGAGAGGAAGGCGATCCGGCCGGCGACGAACATCGGGGAGTGCAGATGGCCGCCGATGCCGGCGAGCAGCCGCTGCCCGTGCAGCCAGAGCCGGCCCATGGCGCCGCCCCGGTAGCGTTTCCAGCCGGCCGGTTCGTGCGGCGGCGTGCCGGTGAGCAGCAGGGTCCTGCGCTCGCCCTCGATGTCGGCGACCTGGATGTCGGAGACCGGCCCCCAGGGCAGCTTGCGGCCGGGGTCGCCGTCGGGGGACACCTTGTAGGCCCAGGTGAAGTAGGAGAACGGCTGCCCCTGGGAGGCCACCGCGAGAATGCCGCTCTCCGGGGTCCAGCCGCACACCTGGGTGTCGGCGCTGCCCCAGTACGTCAGCTGCCGCCCGGGTCCGCCGTCCACGTCGGCCAGGTGGATCTCGGGCACCAGGCTGCGCCAGCTCGTGTAGGCGACCTGGCGGCCGTCCGGCGAGAAGCGCGGATGGCCGACCTTGGTGCGGTCGACGGTGAGCCGCCAGGCGCGGCCCGGGGCGTTCAGCGAGGTCAGCCAGAGGTCGTCCTCGGCCACGAAGCACAACAGGTCACCGTGGAGATGCGGCATGCGCAGATAGCTCACCTCCCCATGCTTTTCCGGGTGCAGGGGCCCAGCAACTCGTGCGGCACGCGCGCGTGGCGGACGAGCGTGAGAGAGCACACGTACGAAACGGTTTCGTTTCTCTAGATCTCGGGGTATCTTCAACATGTACGCAGTGAGGTGCCGACGGAACAGGGAAGGGTGAGTGGCATGACTGAGGTCGCAACGGCGCGTCGCAGTCGGATCACGCCCGAGCGTGAGACCGAGCTGTACGAGGCCGTGCTCGACCTGCTCCGTGAGGTCGGCTACGACGCCCTCACCATGGACGCCGTCGCCACCCGCACCAAGTCCAGCAAGGCCACCCTCTATCGCCAGTGGGGCGGCAAGGCCGAACTGGTGGCCAAGGCGGTACGGCACCGGAAGCCGGGTGCCGCGATCGACGAGATCGACACCGGGTCGCTCCGCGGCGATCTGCACGCCCTCACGAAGCGCTCGGACGACTGTGAGATGGAGCAGAACTCCGCGCTGATGCGCGCGCTCGCCATGGCGGTCCACGGCAACCCGGACCTCCTGCAGGCGTTCAAGGAGCATCTGATCGAGCCCGAGATGGCCCAGTTCCGCCAAGTGCTGCAACGGGCGGTCGACCGGGGCGAGATCCGCGCGGACAATCCGGCGATCGGATTCCTGATGCACATGATGATCGGTGGATTCGCCGCTCGGACCCTGATCGACGAGCAGCCGCCTACGCAGTCCTTCGTGCTGTCCTACATCGACGCCGTGGTGCTCCCCGCCCTCGGCGCACCCGTCACCTGCTGACACCTCCCCACAACCAGCCCACCTGACGCCTCCGCTCACGTCGTCGGGCCGATCACCCCTGCCACCCACCGGGTTGATCACCCCTGCCCTGAATACCCCACGACCTGACCGGGAGTACGCCCACGTGGCCACGTTCCTCTACAAACTGGGCCGGCTCGCCTTCAGGCGACGGCACTTCGTCGCACTCATATGGGTGGCGCTGCTGACCCTCGCGGGAGTCGGCGCGGCCAGTGCCCCCGCCGCCGGCAACACCTCCTTCTCCATCCCCGGAACCGAGGCCCAGAAGGCCTTCGACCTGCTGGACCAGCGCTTCCCGGGCACCAGCTCCGACGGCGCCACCGCGCGCGTGGTCTTCAAGGCGCCGACCGGCGAGAAGATGACCGACAAGCTCAACAAGGCGACCGTCAAGAAGACCGTCAAGGAACTGTCCGAAGGCTCCGAGGTCGCCTCGGTCGCCGACCCCTACAAGGGCAAGGCCGTCAGCAAGAACGGCACGATCGCGTACGCCTCGGTCACGTACAAGGTCTCCGGCATGGAGCTGGAGGACTCCTCACGGGACGCCCTGAAGGCGGCCGCGCAGGATGCGCGGGACGCCGGGCTGACCGTGGAGGTCGGCGGCGACGCGCTCAGCGCCACGCCCGAGACCGGCTCCAGCGAGGTCATCGGCATCGCGATCGCCGCGGTCGTCCTGGTCATCACGTTCGGCTCGCTGCTCGCGGCCGGGTTCCCGCTGCTCACCGCGATCATCGGCGTCGGTATCGGCGTCTCCACGATCACGGCCCTGGCCAGCGCCCTCGACCTGGGCTCCACCACCTCCACACTGGCCACGATGATCGGCCTCGCGGTCGGTATCGACTACGCCCTGTTCATCGTCTCCCGCTACCGCGCGGAACTCGCCGAGGGCCGCGAACGCGAGGAAGCCGCCGGCCGCGCGGTCGGCACGGCGGGCTCGGCGGTCGTCTTCGCCGGTCTGACGGTCGTGATCGCCTTGGTCGGCCTGTCCGTCGTAAACATCCCGATGCTCACCAAGATGGGTGTGGCCGCCGCGGGCACGGTCGCCATCGCCGTCCTGATCGCCCTCACCCTCATCCCGGCGCTGCTCGGCTTCGCGGGCCGCAAGATCAAGCCCGCCGGTGAGAAGAGCAAGCTGCTCGGCGGCGGCCGCGCCGCGAAGAAGGCCGGCAAGCCCAACATGGGCACCCGCTGGGCCAGCTTCGTCGTACGGCGCCCGGTCGCCGTCCTGCTGCTCGGTGTCGTCGGCCTCGGCGCGGCGGCGGTTCCCGCGGCCTCCCTGCAGCTCGGCCTCGGCGACGACGGCTCCCAGCCGACCTCGACCACCCAGCGCCGCGCCTACGACCTGCTCTCCGACGGCTTCGGCCCCGGCTTCAACGGGCCGCTCATGGTCGTCATCGACGCCAAGGACAGCGCCCACCCGAAGGCCGCGTTCAACAAGGTCGACCACGACATCAAGGGCCTCAAGGACGTCGTCACGGTGACCCCGGCCGCCCCCAACAAGGCCGGCGACACCGCGACCATCACCGTCATCCCGAAGTCCAAGCCGTCCTCGGCCACCACCGAGGACCTGGTCCACGCGATCCGTGACCAGGGCACCGAGATCACCGCCGACACGGACGCCAAGGTCCTGGTCACCGGCTCGACGGCGATGAACATCGACGTCTCGCAGAAGCTCAACGACGCCCTGATCCCCTACCTGGTCCTGGTCGTCGGCCTCGCCTTCCTCCTGCTGATCGTGGTCTTCCGCTCGATCCTGGTCCCGCTGAAGGCAGCCCTCGGCTTCCTGCTCAGCGTGATGGCGGCGCTCGGCGCCGTGGTCGCGGTCTTCCAGTGGGGCTGGCTGTCCGGCCTGCTCGGCGTCGAGGAGACCGGACCGGTCATGTCGATGATGCCGATCTTCATGGTGGGCGTCGTCTTCGGCCTCGCCATGGACTACGAGGTGTTCCTCGTGACCCGGATGCGGGAGGCGTACGTCCACGGCGAGAAGCCGAGCCAGGCCGTCGTCACCGGCTTCAAGCACGGCGCACGGGTCGTCACGGCCGCCGCCGTCATCATGATGGCCGTCTTCTCCGGCTTCATCGGCTCCAGCGAGTCCATGATCAAGATGATCGGCTTCGGCCTCGCGATCGCCGTCTTCTTCGACGCGTTCATCGTCCGCATGGCGATCGTCCCCGCCGTGCTCGCCCTGCTCGGCAAGCGCGCCTGGTGGCTGCCGAAGTGGCTGGACCGCCTGCTGCCCAACGTCGACGTCGAGGGCGAGGGCCTGAAGGCCCTGTCCGACGAGAACGCCGGCCACGACTCCGGCAGGGACGAGGAGGACCGGGAGCTGATACGCGCCTGACGCACAGCTCGTGAAAGACCGCCGGTGAGGGTCCGTGGGGACGGGGCGCCCTCACCGGCCTTTCCGTACCCGATGAACCGGCCGCGGAGGGCGAGCGCCGGCTGGGGCAGCGTCCGGCCGGAAACGGAGCCCGACGCGACGCTGCCGACCGGCACGGCGCCCGGTTTGATCGTGATCTCCATGAGGTTCCCTCCCCGCGTGGTCGTACTCCGTGACCGGCACGGATCACGCGTTAACCATTCGCCGTCACTTCGTCCGCTTGGTTAGCGTGCCCTCCATGACGACGACAGCCGACGCCGACGCCGGGGGCTTCGGAGCCCATCCCCGTTTCGCCGCCGCCCTGGACGAACTGGGGCTGGGGGAGCTGACCTCCCGGATCCGGCGGTTCCCGGACGCGACCCGTACCGCCGCCGAGGCCGCCGCGGCGATCGGGTGCGAACTGAGCGAGATCTGCAAGTCGCTGATCTTCGCGGCCGACGGGGTGCCGGTGCTGGTGCTGATGGACGGCGCCTCCCGCGTCGACGTGGAGCTGGTTCGCAAGGAACTCGGCGCCCAGAAGGTCACCCGGGCCAAGGCGGACGTCGTACGGGAGACGACCGGGTACGCCATCGGCGGTGTGCCGCCGTTCGGGCACCGTACACGCACGCGCGTGCTCGCCGACCGGGCGCTGCTGCGGCACGACGTGGTGTGGGCCGCCGCCGGCAACCCCCATGCCGTCTTCCCGATCGCGCCCGCTGCCCTGGTCGGGCACGCCGGCGCCACCGTCGTGGACGTGCGCGAGCCCTCCGCGTGAGCCCACTGGTCACCGCGGCCGTCCTGTGCGCCGCGGTCACGCACGCCAGTTGGAACGCCATCGCCCACCGGATCACCGACAAACTCGTCGGCTCCTCGCTGATCGCCGCCGGAGGCGTGCTGATCGGGCTGCTGCTGATGCCGTTCGCGGCGGTCCCGGCGGCCGGCGCACGGCCGTATCTGATCGCCTCCGCGGTCGTCCATGTCGCCTACTTCGCGCTGCTGATGCTCTCCTTCCGACTCGGCGACTTCGGACAGGCCTATCCGCTCGCGCGCGGCACCGCACCGCTGCTGGTCACGCTGTTCGCCGCCGTGTTCGTGCACGAGGTCCCCAACGCCCTGGCGGCCGCGGGGATCGCCGTGTCCTGCGCCGGGCTCTTCGGGATCGCGCTGTGGGGGCTGCGCGGCCGCAGACCCGACTGGGCGGCGATCGGGGCCGCCCTCGCCACCGGCGTGTCCATCGCCGCGTACACCGTCCTCGACGGCCTGGGAGTCCGCGCCTCGGGTTCCCCGGTCGGCTACATCGCCTGGCTGATGGCCCTCCAGGGCCTGGCCATCCCGGCGTACGCCCTCTTTCGCAGACGTGGCGAACTGCTCACCGCGGCACGCCCGTTCGCGGCGCTGGGACTGCTGGGCGCCCTGCTGTCCGTCCTCGCCTACGGACTGGTCCTGTGGGCGCAGACGCGCGCCGAACTCGCGCCGGTCGCGGCGCTGCGCGAGTCGTCGATCATCGTCGGGGCGGCCATCGGCGCGGTGTTCTTCAAGGAGCGGTTCGGGACGCCCAGGATCGCGGCGGCCGGTCTCCTGGTCGTCGGTATCGGACTGATGCTGCACGCCGGTTGACGCGCGGCACTTGCCGTTGCCTTGACGAACCGTTCTTCGAACGTTCAACCGAGCGCCTGTATCCGGACTGTGTGTTCTCCGTAAGGTCCCTGCGGATTGCGAATGAAGGGACGCACGGGACTCATGGACACACTCCACGCAGTCCGGGCCCGCGGGATCAGCAAGTGCTTCGGCGATGTCGTCGCACTCGACGGCGTGGACCTGGATGTGACGCAAGGCCAGATCCACGGTCTGGTCGGGCCGAACGGCGCCGGCAAGACGACACTGCTCGGCCTGCTGCTGGGGCTGGCCGTCGCCGACGGCGGCAGGCTGGAGATCCTGGGCACGCCGGTCGAGCGGGCGCTCGCCGCTCCCGACGGTGTCGCCGGGTTCGTGGACGCGCCCGGTCTCTACCCCTCGCTGACCGCCCGGCAGAATCTCGCCGCGCTGGCCGCGCTCCGCGGCCTGGACGCGGGGACGGCGGGCATCGACGACGTGCTCGGCGAGGTCGGGCTCACCGATGTCGCCGACGACAAGACCCGCGGCTTCTCCCTCGGCATGCGCCAGCGGCTCGGGCTCGCCGCCGCCCTGCTCACCAGGCCCCGGCTGCTCGTGCTCGACGAACCGTCCAACGGCCTCGATCCGTCCGGCAAGAGACACGTGCACCGGGTCCTCACCCGGCTCGCCGCCGCCGGAACGGGCGTGGTGCTCTCCAGCCACCGGATGGACGACCTGGAGGCGCTGTGCTCCGAGGTCACCATCCTCGCCACCGGACGCGTCGTCTTCTCCGGCCCGCTGAGCAAGCTGGCCGCCGAGAACCGTGAACTCGACTACCGGCTGCGCGCCTCCGACCCCGAGGCCGCGCGCCGGATCGCCGCGGACACGGCGGGCATCCGCATCGTCGACGACAGCGGCGTACGACAGGACGCCGACGTACTCGTCGTACGCGCGCTGGTGCCCGCCCTCGACGAACTCGTCGCGAAGGTCGTGCGGTCGGACGTCGCGGTGCGCGAACTCGCTCCCGTCGTATCACCGCTGGAGGCCGCGTTCCTCGCCCTCACCGAGCAGGAGGAGACCGGCCGATGACCGTGACCACCATCGCCCAGCGCACGCCCGTCGCCCGCCGTGTCCCGGTGTCGCGCGGCTACCGCTTCGAACTGGTCAAGCTGGTCTCGCAGTGGCGGATTCGGCTGCTGGTCCTCGCCTGCTGGATCGCGCCGGCGCTCTTCGTCGCCGGGGTGAGCCAGCAGAGCACGCTCCCCGCCGACACCCTCTTCGGCCGCTGGATGCAGGCCACGGGGTGGGCCGGACCGCTGGTCATGCTCGGTTTCGCGGGCACCTGGGCGCTGCCGCTGCTGACCTCGGTGGTCGCCGGTGACGTGTTCGCCTCCGAGGACCGCCTGGGCACCTGGCGCCATCTGCTGGTGGCGGTCCGCTCGCCTGCGCGGATCTTCGTGGCGAAGGCACTGGCCAGCCTCACCGTCATCCTGCTGCTGGTGGCCGGGCTGGCCTGTTCCAGCGCGGTCGGCGGTCTGGCGGCGGTCGGCAACCAGCCCCTGGTCGGCCTCGACGGCCACCTGCTGTCGCCCGGGGACGCCGCCGGCCGGGTCCTGCTCGCCTGGGGCGTGGCGCTCGCCCCGACCCTCGCCCTCGCCGCGATCGGGCTCCTCGGCTCGGTCGCCCTCGGGCGCTCCCCGATGGGGCTGCTGCTGCCCCCGATCGTCGCGCTCGCGATGTCGGTCGCCCAGATGCTGCCGCTGCCCGTCGCCGTGCGCCTGGCCCTGCCCACCTACGCCTTCATCTCCTGGAACGGCCTGTTCACCAGTCCGGCCCAGCTCGCCCCGCTCCTGACCGCCGTCGCGGTCAGCCTGGTGTGGGCGGTGCTCGCGACCGCCTTGGCCTACGTGCTGTTCGTACGGCGGGACTTCACCAACCCGGCCTACGACGGCTCCGGCCGCCGCGCGTTCACCCTCGGCGTGCTGCCGCCGGCCGCGCTGATCGCCGTCACCGTCGGGGCGGTGGCCGTGGCCACCCCCTCGACAGGCTCCGGCATCGAACAGGACAAGGTGCAGAAGTCCCTCGCCACGGTCTTCGCGCACCTCTATCGCCTGCAGACGCAGGAACTCCATCGACCCGCCGTCACCGAAAAGCAGTTGGGGGCCACGGCGGCGTGTACCAAGAGCGACGGCCAGGCCGCCCAGGAGGGCGCGGGGAACGACTGGCGTTGCGTGGTGAGCTGGCACCTCCCCGGCGTCTCGGTGACGGGGACGGCGATCTACCAGCTCGACATCACCTCGGACGGGCGGTTCGTGGCCGACGGCGACGGTCCGAAGGAAGTGAACGGCTACTTCCTCGTACGGACGTCGACCGGCGACGCCCCGAATCCGCTCTGGCAGTTCGACGGCAACGTCGACCTGCTTGAAACCCACTGAAGGGAACAGTTCCGTGCAGGTAACCCGCCAGCGTCGGATCAGTGAGAAAAGACAGCTCAACCTCTTCGGCCACCGCGTCGGCCGCCGGGCCATGATGGTGACGGCCGGTATCGCCGTCGCCCTCGGCGTCACGGGCACCGCGGTCGCCTCGACGTACCAGTTCGGCACCCAGCAGGTCGGCCAGAGCACGGCCAACGGCCAGGTGGTCTCCGCCGACCAGTACATCAGGCCCTATGGCAGCCGTACCGTCATCAACGACGGCAAGATCATGTCGTCGACGGTCAGCCCGGACGGCACCCACCTCGCGGCCTCGGTCACCGATGGTGACGCGTCCCTGGTGATCATGGATCTGGCCACCGGGCAGGTCAAGCAGAAGATCGGCACCAACGCGGCGGACTCCCTGCGCATCAGCAGCGGCGCCGTCGGCCAGGAGGGTCCGACGTACTCGCCCGACGGCAAGCAGCTGTGGCTGGGACAGGCGAACGGCTACACCAGGTTCACCGTCAACGCGGACGGCACCCTAGCCAACCCGACGGCCGTCAACATCGCGGCCGACGGCTCCAAGCAGGCGCTCGTGGGCGCGGCCGTGTTCTCCGCCGACGGCTCCACCGTGTACTCCGCGGTCAACGGCCAGAACAAGGTGGTCGCGATAGACGCGGCGACCGGAACCATCAAGCAGACCTGGGCCGTCGGCAACGCCCCGCGCGGTATCGCCCTGGCCGGCGGCAAGCTGTACGTCAGCAACGAGGGCGGTCGCCCGGCCAAGGCCGGCGACACCACCATCAACTCCTACGGCACCGACGTCGTGGCGAACCCGAAGACCGGCGCCAGCACCACCGGCACGGTCAGCGTCATCGACACCGCGGACCCGTCCGCCGCCGTCGGCACCATCGACGTGGGCCTGCACCCGACCGCGGTGTACGCGAGCAAGGGCGCGGTGTTCGTCACCAACACCGCCGACAACAACGTGTCGGTCATCGACAGCCGCAAGGACAAGGTCGTCCAGACGATCTCCACCCAGCCCTGGCCCGAGGCGTCCGTCGGCTACGAGCCCAACGCGGTCACCCTCACCGACGACGGCCGGCTGCTGGTGACGCTCGGCCGCGCCAACGCCGTCGCCGTCTACCGCTACACGTCCCCGCAGATGCCGGCCCGCTACGTCGGCCTGCTTCCCACGGACTACTTCCCGTCGGAGATCGCCACCGTCGGCAAGAAGATCGTCGTCTCCAACACCCGCGGTGTCGACGCCCTGCGCCCCGACGCCGCCGGCCACAACACCCACGACACCACGTCGAGCCTCACCCAGTTCACCCTGCCGAGCGACCAGGTCGTCAGGTCCGAGACGGCCAAGGTGTTCAAGCAGAACGGCTGGACGTCCAACTCGGTCAAGACGGCCAAGGGCAACAGCCACGAGAAGGCCGTTCCGGTCCCCAAGCGGATCGGCGACCCGTCGACGATCAAGCACGTCTTCCTGCTCGTCAAGGAGAACCGCACCTACGACCAGGTCTTCGGCGACCTGCCGCAGGGCAACGGCAACTCCTCGCTCACCCAGTTCGGCGAGAACGTCACGCCCAACCAGCACGCGCTGGCCCAGCAGTTCGGGCTGTACGACAACTTCTACGACATCGGCACCAACTCCGCCGAGGGCCACAACTGGCTGATGCAGTCCGACAACCCGGAGTACACCGAGTCGTCGGCCGGCGAGTACACGCGCAGTTACGACACCGAGAACGACGTCCTCGGCCACCAGAAGACCGGCTTCATCTGGACCGGTGCGCAGGCGGCCGGGAAGTCCGTCAAGGACTTCGGCGAGTTCCAGTCGCTGGAAACCAAGCCGTCCGGCGCGACCTGGCAGAACCTGTACTGCGACAGCAAGAACATGGCCGCGACCGGCGCGCAGACCGCCTACCCCATCAAGACGGGCTCGGCGATCCCCTCCCTCAACGACGTGTCCGTGCAGGGCTTCCCGCTGTTCGACCTCGATGTCCCGGACATCTACAAGGAACAGATCTGGAAGCAGGACTTCGAGAAGAACGGTCCGGCGAACCTGAACATGTTCTGGTTCTCCAACGACCACACCGGTGGCCCGGCGAACGCGGCCGCCGAGGTCGCCGACAACGACCTCGCGGTCGGCCGGATGGTCGACCAGATCACCCACAGCAAGTACTGGAAGGACTCGGCGATCTTCGTCGTCGAGGACGACTCCCAGGCCGGTCTCGACCATGTCGACGGCCATCGTGCCCCGGTCCAGGTCATCAGCCCGTACGCCCAGCACGGCAAGGTCGACGACCACTACTACTCGCAGATCACCATGGTCCGCACCATCGAGCAGATCCTCGGGATCCACCCGATGAACCAGCTCGACAGCGCGGCCACCCCGATGTACGGGGCGTTCACCAAGAAGGCGGACGACACCCCGTTCACGGCGGTCCCCAACCGCACCTCGCTGACCCTCGGCGTGAACCCGCAGCCGACCTGCGGCTCGGACACCCCGGCGGCCCAGGACACCAAGGCGGCGGCCGCGCCGACGTCCGTGTCCGTGCCGGCGGCCGAGAAGGCGGTCGCGGCGCAGTGGCAGAGCTGGGCCTCGCACCAGCGGCTGACCGGCAAGAACGCGGTGCCGGACTACGCCAACCCCACGCAGATGAACCGTTACACCTGGTACCAGACCCACAACTGGACCAAGCCGTACCCCGGCGACAAGAAGATCTACACGCCCGACGACGTACCGGGCGCCTACCTCCCGTCCTCGGAGAACGACGGCTGACCGCACCCTCACGTCGGCACGTGCGGGGCCCGGTCCGGGCCCCGCACGTGCCGTTTCCGGTCCCTGGGCGGACGCCGCGCGCGGGCTGCCGCGCCATGCGCCAAGCTTGCTGCGGAACCGTACGACGACAGGGAGACGTCATGACCGACAAGCCGACCGTGGCCTTGCTGGGCACCGGCATCATGGGCGCCGCGATGGGCCGCAACCTCCTGAAGTCCGGACTCACCGTCCGCGCCTGGAACCGCACCCGCGCCAAGGCCGAACCCCTCGCCGCCGACGGAGCCCAGGTCACCGACACCCCGGCCGAGGCCGTCGAGGGCGCCGATGTCGTCCTGACCATGCTCTACGACGGCACCACCGCCCTGGAGACCATGCGGGAGGCCGCCGGCACGCTGCGCCCCGGTGTCGTCTGGGCGCAGTCGACCACCGCCGGCCTCGACCAGATCCCCGAACTGGCCGCGTTCGCCCGCGAGCACGAACTCGTCTTCTACGACGCCCCGGTCCTCGGCACCCGCCAGCCCGCCGAGGCCGGCCAGCTCACCGTCCTGGCCGCGGGGCCCGAGCAGGGCCGGGAGACGGTCACACCCGTCTTCGACGCCGTCGGCGCCCACACGCTGTGGACCGGCGACGACGGGTCCTCGGCCGCCGCGACCCGGCTCAAGCTGGTCGCCAACAGCTGGGTCCTCGCGGCCACCGCGGCGACCGGCGAGGTCCTGGCCCTGGCCCAGGCCCTCGGCGTCGACCCGCAGAACTTCTTCGACATCATCGCGGGCGGACCGCTCGACATGGGCTACGTGCGGGCCAAGGCCGGGCTGATCCTGGACGGCGGGCTGACCCCGGCGTCCTTCGCGGTGGCCACGGCCGGGAAGGACGCCCGGCTGATCGTCGCCGCCGGTGCGAGCCACGGCGTGCGCCTCGACGTCGCCGAGGCGGCCGCCGAACGCTTCGCCCGCGCCGCCGCCCAGGGCCACGCCGACGAGGACATGGCCGCCGCGTACTTCGCGAGCTTCGACGACGTGTAGCCGTCACCGGGAGCCCGCGTCGACGTGACGGCCCGGCCCATTGAGGAGCACCCTGGAAGCAGCGATTCCGGAGGTGGTCCCCATGATGCAAACCGCTGTGGGATGGCACGTCGAGATGGAGTTCCTGGAGGACGACACGCACACGCGCGCGGTGGCCATGGTGCGCCTGCCCGACGGCACCGAGGTACGAGCGCACGGCCATGCGAGCCGTCATGACTCCGACAGCAATCAGCCCAGAGTCGGCGAGGAGATCGCGGGAGCCCGCGCTTTGAACGAACTGGCCATGCAGTTGCTGACCAAGGCGCACGGCGAGATCGACGCGGACTCCGGACGGCACTCGCACCCGATCAACGTGTGAGGAGCGCGGGCGACGCGGGAGACGGGGGCGTTTTGCGGACACGCAGGCGCGCGCGGCGTGGGTGCGGGGCGCGGGCATGGGCGCGTACGCGGAGCGCTGAGGCGCGTACGCGGGCGATGGGGCGTATACGTGGGCGTTCGGCGCGTACGTGGGCGCTCGCCGCGTGCGGCGGCTACGACAGCGCCGTGCGCACCGCCCGCACCAGCGCCTGCGCCCGTGCGTCCGCCGTCACGCTCTTGCGGAAGCCGTTGGTGACATAGCCGAAGGCGATGCCCGACTCGGGGTCCGCGAAGCCGAGCGCGCCGCCGCGGCCCGGGTGGCCGAACGAGGTGGGGGAGAGCAGCGGGGACGCGCTGCCGTGCAGCATGTAGCCGAGCCCGAAGCGGGTGGAGATGACCAGCACCCGGTCCGGCCCCGCCGACTGCTCGGCGCGGGCCAGCTCCATGGTCTCCGGCGTGAACAGCCGCGTGCCACCGTCGACCGCGCCGATGAGGGAGGCGTAGAAGCGGGCCAGGCCGTCGGCGGTGGCGAACCCGTTGGAGGCGGGCAGGGCGGCCGCGCGGTAGGCGGGGTCGTTCTCGTCCGGAAGCGGGCTGATCGCGCCGAACGCCCGGCGGGTCAGCGATCCGGGGTCGGCGTACGCCTCGGAGACGGCCCGCTTGGGCCGGGTCCGCAGCGCGCCGGCGGTCTCCGGGCCCTCGACGGGCCCGACGCGCCCCACGCGCGCGTGCTCCGTCTGCGGCAGCCCGAGCCACAGCTCGGCGCCGACCGGACCGGCGATCTCCTCCGCGATCCACTCGCCGATCGGCCGCCCGGTCACCCGCCGCACCAGTTCACCGGTCAGCCAGCTGTAGGTCTGTGCGTGATAGCCGTGATCGGTGCCCGGCTCCCACGCCGGCGCCTGCGCCGCCACGGCGGCCGCGCCCAGATCGGGGTCGGCGGCCTCCTCGGGCGTGAGCGGCCGGTCCAGCACCGGCACGCCAGCGCGGTGCGCGAGCAGGTGCCGCACCAGCGTGTGCTCCTTGCCGGCCGCCTTGAACTCCGGCCAGTGGTCACCCACCGGGGCGTCCAGGTCCAGCTCCCCGCGCTGCCGCAGAAGCAGCAGCACCGCGGCGGCGACGCCCTTGGTCGCCGAGCGCACGATCTGGGCGGTGCCGTGCTCCCAGGAAGCCTCGCCGGCACTCCCGTCGAAGTCCCGGGTGCCGCCCCACAGGTCGACGACCCGGTGCCCGTCCCGGTACACGGCGACCGCCGCGCCCCGGTCCCCGAGCAGCTCGAAGTTCTTCGCGAACGCGTCCCTGACCGGCTCGAAGCCCTCGGCCACAGTGCCGTTCACGTCCACGTCCGCCACGTCCTTCCTGATCGCCTGCACCCTCGGGGGCAACGCCCCCGCGGGGCCCGCGATTCCTCGGTACCGAGGACATACGGGCGTGAGCTGCGCCTCAGTGCGGGAGGGCGCGGTCAGCCGAGCACGATCGTCACGTCGATGTTGTCGCGTGTCGCGTTCGAGTACGGGCACACCTCGTGGGCGGCGTCCACCAGCTTCGCCGCGATGTCCGCGTCCAGGACGGGGAGCGAGACACTGAGCGCGACGGCGAGACCGTAGCCGCGCCGCTTGTTGGGGCCGATACCGACCTTCGCGGCGACCGTGGAGCCGGTCAGGTCGTAGCCCGCGCGGTTGCCGACCAGGATCAGCGCGTTGTGGAAGCAGGAGCTGTAGCCCGCCGCGAACAGCTGCTCGGGGTTGGTGCCGTTGCCGTCGCCACCCAGCTCCAAAGGCATCGCGACCTTGAGTTCGATCTGGCCGTCCTGGCTGGTCACGTACCCGTCCCGGCCGCCGTGCGCGGTCGCCTCGGCGACATACATGATCTTCGTCGGACGGCTGTCGACGGTGGCGCCTTCGGTCACGGCGGGACCTCCCCCAGGGCGGAAACGATGGTGGGCAACACGGTGGTGTGCAAGCACATCGTGCACAAGGTACCGACCGGTAGGAAGTCTCTGGATTACCAGGGGGTGGAAACCGTGGGTAACAGGGGGCGGGGGGAGCGGCGGGAAAGAGAGGGCGGGAGGTGGGGCGTGCGATGTCGATGTGTGCGCCGAGCGCGGGCGCCGCTACGCGGGGCGCGAGGCCGCCCCGCTCGCCCGGTCCGCGAGCACCCGCAACTCCTCGCGCAACCGCGCCATGTCCGCGCCGTCGAGCCCCGTCGTCGTGAGCAGGGCGCCGGGTACGCGCGCCGCGCGCTCCCGCAGTTCCTCCGCGCGCCCGGTGCACGCGACGAGCACCGAGCGCTCGTCCCGCTCCGAGCGCTCCCTGCGCACCAGACCCGCCGCCTCCAGCCGCTTCAGCAGCGGCGACATCGTGCCGTAGTCGAGGCGGAGCGCACCGGCCAGTTCCTTCACCGTGGTCTCGCCCCGCTCCCACAGGACGAGCAGCACGAGGTACTGCGGGTAGGTGAGCCCGAGGTCGTCGAGGAGCGGGCGGTAGGCGGCGGTCACGGCGCGCTGCGCGGCGTACAGCGCGAAGCACAGCTGGTCGTCCAGCCGTGGCGACCCCGTGTCCTCTTGATGCGTCACCCGCCCATTGTCACGGACGCGGGGGCGCGCGGGACGGCCGTCACGGAAACGCGTCAGGCGCCCCCGCGTCCGGCCGTCGCGGCGCGCGGGTCGAAGCCGAACGGCAGTTCCAGCCGGTGGGCGCGCATCAGGGCGTCGTCGGAGAGGAGTTCACCGGTGGGGCCGTCGGCGGCGATCGTGCCGTCGCTCAGGATCAGGGAGCGCGGGCACAGCTCCAGGGCGTAGGGCAGGTCGTGGGTGACCATGAGGACCGTGACGTCCAGGGAGCGCAGGATGTCGGCGAGTTCGCGGCGGGAGGCCGGGTCGAGGTTGGAGGAGGGTTCGTCGAGGACGAGGATCTCCGGTTCCATGGCGAGGACGGTGGCGACGGCGACCCGGCGGCGCTGGCCGAAGGAGAGGTGGTGCGGCGGGCGTTCGGCGAAGTCGGCCATGCCGACCCGTTCCAGGGCGGTACGCACGCGTGCTTCGAGTTCGGCGCCCTTGAGGCCGGCCGCCGCCGGACCGAACGCCACGTCCTCGCGCACCGTCGGCATGAACAGCTGGTCGTCCGGGTCCTGGAAGACGATGCCGACCCGGCGCCGGATCTCCGCCATGTGCCGCTTGCCGACCGGCAGTCCGGCCACCGTCACCGTTCCCGTGCCGCCGCTCAGGATGCCGTTGAGGTGCAGTACGAGGGTGGTCTTGCCGGCGCCGTTCGGCCCGAGCAGCGCGACGCGCTCGCCGCGCGTGACGGTGAAGTCCACGCCGAACAGGGCCTGGTGCCCGTCGGGGTAGGCGAAGGCGAGGCCGGAGACCTCCAGGGAGGCGGGAGCGGTAGTCACAGGGCCCATCCCAACACGCAGACGACAAGGGCGGACAAGGGCAGCGCGAGGGCGTGGGACCACTGCGCCCGGGACGCGGTCACCTCGTCGATGACCGGCATCGAACCGGCGTACCCCCGGCTCACCATGGCCAGGTGGACGCGCTCCCCGCGCTCGTAGGAGCGGATGAACAACGCGCCGGCGGACTTCGCGAGCACGCCCCAGTGGCGCACGCCCCGCGCCTCGAAGCCGCGCGACTCCCGCGCGATCCGCATCCGGCGCATCTCGTCGGTGATGACGTCGCCGTAGCGGATCATGAAGGAGGCGATCTGGACGAGGAGCGGGGGGAGTCTGAGCCGCTGGAGCCCGAGGAGCAGTTCGCGCAGCTCCGTGGTGGCCGCCAGGAGGACGGAGGCGGCGACGCCGAGGGTGCCCTTGGCGAGCACGTTCCAGGCGCCCCACAGGCCGTTGACGCTGAGTGAGAGGCCGAGGACGTCGACCCGCTCGCCCTCCGCCACGAACGGCATCAGCACCGCGAAGGCGACGAACGGCACCTCGATCAGCAGCCGGCGCAGCACGAAGGAAGCGGGCACGCGCGCGTGGTACGCGACGCCCGCGAGGAGCACGGCGTACAGGGCGAACGCCCACATCGCCGAACGCGGTGTGGAGACCACGACGACCACGAAGGCGAAGGCGGCGGCGAGCTTGGTGTGCGGGGGGAGCGCGTGCACGGGGGAGTGTGCGTGCCGGTAGAGCCTGTGGGCGTGTCCTGCACCCATGTCAGAGCGCCCGGGACGGTTCTTCGGCGCCCCGGCGCCTGCGCACCGCCCAGAACACCGTGCTGCCCGCGACGACGGTCACACCGACGCCGATGACGCCCGCGAGGCCGCCGGAGAGACGGGCGTCGGAGATGTCGTTGACGCCGTAGTCGGCGAGCGGGGAGTCGGCGGCGGCGTGCTCCTCGGCCTTCACGTCGATGCCCTTGTCGTGGGCGACCTTCTCCAGACCGTCCGGGTTGGCGGAGGCGTAGAAGCTGACGAACCCGGCGAGGACCAGGGAGGTGGCGAGGCCCGTGATCCACAGCGCGCGCCGCGAGGTGCGCGCTGCCACCGGCGCCGCGGGCGCCGGCTGCGACGGGGGCGCGTCCACCAGCACGCCGTTCACGCGCAACTTCAGCCCTTGCCGAAGCTCGCGCGCCCCGTACACCAGGTCCGGGCGTACGGCGATGACGGCGCCGACCGTGAGCGCGGTGATCGCGGCCTCGCCGATGCCGATGAGGACGTGCACACCGATCATGGCCGTGGCCACCTTGCCGATGGACACGTCGGTGGTGCCGCCGATCGCGTAGAGGAGCGTGAAGGCGACGGAGGCGGCCGGGACGGAGAGCAGGGCGGCGACGAAGGAGGCGGCGGTCACCGAACGCCGGGTGCGCGGCAGGACCTTCAGCAGGCCCCGGAAGACGGCGTACGCGACGAGGGTCGTCACGATCGCCATGTCGGTGATGTTCACGCCGAGCGCGGTCAGGCCGCCGTCCGCGAACAGGATGCCCTGCATCAGCAGGACCACGGACACGCACAGGACGCCGGTAAAGGGGCCGACGAGTATCGCGGCCAGCGCTCCGCCCAGGAGATGGCCGCTTGTTCCGGCCGCGACGGGGAAGTTGAGCATCTGTACGGCGAAGATGAACGCCGCCACCAGGCCGGCGAGCGGCGCCGTGCGCTCGTCGAGTTCACGGCGCGCGCCGCGCAGGCTCACGGCGAGGGCGCCGGCCGCGACCACCGCGGTGACCGCCGAGGTGGGGGCGTCGATGAATCCGTCAGGTACATGCACCATTCGATTTTAAGCTGTTGTTGCGAAGCTTTTGCAAGAGCGAGGGAGTCGTATATCGCGCACCGGGACGCAGCACGGAGACACGGCACCGAGACGCAGTACCGAGACGCAGTATCGAGACACGTTCGGGGGTACACCGGGAAGCGCAGGAGATGCGACGGCCTCCGCAAGCGCAATCCGGAATATGTGCGACATTGGAGAAGAAGCGGATGCACAGCTTTCGCAAAGGTAACGGAGCGTAAAGGGCAGTCCGATGTCTGTAGTCGAGCAGTATGCGCGAGCCCACATCGTCACGGACGAGGACGTGCGGGAGGACCCGGGTGCGGTGCCCGTCGTCCTGCGCTACGACCCCGAAGCCGATCCGCGATCGGTGCGCGTCGGCCTGCCCGGGACGGACGAGTGGACGTTCTCGCGCGCGCTGCTGGAGCAGGGACTCAGGGCGCCGGCGGAGAGCGGTGACGTACGGGTGTGGCCGCTGGGGCGAGTGCAAGCCGTGGTGGAGTTCCACTCCGACCACGGCACGTCGGTGGTGCAGTTCGAGTCGAAGGCGCTGCTGCGCTTCCTCAGGCGCACCTACATGAGCACCCCTGTGGCCGGCTAGCGCCGCCTACAGCGACGACCCCAGCTTCAGCAGCGCCGCCACGATCGGCCCGGCCGTGTCGCCGCCGTGGCCGCCCGCCTGGACCACGCCCGCGCCCACCAGATCGCCCTTGTACGCCGTGAACCAGCCGTTGGGCTTCTTCTGCCCGTCGACCTCGGCCGAGCCCGTCTTGGCGCCGTAGTCCGGGCCGAGACCGGCCATCGCCTGGGCGGCCGTACCGTACGCCGCCGTGTACTGCATGACCTCCTTCAGCTCGGACTGGGTCTTCGCGGACATCGTGCGCGAGGCCTTGGCGACGGTCCGGTTGTCGACCGAGGGGGAGACCAGGTACGGCTGGTGGAAGACGCCCGTCTCGACGGTGGACGCCACCGACGCCATGTTCAGCGGGTTCATCCGCACCCCGCCCTGCCCGATCAGCGAGGCGCCCATCTGCGCGCCGCTCTGCACCGGGACCGAGCCGTCGAAGGTCGGCACGCCGATGGCCCAGTTGTTCATGCCGAGGCCGTAGACCTGCTGCGCCTCGGTCGTCAGGTCGCTGTTGGACAGCTTGGGCGCGAAGTTGATGAAGGCGTTGTTGCAGGACGCCCCGAAGGCCAACTTGAACGTGCCCTTCTTGATCTCGGAGTCGTCGTCGTTGTGGAACGTCCACCCGGCCAGCTTGTACGTCTTCGGGCAGGGGTGGGAGGCGTCCGGGGTGATGAGCCCCTTCTCGAACAGCATCGTCGAGGTGACGATCTTCATCGTGGAGCCGGGGGCCAGTGAGCCCTGGAAGGCCACGTTGAAGCCGTGGCTGGAGTTGGCCACGGCGTAGATCTCGCCGGTCGACGGGCGCATCACGACGACCGAGGCGTTCTTCTGCGTGGTGACCTGCTTCTCGGCGGCTGCCTGGAGAGTCGGGCTGAGCGTCGTCTTCACCGTGCCCGGCGTGCCCTTGCTGAGCTCCAGGAGGGTCTTGTCGGACAGCTTCGCCTTCTGGGACGCCTTACCGCGCACCACGCGCAGTTCGACGCCCGCCTTGCCGCCGGCCTTCTTGCCGAACTTGTCCCGCAGCCCGTCCAGGACGGTGCCCAGCGACGGGTACTTGGCGGTGGTGATCTCCCCGCCGTCACGGTCCAGGGCCTTGATGGGCGGAGTGCCGGACTCGCCGGTGGCCAGGGTGTCGCCGTCCGCGAGGTCCGGGTGGACGACCGCGGCATGCCAGTCGACCACCGGCTTGCCGTCGCCGGCGCGCCGCACGACGCTGAACGAGGAGTCGTACGACAGCGGCTTGCTGACGCCCTTGTACGACACCGTCGCCTTCACGGAGAACGGGACCTTGGCGCCGGTGCGCGTGCCCTCGGTGAGCGTGACGTCCTTGACGTGGGCGTTCTTGGCGTAGCCGGTGAGCAGCGTGATGCAGGCCTTGGCGTCGTCCGTGGCGGCGGCGGCCTGTGTGACCTTGCCCTGCTGCCAGGACGTCAGGAAGGTCCGCGCCGTCGTCTGCACCTCGGTCGCCGACAGGGGCCCGGTCTTGACGGGCTTGGCGGCCGACGCCTTCGACGCCGCGTCGGCCGCTCCGCCGCCGTACAGCGCGTAGACGCCGAAGCCGGCGCCGCCGACGACGACGGCGATCATCCCGACGATGACGGCGGGTCTCTTCTTCTTCCGCCGTTCGACGACGCGCCTTCTCTTGCCCACAGCTCAGTTCCTCCGCGCACTTCCCCAGGGCCCCCGCCGCCCCGTAGCCCTCACGCTCCCCAACGACTGCAACAGCCTAGAGTCCCGGCCTGTGGGAGTGACTTCAGCCACCGATCCGTAGCACGCTTGCGACAATAGGACCGGCCGCGTCGATGCCGTGACCGCCGTCCTGGGTCATGGCCGCGGCCGCGACGTCATTGCGGTAACCGGCGAACCAGCTGTTCGACTTGGACTGCCCGTCGACCTCCGCCGAGCCCGTCTTGGCCCCGATGCTGCCGCTCAGCCCGCTCATCACCCCGGCCGCGGTACCGCTGGTGGCGGTGCGGTTCATCATGGAGCGCAGCTGGCCGACCGTGTTGGCCGGCAGGCCCTTGGCGGTGGCCAGGTCACGGCCGTCCAGTTTCTGGGAGACGAGCACCGGCTGCCGGAAGGTTCCCGTCGCCGCCGTCGCCGTCACCGACGCCATGTTCAGCGGGCTCATCTGCACCTGGCCCTGGCCGATGAGGTTGGCCGCGGTGTCCGGGCCGCCGGAGGCGGGGACGCGGCCGTCGAAGCTCGGGATGCCGACCTTCCAGTCGTTGCGCCCGAGCCCGAAGCGGTCCTCGGCCTCCTTGGTGAGCGAGTCGACCTGGACGGAGTCCGCGTACTTCACGAACGCCGTGTTGCACGACCGCGCGAAGCTGTCCGAGAGGGTGGCCTTCAGATCCGGCTGAAGTCCCTTGAGGTTGCTGAAGGTCTGGCTCTGCCAGGTCGCGGTCGGCGGGCAGGGCGCCGGGCCGTTCATCGTGGTGATCCCGGTGTCGATGAGGGTGGCCGCGCTGATGATCTTCATGGTGGAGCCGGGCGCCAGCTCGCCCAGGAAGGCCGCGTTGAAGCCGTCCTCACGGTGGTTGGCGACCGCGAGCACCTCGCCGGTGCTGGGCTTGACGGCCACCACCGACGACTCGGCGTACTTCGTCACCGCCGACTCGGCGGCGGCCTGCACGCGCGCGTCGAGCGTCGTGCGCAGCTTGCCCGCCCTGCCCGCCGCGAGGGTCAGCAGGGTGGTGTCGGCGGATTCCTGGGACGTGTGCTGGATCACCAGTTCCACGCCCGGGGTGCCGCCCGCCTTGTCGCCGTAGCGGCTGCGCAGCTCGTCCAGGATCGGGCCCAGGGACGGGTACTTGTCCTTGCTGAGGGCCGTGCCGTTGCGGTCGACGGCCTCGATCGGCGGGCTCGCCGCCTCGCCGGTGGCCAGCGTGTCGCCACGTCTGAGCTGCGGATGGACCACGGACGGCTGCCAGTCGACGAGTGCGCGGTGCGTGGTCTCGCCGCGCACGACCGTCAACGTGCTCCGGTAGGCGAGTGTCTTCGACTTCCCGTCGTAGGACACCGTCCCCTTCACGCTGAACGGCACGGTGGCTCCGGTCGCCTTGCCGGGCGTGATGTGCACGTCCTTGATGTGCGCGGTGGCGCTGAAGGAGGTGAGTACCGGTTCGGCGTCGGCGGAGTTGTTCGTGTACGACGCCGCGGTCACCGACTCGCCCTTCTCCCAGGCCGTGAAGAACTTCCGCGTGGTGTCCTTGATCTCGTCCGTGGTGGGCGGCCCGGTCCGAACCGCCGGTGTGCCGCCGCCGTCGCCGCGCAACGCCGACAGCACGTTGTAGCCGCCGTACCCGGCTCCGCCCACCATCACGGTGCAGACGCTGCCGACTATGGCCGCCTTGACCCCCTTGCGCATGGTGCGAATCCCCTCCCCGTGCGCTTTCGCCGCATTTTGTGAACGCGTTCAAAAGCTGGCTTTGATGCGCACTGTAGGCGGTTGTGAGGGCCCTGTGTCAGATGTTGACTAATTGTTGTCTGAACAGAGATCAGGGATGTGGCTCACACCCAGGTATCGAGCCACATACGTGAACGCCAGGAATCGATCGGAATCGCCGTGCCGGTGTACAGCGGCCAGAAGTAGATGAAGTTCCAGACGATCAGCAGGACGAGTACGCCCGCACCCGACGCGCCGATCAGCCGGCGGGTGTCGCTGGAGCCCGGCGGGCCGATGATCGAACCGATCATCATCGCCACCGCGAGACACAGGAACGGCACGAAGACGACGGCGTAGAAGAGGAAGATCGTGCGCTCCTGGTACATGAACCAGGGCAGGTACCCGGCCGCGATGCCACAGGCGATGGCGCCCGCCCGCCAGTCACGGCGGAACGCCCACCGCCACAGGATGTACAGGATCGCGAAGCAGGCCGCCCACCACAGCAGCGGCGTGCCGATCGCCAGCACCTCACGGGCGCACTTCTCCCCGGCGTCCGACGGGCAGCCGTCCGCACCGGGGGATGGCGACTCGTAGAAGTACGACACCGGGCGGCCCAGCACCAGCCAGGACCACGGGTTGGACATGTAGGTGTGCGGCGACGAGAGGCCGACGTGGAAGAGGTAGACCTCGTGCTCGTAGTGCCACAGGCTGCGCAGCCAGTCCGGCAGGAACGTCCAGTCGCCGCCCTTGCCGTCGGTGGCCGCCCAGTTGCGGAAGTAGCCGCCGCTGCCGTCGGTCGGGGACAGGATCCAGCCGATCCAGGACGTCAGGTAGACGGCGATCGCCACCGGGACCGTCGCCAGGAACGTGATCCCCGTGTCGTACTTCAGGACCGCCTTGTACGGGTGCCGGGCGCCGGCCACCTTGCGGGCGCCGACGTCCCACAACAGCGCCATCAGGCAGAACGCGGCCAGGATGTAGAGGCCGTTCCACTTGGTGCCGAGCGCCAGGCCCAGCAGCACACCCGCCGCCCAGCGCCAGGGGCGCCAGCCGAAGCGGAAACCGTCGGCCACGCGCGCGTCGGGGCGGATCCGGCCGTCCGCATCGGGAGGCAGCGCGGCCGCGAGTCTCTCCCGTGACCTGTCCCGGTCGATGACCAGGCAGCCGAACGCGGCCAGCACGAAGAACATCAGCACGCCGTCGAGCAGCGAGGTGCGGCTCATCACGAAGTGCAGCCCGTCCACCGCCATCAGGCCGCCCGCCAGGCAGCCCAAGAAGGTGGAGCGGAACATCCGGCGCCCGATCCGGCACAGCAGCAGCACGCTCAGCGTGCCGAGGAGCGCCGTCATGAAGCGCCAGCCGAACGGATTGAAGCCGAAGATCAGCTCCCCGAGCCCGATGACGTACTTGCCGACCGGCGGGTGCACGACGTACGCCGCGTCCGCCGGGACCGTGACATGGCCGTTCGCCTGCAGGATCAGGTCGTTGGCGTTCTTGTCCCAGTTGACCTCGAAACCGCGGTGGACGAGCGCCCACGCGTCTTTCGCGTAGTACGTCTCGTCGAATATCACCGCCTTCGGGCTGCCCAGGTTCCAGAACCGCAGCAGGCCCGCCATCAGCGTCACAAGGAGCGGGCCGCCCCAGCCGGACCAGCGCGTGATCCGCTCGGCGAGCGCCGGGGGCACGCCCAGGCCGAACCACAGCCGGGAGCTGGGCTCGGCGTACGGCGGGACCAGGCGGTCGACGACATCGGCGCCCGCGCCGGCGCCCACAGCGCTTCTCCCGCCGGCGGTGTGCGCCGTGTGCGCCGGGCTCGCCGGGTAGCCGAAGCGGCGCAGCCGCTGCTGCCACGCCGGCTGCTCGTCGAGCGCTGCCTGGCCCTGCCGGGTGTCCGTGGAGGACGCGGTACTGGTCACCGCGCCATCGTAGGGAACCGTTCTGTGTGAGTCCCGTGCAATGGGGCTTAGAGGTGGTTTCCTTTGCGACCGACGGCCGCGGTTCCCGGGGGGCCGCGCTGGGGGACGGTGCTGTCGGTGGCTGCTGCGAGGATGGAGGCGTGACTGGAACCCTTGTCCTCGCAGGCACCCCCATCGGCGACGTCGCGGACGCACCGCCCCGGCTCGCGGCGGAGCTGACCGGCGCCGACGTGATCGCGGCCGAGGACACCCGGCGGCTGCGGTGGCTCACCCAGGCGCTCGGTGTGACGCCCAAGGGGCGCGTGGTGTCGTACTTCGAGGGCAACGAGGCCGCCCGTACGCCCGAGCTGGTCGAGGAACTCGTCGGCGGCGCGCGCGTGCTGCTCGTGACCGACGCCGGGATGCCCTCCGTCTCCGACCCCGGCTACCGGCTGGTCGCGGCCGCCGTGGAGAAGGAGATCCGCGTCACCGCGGTCCCGGGGCCGTCCGCGGTGCTCACCGCGCTCGCGCTGTCCGGGCTGCCCGTCGACCGGTTCTGCTTCGAGGGGTTCCTGCCGCGCAAGGCGGGCGAACGCCGCTCCCGGCTCCAGGAGAACGCCGAGGAACGCCGCACCCTCGTCTACTTCGAGGCCCCGCACCGCCTCGACGACACCCTCGCCGCCATGGCCGAGGTCTTCGGCGCCGAGCGGCGGGCCGCCGTCTGCCGTGAGCTGACCAAGACGTACGAGGAGGTACGGCGCGGTCCGCTGGCCGAGCTCGCGGTGTGGGCGGCCGACGGGGTGCGCGGCGAGATCACCGTCGTCGTCGAGGGCGCCCCCGAGCGCGGGCCCGAGGAACTCGACGCGGCGGAACTCGTACGGCGGGTGCGGGTGCGGGAGGAGGCCGGCGAGCGCCGCAAGGAGGCGATCGCGGCGGTGGCGGTGGCGGCGGGGATTCCGAAGCGGGTGGTGTTCGACGCCGTGGTCGCCGCGAAGCGCGCGGATGGCTGAGGGCGGTTTCGGCAGCGCCGTCGTGGTTGCTCTTGTGCAGCCGTGTGCGGGTCGGTGGAGGCTGGTCGGCGAGTACCCACGCCCCTGGGGGGCGCCTCGGGGCCGGGGATTCACGCAGGGGCGCTGCTCGATCCTCGAGCGCGTCGCTCTTCCTCTGAGCATGCGCCCCTGACCTGCGATGATGTGTCCTCTGAGCGGGGCGCGTCTCCTTTGAGCGCACGCCCCACGCAACGGTAAAGCAAGGGCGGGAAACGCAAAGCCCAGCCCTATGCGACAAGGCCGATTTGGCAAGCCGGATCCAAATCGCATCCAACACTCGGCAGGCCCGTCGCATTCGCGCCGGTGAAGGCGTCCACTGGTCAGCAGGGACGTACCCGTCCCTCACCTCCATGGGATTCCGGGGGGAATCCCGACAACCGGGGTGCTTGTCCAGCGGACAAGAGGAGTTGGCATGAGTGAGATCGCAGGGCAGACCGGCCTCCGCGGTGCGGCCACAGCCGTCGTTCGCGAGTCGTATTCCTTCGCTTGCATGCGATGCGGGCACGGCTGGGAGCAGTCGTACGAGATAGAGCACCACACGGACGCGGAGAACCACGAGTTCGTCATGTATGTGGCGAACGGCCAGGTCGTCCCGTCCCCGCTGAGCCGGCCCGCGTGCCAGAACTGCGACGGCCAGGTCGTGCGGATCATGCGCGCGGGGCAGGTCTCGTCGGTGCACAGCGCGGCCCAGCAGCCGTCCCGGCGGCCGGTGCAGGGCGGCCGGGACGAGGCGGCCGAGGCGGCCGAGGAGGCCGAGACCGGACCCGCGGCGGCGACGGAGGCCTCCGCGCAGGTCAAGGCGCACCACCACTGGCACCTGTCCGATCTCCTGCATCCGTTCCAGCGCAAGGCGAGCTGACCCGGGCGCGGGTCCGGCGGGGTGTGCCCCTTTCGTAGGATCGGGGCATGCCTTCGAACGCCTCCGCGAACGCGTCCGCCGCGGCCCACAAGAACGCGGCACCGCCGCTCCCGGAACCCCTCCGGGTGCCGGTCGCCGACTCCCACACCCACCTCGACATGCAGTCCGGCACGGTCGAGGAGGGCCTCGCGAAGGCCGCCTCGGTGGGTGTGACGACCGTCGTCCAGGTCGGCTGCGACCTCAAGGGCTCCCGGTGGGCGGCCGAGACGGCGGCCGCGCACGCGAACGTCCACGGGACGGTCGCCCTGCACCCGAACGAGGCGCCGCGCATCGTCCACGGCGACCCTGGGGGTACCTCCCAGCCCCCTGGGGCTGGGGGAGGCTGGTCCCGGCAAGGTGCCCGCGCGGCGGGCGGGGACGCGGCCCTGGACGAGGCACTCGCCGAGATCGACCGGCTGGCCGGGCTGCCCCAGGTGAAGGGCGTCGGCGAGACCGGCCTCGACCACTTCCGCACCGGGCCCGAGGGCAAGGCCGCCCAGGAGCGTTCCTTCCGCGCCCACATCGAGATCGCCAAGCGGCACGGCAAGACCCTCGTCATCCACGACCGCGACGCCCACGCCGACGTGCTGCGTGTCCTCAAGGAGGAGGGCGCCCCCGAGCGGACGGTGTTCCACTGCTACTCCGGGGACGCCGAGATGGCCGAGGTGTGCGCCCGCGAGGGCTACTTCATGTCCTTCGCCGGCAACGTCACCTTCAAGAACGCCCAGAACCTCCGGGACGCGCTCGCCGTCGCCCCGCTGGAGCTGGTCCTCGTGGAGACCGACGCGCCCTTCCTGACCCCGGCGCCGTACCGCGGACGGCCCAACGCCCCGTATCTCATTCCGGTCACGGTGCGCGCGATGGCCGCCGTGCGAGGCACCGACGAGGACGCGCTGGCGACAGCCCTGGGCGCGAACACGGCCCGCGCCTTCGATTACTGAGGGTGCATCGATCATAACTGACGTGTAACGCTCGCACGGGCCCGGCTTGGGCCCGATCGCGACCGTGCGTAGTTGTGCCGCTTTGGAGAGTGACCAGTGCTCCGCTAGGTTCTGGGGGCCCGATCCGGACCCCTCTGGCCCTCTGGAGCGTGTCGGCGTGAGCACATCGCAGTACGAGACGTTTGAGGCGTACGACCCCTACGGCGCGCCGGGGGCGCACGGTGGAGGTGGCGCGCACGGGGAGCAGGGCGTGTACGACGCGTCTGTGATGCCAGTGCCCGGCGTGCACGACGCCGTGACGCAGGGATACGGCGTGGCCGCCTACGGGAGTGACACCTTCCGGCCGGCGTACGAGGTCTCGGCGGAGGCGGGCGCGGGAGCGGGGGCGCGGGTCGCGCCGGTGGGCCACGCGCAGGCGCAGGCGTATGCGGGTGAGCCGGGCGAGCCGGTGCTTCCGCGACAGGGCGGGCGCGTGCCGGAGAGCGAGGCGCGTGAATCGGGAGTGGGCGCCGTGGCGGGGCGGCGTGCCGCGCGCCGACGGAAGGCGCGGTACACCCAGCGCCCGGATTCCGCCGTGCGCCGTCTGCTGCCGCAGGCACTGGTCGTCGCCTTCCTCGCCGGCGGCACCACCGCGTTCCTCGCCAAGGACAAGGCCATCGAGCTGACCGTCGACGGCAGGCCGCGCATCCTGCACACGTTCGCGGACGACGTGACCGAACTGCTCGCCGACGAAGGCGTGCGGGTGGGCGCGCACGACATGGTGGCGCCGGCCGCCGACGCGGCGCTGGCCAGCGGCGACGAGGTCGCGGTGCGCTACGGCCGCCCCGTGCGGCTCACCCTGGACGGCCAGCGGCGCGAGGTGTGGACCACGGCGCGCACGGTCGACGGGGCGCTCACCCAGCTGGGGGTGCGTGCCGAGGGCGCGTACCTGTCGGCCTCGCGCTCCCAGAGCATCGGACGCGCCGGGCTCGCGCTCGACGTGCGCACCGAGCGCACGGTCACGATCCTGGCGGACGGCCGGACCCGCACCATCCGCACCAACGCCGCGACCGTCCGCGAGGCCGTCGAGGAGGCCGGGATCACCCTGCACGGCCAGGACACCACCTCCGTGCCGCAGGCCGGCTTCCCGCGCGACGGGCAGACGGTGACCGTGCTGCGCGTCACGGACGGCACGGAGGTGCGCGAGGAGGCCATCCCGTTCGAGGTGCGGCGGACGCCGGACCCCACGGTGTTCACGGGCACCGAGGTGGTCGAGCGGACCGGGCGGCCCGGGCTGCGCCGGGTCACGTACCACCTGCGGACCGTCAACGGGGTCCGGCAGAAGCCGCGCCGCGAGCGGTCCGAGATGGTCCGCGAGCCGAGCGCACAGCTCGTCAAGGTGGGCACCAAGCCGCACCCGGACTCCGTGAAGGGCGCCGACGGCCTCAACTGGCACGGTCTCGCCGTCTGCGAGTCCGGCGGCCGCGCGGCCGCGGTGGATCCCTCCGGGACGTACGGCGGGCTGTACCAGTTCGACACGCACACCTGGCACAGCCTCGGCGGCAGCGGGCGCCCGCAGGACGCGCCGGCCGAGGAGCAGACGTTCCGTGCGAAGAAGCTCTACACGAAACGCGGCTCCACCCCGTGGCCGCACTGCGGGGCACGGCTGCACGGGTGACCGGCGGGAGGGATCCCGGCGGCCCGTACCCTAGTCCCGTGAGCAGCCCCATCCCCGACGCCCTCCTCGGCCCGGCCGACATCCGTGAACTCGCGGCAGCGCTCGGTGTACGCCCCACCAAGCAGCGCGGTCAGAACTTCGTCATCGACGCCAACACGGTCCGCCGTATCGTCCGCACCGCCGAGGTCCGCCCGGACGACGTCGTCGTCGAGGTCGGTCCGGGACTCGGGTCCCTCACCCTCGCGCTCCTCGAGGCCGCCGACCGGGTGACCGCGGTGGAGATCGACGACGTTCTGGCGGGCGCGCTGCCCGCGACGATCACGGCGCGCATGCCGGCGCGCGCGGACCGGTTCGCGCTGGTCCACTCCGACGCGATGCACGTCACCGAACTGCCCGGGCCCCCACCCACCGCGCTCGTCGCGAATCTCCCCTACAACGTCGCCGTCCCCGTCCTCCTCCACATGCTCGACACCTTCCCGAGCATCGAACGGACGCTGGTGATGGTCCAGGCCGAGGTCGCCGACCGGCTCGCCGCCCCGCCCGGTTCGAAGGTGTACGGCGTGCCCTCCGTCAAGGCCAACTGGTACGCCGACGTGAAGCGCGCCGGATCCATCGGGCGCAGCGTCTTCTGGCCCGCCCCGAACGTCGACAGCGGACTCGTCTCCCTCGTCCGGCGCGCGGAGCCGCTGAAGACGACGGCGTCGAAGCGCGAGGTCTTCGCGGTCGTCGACGCGGCGTTCGCACAGCGCCGCAAGACCCTCCGGGCGGCGCTGGCCGGCTGGGCCGGGTCCGCGGTGGCCGCTGAGGCGGCCCTCGTGGCCGCCGGGGTCTCGCCGCAGGCGCGTGGGGAGTCGCTCACGGTGGAGGAGTTCGCGCGGATCGCCGAGGCCGCGTCCCCGCGGGGGACAGAGCAGCAGACGGCCGCCGCGCGGCAGGCCGCGTCCCCGACAGAGGAGTCCGGTAAGTGAGCGTCACGGTACGCGTGCCAGCCAAGGTCAACGTCCAGCTCGCGGTGGGCGCCGCCCGCCCCGACGGCTTCCACGACCTCGCCAACGTCTTCCTCGCCGTCGGCCTGTACGACGAGGTCACGGTCACGCCCGCCGACGAGCTGAGCATCACCTGCGAGGGCACGGACGCCGACCAGGTACCGCTGGACCGCACCAACCTCGCCGCGCGCGGCGCGCTCGCGCTCGCCGGGCGCCGGGGCATCGACCCGGCCGTGCACATCCACATCGCCAAGGACATCCCGGTCGCCGGCGGCATGGCCGGGGGGAGCGCGGACGGGGCGGGCGCGCTGCTCGCGTGCAACGAGCTCTGGCGCGCGGGCGCCTCGCGCGCCGAACTCCTCGCCATCTGCGCAGATCTGGGCAGCGACGTGCCCTTCAGCCTGGTCGGCGGCGCCGCCCTCGGCACCGGGCGCGGCGAACGGCTCGCCGCCCTCGAGGTCGGCGGGACCTTCCACTGGGTGTTCGCGATGGCCGAGCGCGGGCTGTCCACCCCCGCCGTCTTCCGCGAGTTCGAC
Organism: Streptomyces sp. NPDC048417; assembly: GCF_040651615.1. NCBI lineage: Bacteria > Bacillati > Actinomycetota > Actinomycetes > Kitasatosporales > Streptomycetaceae > Streptomyces > Streptomyces sp. NPDC048417. The sequence goes on along the minus strand of NZ_JBEZKI010000017.1, from coordinate 171,203 downwards.
CGGCTCGCCGAGGGCCTCGACATCCCCGAGCCCGTCGCCTCCCGCGATCTCCTGGACGCGCTCGCCGAGGGCGACCCGGACGCGCTCGCCGCCGCCGTCTCCAACGACCTCCAGCCCGCCGCGCTCTCTCTCTTCCCGGAGCTCGCGGAGACGCTCGACGCGGGGCGCACGGCCGGTGCCCTCACGGCGCTGGTCTCCGGCTCCGGGCCCACGACGGCGTTCCTGGTCCGCGATACCGCGTCGGCGCAGAAGGTGTCCGAGGCGCTCCTCGCCTCCGGCACCTGCCGTACGGTGCGCACGGCAACGGCGCCCGCGCCGGGCGCGCGGGTCGTCACCACGGCGCACGACATCGGCGCCCCCGCCGGAGCGTGACACCAGCGCGCAGCCGCTGACGCCACCGGCACCGATCCGACGACCTCCCCGGCCCCCCGCACGGCCGCGAGCACCGGCACCGGCACGGTCACCACGGGTTTCCCCGCCTCCTACGTCGGCGTCCGCTGGGACGGCGACCAGGACGGCGTCACGATCCGTTTCGCGGACGGCGACAGCAAGGACGCCACCACCGTCTCCGGCCCCGGCGACCGGCTGGAGACCGACCGCCCGGCCCAGACGACGCACGACCTCCTCGGCGAGGTACGCGCTCAGGCGGGCGGAAGGCAGCTCGCGGCAGGACGGGCTCCCGGCGCGCATTACGCTGGGAGGCTGACCGTCCCCCTGCGCAGGAGTGAAATGGCCGTCAACCTGGTCAATGTCGAGAACGTCAGCAAGGTCTACGGCACCCGTGCCCTGCTGGACGGCGTCTCGCTCGGCGTGTCGGAGGGCGACCGCATCGGCGTGGTGGGCCGCAACGGCGACGGAAAGACCACCCTCATCCGGATGCTCGCCAAGCTGGAGGAGGCCGACACCGGGCGTGTCACGCACTCCGGCGGACTGCGCCTCGGCGTCCTCACCCAGCACGACTCCCTCGACCCGGCGGCCACCGTCCGGCACGAGGTCATCGGTGACATGGCCGACCACGAGTGGGCCGGCAACGCCAAGGTCCGGGACGTCCTCACCGGACTCTTCGGCGGCCTGGACCTGCCGGGGTTCCCCAAGGGCCTGGACACCGTCATCGGTCCGCTGTCCGGCGGTGAGCGGCGGCGTATCGCGCTGGCCAAGCTGCTCATCGAGGAGCAGGACCTGCTCGTCCTCGACGAGCCCACCAACCACCTCGACGTCGAGGGCATCGCCTGGCTCGCCCGGCATCTGCGGGAGCGCCGCTCGGCGCTGGTCTGCGTCACCCACGACCGCTGGTTCCTCGACCAGGTCTGCACCCGCATGTGGGACGTGCAGCGCGGCGCCGTCTACGAGTACGAGGGCGGCTACTCGGACTACGTCTTCGCCCGCGCGGAACGCGAGCGGATCGCGGCCACCGAGGAGACCAAGCGGCAGAACCTGGTCCGCAAGGAGCTCGCCTGGCTGCGCCGGGGCGCCCCCGCCCGGACCTCCAAGCCCCGCTTCCGGGTCGAGGCCGCCAACGAGCTGATCGCCGACGTGCCGCCGCCGCGCGACACCTCCGAGCTGATGAAGTTCGCCTCCTCGCGGCTCGGCAAGACCGTGTTCGACCTGGAGGACGTGACCGTCCAGGCCGGGCCCAAGGTGCTCCTCAAGCACGTCACCTGGCAGCTCGGGCCCGGCGACCGCATCGGCCTGGTCGGTGTCAACGGCGCCGGCAAGACCTCGCTGCTGCGCGCCATGGCCGAGGCCGCGCGCACCGAGGGCGAGGAGCAGCCGGCGGCCGGCCGGGTCGCCGTCGGCCGGACCGTCAAGCTCGCCTACCTCTCCCAGGAGGTCGTCGAACTCGACCCGAACCTGCGGGTCCTGGAGGCCGTCCAGCAGGTGCGTGAGCGCGTCGACCTCGGCAAGGGGCGCGAGATGACCGCCGGGCAGCTGTGCGAGACGTTCGGCTTCAACAAGGAGAAGCAGTGGACGCCGGTCGGCGACCTCTCCGGCGGGGAGCGCCGCCGCCTCCAGCTGCTCCGGCTGCTCATGGACGAGCCGAACGTCCTCTTCCTCGACGAGCCCACCAACGACCTCGACATCGAGACCCTCACCCAGCTGGAGGACGTCCTCGACGGCTGGCCCGGCTCGATGATCGTCATCTCCCATGACCGGTTCTTCGTGGAGCGCACCACGGACCGCGTCTTCGCCCTCCTCGGCGACGCCACCCTGCGGATGCTGCCGCGCGGCATCGACGAGTACCTGGAGCGGCGCCGGCGCATGGAGGAGGTGGCCGCCGCCACGGTCGTGGCTCTGAAGGCCCCCACGGCCGAGCGGAGCGCCGCCGACCAGCGCGCCGCCAAGAAGGAACTCCAGAAGATCGAACGTCAGCTGGACCGCGTCTCCGAGAAGGAGACCAAGCTGCACGACCAGATCGCCGCGAACGCCACGGACTTCGCCAAGGTCGCCGAACTCGACACCCAGCTGCGCGACTTGGCCGGGGAGCGCGAAGAACTGGAGATGCGCTGGCTGGAGTTGGCGGAGGACGCGTAGCGCGGCGTGCGCGCGGTGCTGGGTGGCGCGTAACTCGGCGTGCGCGCGGTGCTGGGTGGCGCGTAACTCGGCGTGCGCGCGGTGCTGAGCGGCGCGCAACTCAGCGTGCGCGCGGTGCTGGAGGGCGTGTGGTCCGGCGTGTGCGCCGTGCCGGTGGGCGTGCGACCCGCATCGGCGCGCCCGCCCCCTCACCCACCGGCGTGAACCGGCCGCGCACGTGCCCCACCCCACGGCGCGCGCAACCCCCTTGCGTGCGCCCCGTGAAGGGAGCGTGAAGGCGCGTAACGGGGGCATCACGGGGCGGTTCTTCCTTGGGAACAGGGGTTGATGAGGGCCCGTGGCCTGTCGGTCCCGAGTGATAGAAAGGTCAGTCTGAGAGCAGTCTGAGAACGGCCTGAGGCCCGTCGGGAGCCTCGGGGCGTGGCTAAAAATCAGTAACGGGGGAAGATCGCTGATGACTCAGCCACCCAGTCAGCCGCCGCAGCAGGGCGGATTCGGCGCACCGCAGGACCAGCCGCCACCGGGTGGTGGCTTCGGCGCCCCGCAACAGCCGCCCGCTCAGGGCGGTTTCGGTGCACCCCAGGGCACGCCCCCGCCGCCTGCCCAGCCGCCCCAGCCGGGATACGGCTATCCGCAGCAGCCGGGACCGTACGCGCAGCCCGGTCCCTACGGTCAGCCGCAGCAGCCCGGCCCATACGGTCAGCCGCAGCAGGCGGGGCCGTACGGGCAGCCGCCCCAGCCGGGTTACGGCTATCCGCCGCAGTACCCGGGCGCACCCGGCGTCGCTCCGCCGCCCGGTGGCGGGGGCCGCGGGCCGTTCAAGGGGAGGACCGGGCTGATCGTCGCGGCGGCCGTGGCGGGGCTGCTGGTCGTCGGCGGCACCGTGTACGCCGTGACCAGTGGCGGGGACGACGGCAAGAAGCCGGTGGCCCAGCAGTCCGAGGACCCCAAGGCCTCCGGCACCGACACCCCGGCCAACCCGGGAGACGGCAGTGGCGACGGCGGCGCGGACCCGGAGAACCTCAACGAGGGCCGCAAGTCCGGCGAGGCCAAGGTGCTCTGGTACAAGTCGGCTCCCGACGCCCCGGCGTCCGGCGCCGACGCACCCGGCATGTGGATCACCGGGAAGACCGCGGTGAAGGCGGCGTACAAGCAGGTCTTCGCCTACGGCGTGGGCAGCGGTGACCCGACCTGGGCCCCGATCACGTTCCCGCAGAAGATCTGCGCGGTGACCCCGGACCAGTCGGCCGACGGCAAGGTCGTCGTGGCGTACATGAACGGCACCAGCGACCGGGCCAAGTGCAACCGGCTGCAGGAGATCGATCTCGACACGGGCCACAAGGGGTGGACCGCGACCGTCGCCGACGGCGGCCTGTTCGACACCGCGATCAGCATCGAGCTGACGATCAGCGGCAAGACGGTGATGGTGGGCCGCTCCCAGTCGGGCACGGCGTACGACCTCGACAGCGGCGACAAGATGTACGACAAGAAGAAGTACGGCGCGTCCTGCTTCCCGACGGCGTTCGCGGGCGGTACGAACCGGCTGGTGGAGGTGGCCTCCTGCGGGGTCGGCGGCGGCAACGAGCACGACGAGATCTCAGAGCTGGAGCCGGGCACCGGCGCGGTCAGGTGGACCCAGCCGGTCAGGAAGGGCTGGTCGGTCCAGCGGACCTACTCCGTCGACCCGCTCGTGGTCTACATGACCAACGAGGAGAAGAAGGCCTGGAACATCTCGACTTTGGACGCCAAGGGCACGTTCCGGTCCGAGGTCAAGGTCGACGAGAAGTTCGCCCCCGAGTGCGGCTGGGCGATCCTCGCCCGTGACCTCCAGGGCTGCCAGGGCGTCGCCGTCGACGCGAACACCCTCTACCTGCCGACGGACACGAACAGCGGTGCCAACGAGATCGTCGCGATCAGCCTCGCCGACGGCAAGGCGAAGTGGCGTACGAAGTCCCCGACGGACGAGTCGATGTACCCGGTCAAGGTGGAGGGCGGCAAACTCGTCGCGTATGTACGGCCGTCGTACGACTCGGGCGGCCAGGTCGTGTCGATCCCGACCGCCGGCTCCGCCCACACCACCACCAGGCTGCTGCAGAACCCGCAGCACACCGCCGACATCGAGGACGGCTTCTACGACGGCGCGGTCGACTGGGTCGACGGGCGCTTCTATCTCTCCTCCACGCGGCTGTCCGGCAGCGACGACGCGAAGGAGAAGCTGATGATGGCCTTCGGCAACTGAGCGGCCCCGCCTCACCCCCTGCCTCAGCCCCCCTCGCCCCGCCCAGCAGCCCGCGCCGACGGCCGGCCCCCTCACACGCAGACCGCCGGCCTTCTGCCGCATCGGCCGCCAGTGCCGGCCCACGCGCCGTCCCCAACTGGCCCACGTGCCGTCCCCAGCCGTCTCCCGCGCCGTCCCCAGAGGTACCCCGTCATGACGCAGCCGCCTCCGCCACCGCCCAACCAGCCCCCGCAGCAGCCCGGTTTCGGCGCCCCCGCCGGCCCGCCGCAGCCACCCGTACCCCCGGCCCCCCAGCCGGGCTACGGCTACCCGCAGCAGCCCGCGGCCCCCCAGCCCGGCTACGGCCACCCCCACCAGCCACCCCAGCCCGCGCAGCCCGGCTACGGCTACCCCGCCCAGCCTCCGGCCGCGAACCCGTACACCCAGCAGCCCCCCGCCCCCACCCCCGCCAACCCCTACGCTCAGCAACCCGGTTACGGCTACCCGGGTGGCCCGCCCGGCAGCCCCGCCCCCGTTCCCACCCCTGCCCCCGCTCCCACCCCCGGCAGGAACAACGCCACGCTGTTCATCGTCGTCGCCGCGGTCGTCGTGATCGCGCTGATCGTCGGCGGTGGCATCTGGTACTCCAAGTCCTCCGGCGCCGACGGCAGGAAGGACGACACCGCCGGCTCCAGCGCCGGCGGCACCGGCGGCGAGGGAGGAGGCAAGGGCAGCGAGAAGGTGCCCGCGGACCCGGCCTCCAGGATCCTCTTCCAGGTCCCGCTGCCCACGGCGAACGACACCACGGTCACCGCCGGTTCCTGGCTCACCGACAAGGTGTACGCGAAGACCGGCGTTGCCCGGATCGTCGGCTACGACCCCGACTCGGGCGCCAAGCTGTGGACGGTCCCGCTGCCCGGCCCGGTCTGCTACGCCACCGGGCACACCAGCGCGGACGGCAGGACCGCCGTCGTCTTCCAGCCGAAAATGCCGCCCAAGGGTTCCACGGCCGGCTGCACCCAGGTCGCCGCGATCGACCTGAACGCCGGTAAAAGACTGTGGACGCAGACGATCAAGTCCGGTGACGTACCGATCAACTTCAATAACGTGACGGTCGCCCAGCAGACGGTCGCGGTCGGCGGCACCAGCGGCGGCGCCGCCTTCGCGCTCGCCTCCGGCAAGGTCCGCTGGCAGCCGAAACCGACCGACACCTGCTACGACGCCGGTTACGGCGGCGGCGCCAAACTGGTCGCGGTCCGCAGGTGCGGCAGCGGCGACACCGCCCAGCTGCACATCCAGACCATCGACCCGGTCTCCGGCAAGGTGATCTCCGAGTACGAGATGACCTCGGGCATCGCCTACGCCAGCGTCGTGTCGACCGACCCCCTGGTCGTGGCCGCCGACGTCAACGACAGCGCGGGCGACGGCAGCGGCTTCTCGGACGTCTTCTCCATCGACAACAGGACCGGGCGGCTGCGCACCCGTATCTCCACGCCGGGCAGCTCGTACGCGGCCCGCTGCGACGGCATCTACCAGCTGGAGAAGTGCCAGGGAGTGGTGGTCGGCAACGACCGGCTGTACCTGGCGACCGAGGAGCACGACGGCGGCGCGGACCACACCAAGACCAACGAGATCGTCGCCTTCGACCTGGCCACCGGCAAGCAGACCGGCCAGCGCGCCGACGCCGGCGACAACTACACGATCACACCGCTGCGCATGGACGGTCCGAATGTGATCGCGTACAAGGACCCGCCGTACGACAAGGGCGTTCGGATCGTCAGTATCGACGGCGGTTCGTTCAGTGAGACCAAGCTGCTGGAGAACCCGGCGACCGCGGCGGTCAGGGCCGTGGAGACCACCATGTCCCCGGCGTCCGCGGAGGTCCTCTACTCCCAGGGGCACCTGTACCTGTCCGCGGTGTACGCCCACGCCGCCGGTTCGTCGGTGTCGGCCAAGGAGTACCTGGTCACCGCGTTCGGCGCGGGTGGCTGACGGTTCGTCAAGCGGAAACGCCCGTGTCACCCGGCCCGCGATTCCGGTCCCGCCCCTGGTCAGGGGCGGGACCGGGCGCGTACCGCATCACATGCGCTCTTCACCTGCGAATACGAGAAAACCCAGAGATTCCTCCGATCCGGGGCACTTCTCATCAGTAGGGGCAGCGCAACGTCGAACAAGCGTGTAGCTTCCGGGGGCATGAAGGACGAGGTGCCGGGGGGCCCTCTGTCCACGCGGACCAGTGGGCATCCATAGTGGGGCATCCATTGGGGGGACTGGGGGGTTGCTCTATGGGAGTGCGGCTCATGGTGGTCGACGACCACCGGTTGCTCGCCGAGGCGCTGGCCTCTGCGCTGAAACTGCGCGGCCACCGGGTGCTCGCGGCGGCGGCGCCGGCGGCGGGTGCGGCCGAGCTGGTCATCACGCGCGCGCCCGAGGTGTGCCTGCTGGGTACGGCGACACCGGCCGAGCCGGGGATCTTCGACCCGGTGGTGAAGATCAAGCGGGAGCGGCCGCAGGTCGCCGTCCTCGTGCTGGGCCCGGTGCCCTCCCCGCGGGGCATCGCGGCGGCCTTCGCCGCGGGCGCCTCCGGGTACGTCCGGCACGACGAGCGGATAGAGGGCGTCGAGCGGGCGATCATGAAGGCGCGGGCCGGCGAGGCGGCCGTCGCCCCGGCGCTGCTCCAGGGCGCGTTCGGCGAACTGCTCAACCCCGCCGCGCAGCCCGACGACGAGGGTCAGCGCCTCCTCCAGATGCTCACCCCCAGGGAGGTCGAGGTCCTGGTCCGGGTGGCCGACGGCGAGGACACCCGCCTGATCGCCGCAGGCATGGGCATCGCCCCGAGCACGGCCCGCACCCATGTCCAGCGGGTACTGATGAAGCTGGGGGTGGGGTCGCGCCTGGAGGCGGCCGCGTTGGCGGCGCGGACAGGGCTCCTGGACAGGGCCGGCCCGCTCAACAACTCAGCAGGGCCCGACCTGTAGCCGGCTGGACCGCGATCAGTCGTCGGCCTCCGTTGCCGGAGGCACCGGCGGCGGCGTAGGCCGCAGCCACAACCACACCAGGAAGAACACCCCCAGCAACAGCATCCCGATCCCGGTCCACAGGTTGATGTTGATCCCCTGTGCCTTGTCGATCTCGGCCTGCGAGTCCGTGATCCCGGCGATCGTGACGATGATCCCGTACAGCACGAACAGGCCGCCGATGATCCGCCGCAGGTCGAAGATGCGCGCGGCGGTCGTGGACCTGCTCTCCAGCTCGGTGACTTCCCGGTGGACGTCCTGCTCGGAGTAGTGGAATCCGGAGTGCCCGGAGTCGTCGGTCATGGTCTCTCCATTCTCCCGGGTCCGGGTCAGAACGAGAACGGGATGTAGCAGAGGGCGGCGAGGACGACCGCACCCCAGCCCAGCAGCGCCGGCCGCCGGTACCAGGCGTCGTCGCCCGCGGCGGGCGCCTCGGACATGCCGGGGGAGCGCGTGCCGTAGACCAGGCCCGCCAGCTCCGCCGCCGGCTTCGGCGCGGTGAACAGGGACACGATCACCATCACCACCGCGCCGGCGACGAAGCCGGCGATCGCGGAGACGAAGTTGGCGCCCTGGTCCGAGGGGATGCTGATGATGTCCTTCTTGTAGAGGACGAAGTAGTTGACCATCGCGGTCACCGTCCCCGCGAGCAGCCCCCAGAAGCCGGACTTCGCCGAGGCGCGCTTCCAGAACATGCCGACGATGAAGACGACGAACATCGGCACGTTGAAGAAGGAGAACAGCGTCTGGAGGTAGCTCATGATGTTCGAGAACGACGACGCCAGGAACGCCGTACCGACGGACGCGGCCACGCCGATCGCGGTGATGAGGCGTCCGAAGCGGACGTAGTAGCCGTCCTCGCGGCCCCGCACCACGTACTTCGCCCAGATGTCCGTCGTGAAGACGGTGTTGAAGGACGACACGTTGGCGGCCATGCCGGCCATGAAGGCCGCGAGCAGACCGGTGACCGCGATGCCGAGGACGCCGTTGGGCAGCAGCTGGGACATCAGGTACGGGATCGCGTCGTTGTACTGGAGGCCCGAGCCGGACGTGCCGATGTTCGGCACCAGCGCGGCGGCGACCAGACCCGGGATCATCACCAGGAAGACGATGAAGATCTTCGGGTACGCGGCGATCAGCGGGGTGCGCTGGGCGGCGGAGAGGTTCTTCGCCGACAGGGCGCGCTGGACCTCGGCGAAGTTGGTCGTCCAGTAGCCGAAGGAGAGGACGAAGCCGAGGCCGAGGACGATGGTCAGCCAGTTCGCGCCGAGCGGGTTCACGCTGCCGATGCCGGTGCCGCCCCAGGCGGTGGTGAAGTTGTGGCCGTGGGTGGCGTCGAGCTTGCCGACCAGGCCGTCCCAGCCGCCGACCTTCTTCAGACCGAGCACGGACAGCGGGATGAGGGCGGCCAGGATCACGAAGAACTGGAGCACCTCGTTGTAGATGGCCGAGGAGAGGCCGCCCAGGGTGATGTACGCCAGCACGAACGCGCCGGCCACCACGATCGCCACCCACTGCGGCCAGCCCAGCAGCGCCTCCACGACGATCGCGAGGGCGTACAGGTTGACGCCCGCGATCAGGATGGCGGCGAAGGCGAACAGGATCGAACTCAGCAGGTGTGCGGCTCTGTCGAAGCGCAGCAGCAGCATCTCGGGGACCGAGCGGACCTTGCTCCCGTAGTAGAAGGGCATCATCACCAGGCCGAGGAAGACCATGGCCGGAATGGCGCCGATCCAGTACCAGTGCACGGTGTACGCGCCGTACTGCGCGCTGTTGGCGGCCATGCCGAGGATCTCGGTGGCGGCCAGGTTCGCCGAGATGAACGCGAGCCCGGTGATCCACGCGGGCAGCGAGCGTCCGGAGAGGAAGAAGTCGAGGCTGGTCTTCACCGAGCGGCGGGCCGCGAAGCCGATGCCCAGGACGACCACGAAATAGATCGCGAGGATCGCGTAGTCGAGGCCGTTGGTGGGGAGCCGTAGCTCCTCCGCGAGGTATGTGGGGGATACAGGGGCGTTGGTGGGGTTTTGCACCCAGTAATTCAACACTTTCGTTGTCTCACCTTGATTGATTGCGATGTTGACTCACCTGGTGAGTTGTGTTTTGGTGTGTTCGGTTCTGTTTGATGGTTTGGCTGACTCGATCAACGGGAGTCCGCAGTGAAGAAGACCTCGACCCGGCTGGCCGACGGTCGCGAGCTCATCTACTACGACCTGCGGGACGACACCGTGCGGGACGCGGTGGACCGCCGGCCGCTGGAGCGGACGCACACCACCTCCGAGATCCGCCGTGACCCGCTGCTCGGCGACCAGGTCGCCATCGCCTCGCACCGGCAGGGCCGCACCTACCACCCGCCGGCCGACCAGTGCCCGCTGTGCCCGACCAAGGGCGACCGGCTGAGCGAGATCCCTGACTCGTCGTACGACGTCGTCGTCTTCGAGAACCGTTTCCCCTCGCTGGCCGGCGACTCCGGGCGCTGCGAGGTGGTCTGCTTCACCTCGGACCACGACGCGTCCTTCGCGAGCCTCACCGAGGAGCAGGCGCGCCTCGTCCTCGAAGCGTGGACCGACCGGACCTCGGAACTGTCGCATCTCCCCTCCGTCCAGCAGGTGTTCTGCTTCGAGAACCGCGGCGAGGAGATCGGCGTGACGCTCGGTCACCCGCACGGCCAGATCTACGCCTACCCCTTCACCACCCCGCGCACCGCCCTGATGCTGCGTTCACTCGCAACCCACAAGGAGGCGACCGGCGGAGAGAACCTCTTCGACGCCGTCCTGGAGCGGGAACTCGCCGACGAGCGGGTCGTCCTTGAGGGTGAACACTGGGCCGCCTTCGTGCCGTACGCGGCACACTGGCCCTACGAGGTCCACCTGTACCCGAAGCGCCGCGTCCCCGACCTGCTCGGACTGGACGAGGCGGCGCGCTCAGAGTTCCCCCAGGTTTATCTGGAACTCTTGAGGCGCTTCGACCGTATCTTCGGTGAGGGTGAACCTCCCACGCCCTACATCGCCGCCTGGCACCAGGCGCCGTTCGGGACGCTGGAGGAGTTCGAGGGGGTCACGCGCGACGACTTCGCGCTCCACCTGGAGCTTTTCACCATCCGCCGAACGTCCGGCAAGCTGAAGTTTCTCGCGGGTTCCGAATCCGGCATGAACGTGTTCATCAACGACGTGCCGCCGGAGCGCGCGGCCGAGCGACTGCGAGAGGTAGCGAGTTGATGAAGTACCTGGTGACGGGCGGAGCGGGTTACGTCGGCAGCGTGGTGGCCCAGCACCTGCTGGAGGCGGGCCACGAGGTCACCGTCCTCGACAACCTGTCCACGGGCTTCCGGGAGGCCGTCCCGGCGGGCGCGGCCTTCGTCGAGGGCGACATCCGCGACGCCGCGAAGTGGCTCGACGCCTCCTACGACGCGGTACTGCACTTCGCCGCGTTCTCCAAGGTCGGCGAGTCGGTCGAGCAGCCCGAGAAGTACTGGGACAACAACGTCGGCGGCACCATGGCGCTGCTCGCCGCGATGCGCGAGGCCGGCGTCCGCAAGCTCGTCTTCTCCTCCACGGCAGCCACCTACGGCGAGCCGGAGCAGGTCCCGATCGTCGAGACCGCCCCGACGAAGCCCACCAGCCCGTACGGCGCCACCAAGCTCGCCGTCGACCACATGATCACCGGCGAAGCCGCCGCTCACGGCCTGGGCGCGGTCTCCCTGCGCTACTTCAACGTGGCCGGCGCGTACGGCACCCAGGGCGAGCGCCACGACCCCGAGTCGCACCTGATCCCGCTGGTCCTCCAGGTCGCCCAGGGCCGCCGCGAGGCCGTCTCGGTCTTCGGCGACGACTACCCGACGTCCGACGGCACCTGCGTCCGCGACTACATCCACGTCGCGGACCTGGCCGACGCGCACCTGCTGGCCCTGACGGCCGCGCTCCCCGGCGAGCACCTGATCTGCAACCTCGGCAACGGCGAGGGCTTCTCGGTCCGCGAGGTCATCGAGACCGTCCGCCAGGTCACCGGCCACCCGATCCCCGAGGTCGTGGCCCCGCGCCGGGGCGGCGACCCGGCCGTCCTGGTCGCCTCGGCGGCCACCGCCCGCGAGAAGCTGGGCTGGAACCCGACCCGCGCGGACCTCGCGGGCATCGTCGCGGACGCCTGGGAGTTCGCGCAGCACGTCTCAAGGGAGCAGTAGTGGGGGCACAGCAGGTCCGGGACGGTTTCGCGGAGCTCTACGGAACCGCGCCCGAAGGGGTCTGGTCGGCGCCGGGCCGGGTCAACCTGATCGGTGAGCACACCGACTACAACGACGGCTTCGTGATGCCGTTCGCGCTGCCGCACGTGACGACGGCCGCGGTCTCCCGCCGCACCGACGGCGTGCTGCGCCTGCACTCCGCCGACATCGAGGGCGGGGTCGTCGAGCTCTTGCTCGACGCCCTGGAACCCGGCACCGACCAGGAGTGGACGGCGTACCCGGCGGGCGTGGTCTGGGCGCTGCGCGAGGCCGGCCACCCGGTCACCGGCGCCGACGTGCACCTGTCCTCCACGGTCCCGACCGGCGCCGGTCTGTCCTCCTCCGCGGCCCTGGAGGTGGTGATCGCCCTCGCCCTCAACGACCTGCACCAACTGGGCCTGGCCCGCTGGCAGCTGGCCCGCCTGTGCCAGCGCGCGGAGAACGTCTACGTCGGGGCGCCGACCGGCATCATGGACCAGACGGCGTCCGCCTGCTGCGAGCACGGCCACGCCCTGTTCCTGGACACCCGCGACCTCTCGCAGAAGCAGATCCCCTTCGACCTCGCGGCCGAGGGCATGCGGCTGCTGGTCGTCGACACCCAGGTCAAGCACGCCCACAGCGGCGGCGAGTACGGCAAGCGCCGGGTCGGCTGCGAGAAGGGCGCGGCCCTGCTGGGCGTGGACGCGCTGCGGGACGTCGCCTACGACGACCTCGACGCGGCGCTCGACCGGCTGGGCGACGAGGAGGAGGTACGGCGCCTGGTCCGGCACGTCGTCACCGAGGACCACCGCGTGGAACGCGTCGTCGCCCTGCTGGAGGCCGGCGACACCCGCGCCATCGGCCCGGTCCTCACCGAGGGCCACGCCTCGCTGCGCGACGACTTCCGGATCTCCTGCCCGGAGCTGGACCTGGTCGTCGACACCGCCCTCGCCACCGGCGCCCTGGGCGCCCGGATGACCGGCGGCGGCTTCGGCGGCTCGGCGATCGTCCTCGCGGAGGCGTCCGACGTCGACACGATCACCAAGGCGGTCGAAGAGGCCTTCGCGGGGGCCGGGTTCACGGCGCCCCGGACGTTCGAGGCGGTGCCGTCGGCCGGCGCCCGCCGGGAGAGCTGAGGCTCAGCCCAGCCGCTTCGTGAGGGTGTACTCCGTGATCCCCGGCGGATAGTCGGGGACCACGCACACCACCTGGTAGCCCTGCTTCCGGTAGAAGTCCGGCGCCTGGAAGTCCCAGGTCTCCAGGCGGACGGCGGCGCAGGCGCGGTCCTGCCGGGCGATGCGCTCCGCCTCGGACAGCAGCCGGCCGCCGAGCCCCGTGCCGCGACGGCGGGCGTCCACCCACAGGTAGGTGACGTGCAGCCAGGTCGCCCAGGTGTGCCCCACCAGGCCGCCCGCCAGTTCGCCCGAACCGTCGTCCACCGCCCAGACGTGCAGCGGAACTTGGCGTTCGTCGGGTGTCCCGCGCAGGGCCGCGAGGACCGGGGAGGCCGCAGTGTTGGTGTCCCGCAGCCGCGCGTGGAGCAGTTCCCGCCGTTCTTTGTCGACTTCCGTCTCAATACGAAACATGCGGCACACCATAAACGTGTCGGCCGGGCAGTTCTGCAAATTGCCTTCCGCTCCCGCCCCCCTTCCGTACCCTGAGGAGCAGCACCGGTGGGGGCCGGTGCTGATCAGGGGGCGAGACAAGTCGGGTACGACACCCGCGGTGGGGGTAGCAGTTCAGGCACGGCGGCGGCCGTGCGGTTCCGTCCTCCCACGGGTGTCGTGTCCGCATGATCCGTCGTTCTGAGCACCTTGGGGTATCCCCTGCTCGTGAAGAGCTTGGGGAAGGGGGTTTTGTGGTTCGCATCCGAGTTCTGGTCGTCGACGACCACCGTATCTTCGCCGAGTCGCTCGCCGCGGCTCTGGCCGCCGAGCCCGACGTCGACGTGTCCGCGGCCGGCAGCGGTCCGGCGGCACTGCGCTGCCTGGAGCGCGCGGTCGCCGAGGGCCGTCGCTACGACGTGCTGCTCGTCGACGCCGATCTGGGCGGCCAACTGCCCGGCGGCCGCCCGGCCGTACCGGTGCAGGAGGGCAACGAGGAGGGTCTGGTCGACGGGATATCCCTGGTCGCCGGGGTCCGCTCGGCCCATCCCGCCGTCCGTGTCGTCGTGCTCGCCGAGAAGGACGATCCCAGGCGCGCGGCCCTGGCCCTGCAGGCCGGCGCCTGCGGCTGGGTGGCCAAGGACTGCTCGCTGTCCCGGCTGCTGAACGTCATCCGGGGGGTGCTGCGCGACGAGACCCATCTGCCGGCCGCCCTGCTGACCGGGGTCCTGCGGGAGTTGACGGCCGCGCGCAAGCACCGCACCGAGAGCGAACGGCTCGTGGAGTCCCTCACGCCGAGGGAGCGGGAAGTGCTCCGGTGCATGGTGGCGGGCCTGGGGCGCAAGGCGGTCGCCGAGCGCCTGTTCCTGTCTCCGCACACCGTCCGCACCCATATGCAGAACGTGCTCGGCAAACTGGGCGTGCACTCCACGCTGGCCGCCGTCGCGCTCGCGCGCCGGGCCGGAGTGGGGCCGGCCGACCTGGGAGCTGCCGGCCGGATCCTGCCGGAGGAGAGCAGCAGTGCCTGATCGACGCCGGTGAGCCCCGCGTAGCCGGTGAGCCCCGCGTCTCCGGCGGGGTCCGCGTCTCCGGTGGGATCCGCCCCCGCGGGTCCCTCAGCCGGGGATGTTGTCGAACGGGGCGGTCAACTGGCGTAGCAGACTGGCGAGTTCGGCGCGCTGGGCGCGGGAGAGTTCGGCGAGGATCGCCCGTTCCTGGTCGAGGAGTCCGGCCAGGGCCTGGTCCGCGCGGTCCTGGCCCTCCTCGGTCAGACGCACCAGCACGCCTCGCCGGTCGCTCGGGTCCGGCAGCCGTTCCACCAGGCCCTTCTTGGTCAGCCGGTCGATCCGGTTGGTCATGGTCCCGGAAGTCACCAGGGTCTGGGTCAGCAGCTGCCCGGGGGAGAGCTGGTACGGCGTCCCCGCGCGCCGGAGCGCGGTCAGCACGTCGAACTCCCAGGGCTCCAGGCTGTGCTCCGCGAAGGCCAGCCGACGCGCCCGGTCCAGGTGCCGGGCCAGTCGGCTCACCCGGCTGAGCACCTCAAGCGGTTCCACGTCGAGGTCCGGGCGCTCCCGGCGCCACGCAGCCACCAGCCGATCGACCTCGTCCTCCATGGCGATCAGTGTAGTGGTTGTGTCGATGTGAAGTCTCTTGATGTCGAGCTTCTTGACATCGAGATATCGAGGCGGGGAAGGTGGAGCCCATGACGACTCCCGCCTGGGACCCTGCCCAGTACCTCCGGCACGCCGACCACCGCGCCCGCCCCTTCACCGACCTCCTCGCCCGGATCCCCGAACTCCCCGGCGAACCCCCGGCCGTCGCCGATCTCGGCTGCGGCCCCGGCAACATGACCGCCCTGCTCGCCGAACGCTGGCCCACCGCCCGCATCACCGGCTACGACAACTCGCCCGAGATGCTCGACAAGGCACTCGTGGAGTACGCGGGCCCCACGGCCGGCGGCGGCCGCCTGGACTTCTCCCACGCCGACGTCCGCACCTGGGCGCCCGAGCGGACGTACGACCTGATCGTCAGCAACGCCACGCTCCAGTGGGTGCCCGGGCACACCGAGCGGTTCGCCGACTGGATCGCCGCCCTCGCCCCCGGCGGCACCTTCGCCTTCCAGGTTCCCGGCAACTTCACCGCCCCCAGCCACCGGCTCATGCGCACCCTCGCCGAGTCCCCCCGCTGGCGGGGCCGCCTCGCCGAGGTCCTCCGCCACGAGGACGCCGTCCTCACCCCCGAGGCCTACCTGGAGCGGCTGACGGGGCTCGGCTGCACCACCGACGTCTGGGAGACGACGTACATCCATCTGCTGACCGGCGAGGACCCGGTCCTCGACTGGGTGAAGGGCACCGGACTGCGCCCGGTCCTCACCGCCCTCGCCGACGATCCCGGGGCCCGCGACGCCTTCCTCGCCGAGTACCGGGCCGCACTGCGCGAGGCCTATCCGGCCGGCCCGCACGGCACCCCGTTCCCGTTCCGGCGCGTCTTCGCCGTCGCCCACAAGGAGGCGAACTGATGCTCGCCGCCCTCGACCATGTGCAGCTCGCCGCCCCGCCCGGCTCCGAGGACCGGCTGCGGACGTTCTACGTGGACACCCTCGGCATGACCGAGATCCCCAAACCGCCCGTGCTCGCGGCGCGCGGCGGCTGCTGGTTCCGGGCCGGCGAGATCCATCTGCACGTGGGGATCGAGCAGGCCTTCCGGCCGGCCAGGCAGGCCCACCCGGGCCTGCTGGTGACGGGTATCGAGACGTACGCGGCCCGGCTCACCGCCCACGGCACTCCCGTCGCCTGGGACGGGGACCTCCCCGGCCACCGCCGCTTCTACTGCGAGGACCCCGTGGGCAACCGCCTGGAGTTCCTCGAACCGGTCCGCTGAGCCGCCGTTTGCCCCGGCCCGCCCACGGTTACCCGGCGGGACGACAGCCGACTACGAACCCGTCAGGGGTGATCGACGGTGGCACGAGAGCAGAAGGCCAAGGCCAAGAAGGAACAGCTCAAGGGCAAGGCCAAGGAGATCGGCGGGCGGGCGACGGGCGACCTTCCGCTGGAGATGGAAGGCCGCGCCGAGAAGGCCAAGGGCGACGCCCGCCAGGCCAAGGAGAAGACCAAGGACATCTTCAAGCACTGAAGACATCTTCAAGCAGTGAGGACATCTTCAAGCACTGAGGAGGTCCGCAAGGGTCCGGCGGGCGGTCTCAGGCCTTGCGGTGCCCTATCAGCCGCGGCTTCTGCTCCAGGCCGTCCAGGCCGTGCCAGGCCAGATTGACCAGGTGGGCGGCGACCTCCGCCTTCTTCGGGCGGCGCACGTCCAGCCACCACTGGCCGGTCAGCGCCACCATGCCCACCAGGGCCTGCGCGTACAGCGGCGCCAGCTTGGGGTCGAAGCCGCGCGACTTGAACTCGCGCCCGAGGATGTCCTCCACCTGGGTGGCGATGTCCGAGATGAGCGACGCGAAGGAACCCGTGGACTGCGGGATGGGGGAGTCCCGGACCAGGATCCGGAACCCGTCCGTGTACTCCTCGATGTAGTCGAGCAGGGCGAACGCGGCCTGCTCGCACAGCTCACGCGGATGCCCGGCGGTGAGGGAGCCGGTCACCATGTCCAGCAACCGGCGCATCTCACGGTCGACCACCACCGCGTACAGCCCCTCCTTGCCGCCGAAGTGCTCGTACACCACCGGCTTGGAGACCCCGGCCTTCGCCGCGATCTCCTCCACCGAGGTGCCCTCGAAACCCTTCGCGGCGAAGAGGGTGCGACCGATCTCCAACAGCTGCTGGCGACGCTCCGCCCCGGTCATACGGGTGCGACGTGCCCGCCGCGGCTTTTCGGGACTGGGGGTGCTGGAGTCGGTCGCCACGGCGTCAATCATGCCGCCTCGGCGGTCTCCGACCCTCGTCGGGAGCCGCCTTCCCCGGTGTTACGGCGCGAATCGATACGTGAGCGTGACGGCCACCGCACGTCGTACGCCCAGCCCAGCTGCTCGCACCAGCGGATGATCCGCGCCGACGAATCCAGCTGGCCGCGCTCCACCCCGTGCCGGGCCGAGGTCGGGTCGGCGTGGTGCAGGTTGTGCCAGGACTCGCCGCAGGACAGGACCGCCAGCCACCACACGTTGCCCGACCTGTCCCGCGACTTGAACGGCCGCTTGCCCACGGCGTGGCAGATCGAGTTGATCGACCAGGTCACATGGTGCAGCAGCGCCACCCGGACGAGTGAACCCCAGAAGAACGCGGTGAACGCACCCCACCAGGACATGGTCACCAGACCGCCGATCAGCGGCGGCAGTGCCAGCGAGAGCGCCGTCCAGTAGATGAACTGGCGGGAGATCGCCCGGATCGCCGGGTCCCTGACCAGGTCCGGCGCGTACTTGTCCTGCGGGGTCCGCTCCTCGTCGAACATCCAGGCGATGTGCGCCCACCACAGGCCCTTGAGCAACGCCGGCACGGTCTCCCCGTACCGCCACGGCGAATGCGGGTCGCCCTCCGCGTCGGAGAACTTGTGGTGCTTGCGGTGATCGGCCACCCAGCGCACCAGGGGCCCCTCCACCGCCATCGAGCCCGCGACCGCCAGTGCGATCCTGAGCGGCCGCTTCGCCTTGAACGAGCCATGGGTGAAATAACGGTGGTAACCGATCGTCACGCCATGGCAGCCCAGATAGTAGAAGAACACCATCAGGCCCAGGTCGAGCCAGCTCACGCCCCCCCACCCCCACGCCAGCGGCACCGCCACCAGTAGTGCGAGGAACGGGACGACGATGAACAGCAGCAGGGTGATCTGCTCGATCGAACCCTTCTTCTCGCCGCCCAGCGTGGCGGACGTAGCCAGAGCGTCGGCCGGCTTGTGGGCGTCGTCGATCACATCGGAACTAGACGAGGTCATGCGCGTCCCCTGGGGGGTCGAGGGTTGAGAGGGGTGCCGATCCGCGGCGACCGGACGGGACGACAAGGGTCCTTCCCTACGGTTCCGTAACCTACGGCATCGTAAGTATGGCAGCGAGGCGTCTCGCGGCAAGAGCCCCATAGCCTGCGCGTCCTCATGGACACCTATCCTTGGAGTCGGTCGGACAGCGCGGTCCGCTCTGTTTCCTTCCCGGATGTCCGGCCCGTATGCGGACAGGCCCCGCCTGCCGCCCGGCCGACGGACGGGTCCCCTCCAGACGAGCTTCAACACTGCAAGGAGCCGCACCTGTGAGCAGTGCCGACGACCAGACCACCACGACCAGCAGTGAGCTGCGCGCCGACATCCGCCGGCTGGGTGACCTTCTCGGCGAGACCCTCGTCCGGCAGGAGGGCCCCGAGCTGCTGGACCTCGTCGAGAAGGTCCGCCGCCTCACCCGCGAGGACGGCGAGGCCGCCGCCGAACTGCTGCGCGGCATCGAACTGGAGACCGCCGCCAAGCTGGTCCGTGCCTTCTCCACCTACTTCCACCTGGCCAACGTCACCGAGCAGGTCCACCGCGGCCGCGAACTGCGGGCCCGCCGCGCCGCCGAGGGCGGCCTCCTCGCCCGCACCGCCGACCGGCTCAAGGACGCCGACGCCGACCACCTGCGCGAGACCGTCCAGAACCTCAATGTCCGGCCGGTGTTCACGGCGCACCCCACCGAGGCCGCGCGCCGTTCGGTCCTGAACAAGCTCCGGCGTATCGCGGCGCTCCTTGACACCCCGGTCATCGAGTCGGACCGCCGCCGCACCGACATCCGCCTCGCCGAGAACATCGACCTGGTCTGGCAGACGGACGAACTCCGGGTGGTGCGCCCCGAGCCCGCCGACGAGGCCCGCAACGCCATCTACTACCTGGACGAGCTGCACGCCGACGCCGTCGGCGACGTCCTGGAGGACCTGACCGCCGAACTGGAGCGCGTCGGCGTCAGGCTCCCCGACGACACCCGCCCCCTGACCTTCGGCACCTGGATCGGCGGCGACCGCGACGGCAACCCCAACGTCACCCCGCAGGTCACCTGGGACGTCCTGATCCTCCAGCACGAGCACGGCATCAACGACGCCCTGGAGATGATCGACGAACTCCGCGGCTTCCTCTCCAACTCCATCCGCTACACGGGGGCGACGGAGGAACTGCTGGAGTCCCTGCGCGCCGATCTGGAGCTGCTGCCGGAGATCAGCCCCCGCTACAAGCGCCTCAACGCCGAGGAGCCCTACCGCCTCAAGGCCACCTGCATCCGGCAGAAGCTGGTCAACACCAAGCGGCGCCTGGCCACCGACACCCCGCACCAGCCCGGCCGTGACTACCTGGGCACCGCCGAGCTCCTGGCCGACCTGCGGTTGATCCAGGCCTCGCTGCGCGAGCACCGCGGCGGCCTGTTCGCCGACGGCCGCCTGGCCCGTACGATCCGCACCCTGGCCGCATTCGGCCTCCAGCTCGCCACCATGGACGTCCGCGAACACGCCGACGCCCACCACCACGCCCTCGGCCAGCTCTTCGACCGCCTCGGTGAGGAGTCCTGGCGCTACACCGACATGCCCCGTGAGTACCGCGCCAAGCTCCTGGCCAAGGAACTCAGGTCGCGCCGGCCGCTCGCGCCCACTCCTGCGCCGGTGGACGCGGCCGGGGAGAAGACCCTCGGGGTCTTCCAGACGGTGAAGAAGGCCCTGGAGGTGTTCGGGCCGGAGGTCGTCGAGTCGTACATCATCTCCATGTGCCAGGGCGCCGACGACGTCTTCGCCGCCGCGGTCCTGGCCCGCGAGGCCGGCCTGATGGACCTGCACGCCGGCTGGGCAAAGGTCGGCATCGTCCCCCTCCTGGAGACCACCGACGAGCTCAAGGCCGCCGACACCATCCTGGAGGACATGCTCTCCGACCCCTCCTACCGGCGCCTGGTCGCCCTGCGCGGAGACGTCCAGGAAGTCATGCTCGGCTACTCCGACTCCTCCAAGTTCGGCGGCATCACCACCAGCCAGTGGGAGATCCACCGCGCCCAGCGCCGCCTGCGCGACGTCGCCCACCGCTACGGGGTGCGCCTGCGCCTCTTCCACGGCCGCGGCGGCACCGTCGGCCGCGGCGGCGGCCCCTCCCACGACGCCATCCTCGCCCAGCCCTGGGGCACCCTCGAAGGCGAGATCAAGGTCACCGAACAGGGCGAGGTCATCTCCGACAAGTACCTCATCCCCTCCCTCGCCCGGGAGAACCTGGAACTGACCCTCGCGGCGACCCTGCAGGCCTCCGCCCTGCACACCGCCCCCCGCCAGTCCGGAGAAGCCCTGGCCCGCTGGGACGCGGCGATGGACGTCGTCTCCGACGCCGCCCACTCCGCCTACCGGCGCCTGGTCGAGGACCCCGACCTGCCCGCCTACTTCTTCGCCGCCACCCCCGTCGACCAGCTCGCCGACCTCCACCTGGGCTCCCGCCCCTCCCGCCGCCCCGACTCCGGCGCCGGCCTGGACGGCCTGCGCGCCATCCCCTGGGTGTTCGGCTGGACCCAGTCCCGGCAGATCGTCCCCGGCTGGTTCGGCGTCGGCTCCGGACTGAAGGCCCTGCGCGAGGCCGGCCTGCGGCACGAAGGGGACACCGTCCTCGCCGAGATGCACGAACAGTGGCACTTCTTCCGCAACTTCGTCTCCAACGTCGAGATGACCCTCGCCAAGACCGACCTGCGCATCGCCCAGCACTACGTCGACACCCTCGTCCCCGACGACCTCAAGCACGTCTTCGACACCATCCGCGCCGAACATGAACTGACCGTCACCGAGGTCCTGAAGATCACCGGCGAGAGCGAACTGCTCGACGCCACCCCCGTGCTCAAGCAGACCTTCGGCATCCGCGACGCCTACCTCGACCCCATCTCCTACCTCCAGGTCACCCTCCTCAAGCGCCAGCGCGACGCCGCCGCCACGGGCGCCGAACCCGACCCCCTCCTCGCCCGCGCCCTCCTCCTCACCGTCAACGGCGTGGCAGCCGGCCTGCGCAACACCGGCTGACCAACGCCACCGCACATGGCTGTGCCCCCGGGGTCGTACACCCGGGGGCACAGCCGTATGCGCTCACAGCCGTATGCGCTCACAGCCGTATGCGCTCACAGCCGTATGGGCTCACAGCCGTATGGGCTCACTGCAAGGCGAAGAAAGCCGCCGTCAGCAGCGCGATCCCCGAACCGCCCAGTGCCCAGGCCACCCGGGTCAGCCGCAGCCCTCCGGCCACCACCACCGCCGACAGCAGCAGCGCGCCGCCCAGCGGCACCCAGGCGAGCAGGATCCCGGCGGGGCCGGACCGGACCACGTCGTCGGTGCCGGGCTTCACGATCACGTCGTAGGTCTGCCCCTTGCGCACCGCCACCGACTTGTCGATGACCACACGTGAGCGCGCGGAGGCGCCGGCGGCGACCGGGGTGAACGGGCCCGTGCAGGTGTCCGCACCGCACGCGGTCACCTCGACCGTGCCCCGTTCCTTGCCCTTGGTCAGCATCACGTGCTGCGCAGTGCCCCAGGAGCCCCACACCCCGCCGACCAGGATCAGCACGGCGACCGCGCCCATCGACACGACCCGGCCCAACCGCAGAGCGGCGACCGGAGGCGTACGGGAGGAGGGGACCGAGGCAGCAGGCATGGCCGGGATCATTGGCCATGTCCCTACGGCCGGTCAACTGCGGTGGGGGACAAGTCAGGAGTTGTACGTGCTTTGCGCCCGCTCCAGTCCCTCGGCGACCAGCGCCTCCACGGAGTCGGCCGCCCGGTCCACGAGGTAGTCCAGTTCCTTGCGCTCGGCCGAGGAGAAGTCCTTCAGCACGAAGTCCGCGACCTGCATACGACCCGGCGGGCGCCCGATCCCGAACCGCACCCGGTGGTAGTCGGCGCCCATGGCCTTCGTCATCGACTTCAGCCCGTTGTGGCCGTTGTCGCCGCCGCCGAGCTTGAGCCGCAGGACGCCGTAGTCGATGTCGAGTTCGTCGTGGACGGCGACGATGTTCGCCACCGGCACCTTGTAGAAGTCGCGCAGCGCGTTCACCGGGCCGCCGGACAGGTTCATGAACGACATCGGCTTGGCCAGGATCACCCGCCGGCTACCCGGACCCGGCGCCCCGAGCCGCCCCTCCACGACCTGCGCCTGTGCCTTGCCGGCCCGCTTGAACTTCCCCCCGATCCGCCCGGCGAGCAGGTCCGCGACCATGAAACCGACGTTGTGCCGGTTCATCGCGTACTCCGGTCCGGGGTTGCCGAGGCCGACGATCAGCCAAGGGGCGTTGGCGGCTGCGGGGGTGGTCACGTCCATGTCTCCTTGATACGCGCCAGCCGCCGCTCCCGGGAGGAAGCAGCGGCTGACGAACGATGAAACGAAGGTGAGGATCAGGCCTCGGCGACTTCCTCGGCCGCCTCGCCCTCTTCGCCCTCGGCGGACTCCTCGGCCTGCGCGGCCAGGACCTGCAGGACGACCGCGTCGCCGTCGACGGCCAGCGTGGTGCCGGACGGCAGGGTGATGTCCTTGGCCAGGATGGAGGCACCGGCCTCCAGGCCCTCGACGGAGACGGTGACGGACTCGGGGATGTGGGTGGCCTCGGCCTCGACCGGCAGCGCGTTCAGCACGTGCTCCAGCAGGTTGCCGCCCGGGGCCAGCTCGCCCTCGGTGTGCACCGGGATCTCGACGTTGACCTTCTCGCCGCGCTTGACCAGCAGCAGGTCGACGTGCTCCAGGAAGCCCTTGATCGGGTCGCGGACCACGGACTTCGGGATCGCCAGCTCGTTGGACTTGCCGTCGATGTCCAGGGAGATCAGGACGTTCGGGGTACGCAGCGCGAGCAGCAGCTCGTGGCCGGGGAGGGTCAGGTGGATCGGGTCCGAACCGTGGCCGTACAGGACACCGGGGACCTTGCTGTCGCGGCGGATACGGCGGGCGGCGCCCTTGCCGAACTCGGTGCGCGACTCGGCGGCGATCTTCACCTCGGACATGGTGATCACTCCTCGTAGAAGTAGAACGGACGTGGTCACCCGGCCACGAACGGCCTGCTACGAAGAGCGCGTCGATAACGGACCGCCGACACCTGTACAGAACAGGTACGGCCTCCCTCGCCGAGCAACTTGTGCAGTCTACTCGGCGGGGGAGGCCGTACCAAAAGGATCTTCAGCGCAGGCGATGCAGGCCGTGCACCTTGTGCAGAAACCTCACTGCACGGTGCTTACAAGTCGCCGCTCACTGCTCGTCGAAGAGGCTCGTCACCGAACCGTCCTCGAACACCTCGCGCACCGCGCTCGCGATCGTCGGCGCGATCGACAGCACCGTGATCTTGTCCAGGTCCCGGCCCAGCTCGCCCGGCGTGGGCAGCGTGTTCGTCAGCACGAACTCGCTCACCCGCGAGTTCTTCAGCCGGTCCGCCGCCGGACCCGAGAGCACGCCGTGCGTCGCCGTCACGATCACGTCCTCGGCGCCGTGCGCGAACAGGGCGTCCGCCGCCGCGCAGATCGTGCCGCCGGTGTCGATCATGTCGTCGACCAGGACACAGACCCGGCCCTTGACCTCGCCCACGACCTCGTGGACGGTCACCTGGTTCGCCACGTCCTTGTCACGGCGCTTGTGCACGATGGCCAGCGGCGCACCGAGCCGGTCGCACCAGCGGTCGGCGACCCGCACCCGGCCGGCGTCCGGGGACACGATCGTCAGCTTGTCCCTGTCCACCTTCCCGCCCACGTAGTCCGCGAGCAGCGGGAGCGCGAACAGGTGATCCACCGGACCGTCGAAGAATCCCTGGATCTGGTCCGTGTGCAGGTCCACCGTCAGGATCCGGTCCGCTCCCGCCGTCTTCATCAGATCGGCGATGAGCCGCGCCGAAATCGGTTCACGGCCCCGGTGCTTCTTGTCCTGCCGCGCGTAACCGTAGAACGGCACGATCACCGTGATGGAGCGCGCCGACGCTCGCTTCAGCGCGTCGATCATGATCAGCTGCTCCATGATCCACTGGTTGATCGGAGCCGTGTGGCTCTGGATCACGAAGCAGTCGGCACCGCGCGCCGACTCCTGGTAGCGGACGTAGATCTCGCCGTTCGCGAAGTCGAAGGCCTTGGTCGGTACTACCCCGACACCCAGCTGGTGGGCGACCTCCTCGGCAAGCTCGGGGTGGGCGCGGCCGGAGAAGAACATCATCTTCTTCTTGCCGGTCGTCTTGATCCCGGTCACAGCACTGTCTCCTCAGAGGTGTCTCAGCCGTACAGCTGGATGTCCAGCGACCTCCGCGCCGGGCGCATGAGGCCGAAACAGCTGGTTAGGTGCGGGTGTGCACTTATCACGGTACGACGTCTTCGGCGCACCTGTTTCCGGTCAGTCCTCGCTCGCGCCCTGCCGGGAAGCCGCCTCGGCGGCCTTCGCCGCCGAGCTCCCCGGACGCTTCCGGGCCACCCAGCCCTCGATATTCCGCTGCTGACCGCGGGCCACGGCCAGCGAACCGGGCGGTACGTCCTTCGTGATCACAGACCCGGCAGCGGTGTATGCACCGTCCCCGACCGTGACAGGCGCCACAAACATGTTGTCCGAACCCGTCTTGCAGTGCGACCCGACGGTGGTGTGGTGCTTGTTCTCACCGTCGTAGTTCACGAAAACGCTCGCCGCACCGATGTTCGAGTACTCGCCGATCGTCGCGTCGCCGACGTAGGAGAGGTGCGGGACCTTGCTCCCCTCCCCGATCTTGGCGTTCTTGGTCTCCACATAGGTGCCGATCTTCCCCTTGGCACCCAGCCGCGTCCCCGCCCGCAGATAGGCATACGGTCCCACGGTCGCGTTCGGACCGACATGGGCGGAATCGGCCACCGTGTTGTCCACCCGCGCCCCGGCGCCGACCCGGGTGTCCTTCAGCCGGCAGTTCGGCCCGACCTCGGCGCCCTCGCCGAGGTGCGTGGAGCCCTGCAGCTGCGTCCCCGGGTGGACGACGGCGTCCCGCTCGAAGGTGACCGTCACGTCGACCCAGGTGGTCGCCGGGTCCACGACCGTGACGCCGTCCAGCATCGCCCGCTCCAACAGCCGGTCGTTGAGGATCCGGCGGGCCTCCGCCAGCTGCACCCGGTTGTTGATCCCGGCGATCTCGCGGTGGTCGGCGGCGACCGACGCACCGACCCGGTGACCGGCCTCGCGCAGGATCCCCAGCACGTCCGTCAGGTACTCCTCGCCCTGGCTGTTGTCCGTGCGCACCTTCCCCAGCGCGTCCGCGAGCAGTTGCCCGTCGAACGCGAACACACCCGAGTTGATCTCCCGGATCGCCCGCTGCGCGTCGGAGGCGTCCTTGTGCTCCACGATGGCCGTCACGGCGCCGGACGCGTCGTCGCGCACGATACGGCCGTAACCGGTCGCGTCCGGGACCTCGGCGGTCAGCACGGTCACGGCGTTGCCGTCGGCGTGGTGGGTCCCGGCGAGCCGGGCGAGGGTCTCGCCGGTGAGCAGCGGGGTGTCCCCGCAGACGACCACGACGGTCCCGTCGACCGTGCCGCCCAGCTCCTCCAGCGCCATCCGCACGGCGTGCCCGGTGCCGTTCTGCTGCTCCTGCACGGCCGTACGGACGGTGGGGTCGACCGCAGCGAGATGCGTGCCGACCTGCTCGCGCGCGTGCCCGACGACGACGACCAGGTTCTCGGGGTCCAACTCACGGGAGGCGGCGAGCACATGACCCACCAGGGAACGGCCACAGATGTCGTGCATGACCTTGGGTGTGGCCGACTTCATACGGGTGCCCTCACCCGCTGCGAGAACGACGACGGCTGCCGGGCGAATGGCGCTCACGGAGTTGCCCTTCGGCTTTTTGGATGGGTGGGGGTGACATCCGCAGGATACCGGGGCGTTTCGTGGGGGACATGAGAGCGGGCCCTGACGGGACTGTCAGCGGTCAGGGCCGGAAAGAGTGCGGCTCCCCCGCCAGGACTCGAACCCGGACAGATGGCACCAAAAGCCACAGTGCTGCCAATTACACCACGGGGGAATATATCGACGAAACCGGACATTCAGTCAGGTCGTCGAGCGGCGCTTCCTACTATGCCGTACCAGGCGCCTTCCATGCGACGATACAAGTCGGCGCTCTTGAGTACATAGATGGTCAGGCAGCCTCGATATGCTTCCGAGGTGTTCTTGCGGCTCGTCCTCGGGTTGTGCTTCTTGATGGTGGGCCTCTGGAATTCGGAAGGCTTCACGCCCGCCAGATCTGCCCAGAACTCCTCGACGGCCGACACATTGGCCGACTCGTGGATGCTCACCCGGAAGCGCAGGCGCTCTCGCTCCACGCCGAGCATGCTGAGCCAGCGTAGGTAGAAGCTGATCACGTTCGGGTCGCTGTTGATGAACTGCAGTCTCTCGCGACGGTTGTACGACTTGTCCTTGGCGCCCTCTGCCCAATAGAGGGCCACGCCCGTCAGGAAGACTTCACGGTCGGACAGCTCGCCGACGGCCTGTTCGGCGGTCGCCTTGGTGTGTCGGCGTTCGTTCTCGCGGCGTTGCAGGGTTGCCTCCTGGCCTTGCCTGGCGATCGCCGAGGACTCCTCGGGTGTGCGCCTCCGCTCCGGCCTCGGCAGGTCCCGTACCCACAACGAGATCGAACTCTTCGAGCACCCCAGCTCCACCTGGATCCGGTCGTACGTCCAGCCCTGGAGCCGTAGCTCTCGCGCCTTGTCCCGCAAGTCGTCCTTCGCGTTCGGTCGCTTCGTCCATTCCGGGGGCGGCTCGCCCTCCAGGAGGCGGTTGAGGATGTCGTTGTTGTCCACGTGCAGCCGGTCGCGGATCTGGCGTCGGCTGAGTCCGGCCCGCCGCAGTGCCACCGCTTGCTCCCGGAGCCCCTCGAAGTCCTGATATTTGGTGTGTGGATGTGCCATAGGCATACCGTCCGGGTGGAATGATCGATTCCGACGCCGAACGAGCGTGGTTCAGCAGTTCGAGGGATACCGGTGGGTTTCGGTGTTGTTCGGTTACTGAGGGTGGTGTAGGCCAGTAGACGAAACTCACCGGAAAAGCCCACCCTCGCGCCCGTAGGCTGGACGCATGACCACGACGGGGGCAGACCGCACGACGGCCTTGGCAGGGCCGTGGTGGTGGTCGCGGTGGCGTAGTGCGGCGTTGGACGGTGGTCTGGCGCTGGTGTCGGCGCTGGAGTGCGGCGCCGAGGGGATCCCGTTCGCACGGGATGCGGGGGTTCCGGTGTCGGCCGGGATCGTGTTCGGTTTGCTGGCCGGTTCGGTGCTGTTGCTGCGCAGGAAATGGCCGATCGCCGTCGTACTCGTGTCGATCGCGATCACGCCGGCCCAGATGGGCTTCCTGATGGGCATCGTCGGCCTCTACACCCTCGCCGCGGCCGAGGTACCGCGGCGGATCATCGTGGCGCTGTCGGGGATGACGCTGCTGGGCACGTTGATCGTGACGTTCGTACGGGTGCGGCAGAGCATGGCACGGGGGGATCTGACGCTCGGGGACTGGTTCGTGCCGTTCGCGGCGCTGGCGACCTCGCTCGGCCTGACCGCCCCTCCGGTGCTGCTGGGCCTCTACGTGGGCGCGCGGCGGCGGCTGATGGAGAGCCTGCGGGAGCGCGCGGACAGCCTGGAGCGGGAGCTTCAGTTGCTCGCGGAGCGCGCGGAGGAGCGTGCGGAGTGGGCGCGGGGCGAGGAACGGACGCGGATCGCGCGGGAGATGCACGACGTCGTCGCGCACCGGGTGAGCCTGATGGTGGTGCACGCGGCGGCGTTGCAGGCGGTGGCGCGGAAGGACCCGGAGAAGGCGGTGAAGAACGCGGCGCTGGTGGGCGACATGGGGCGCCAGGCGCTGACGGAGCTGCGGGAGATGCTGGGGGTGCTGCGCTCCGGGGACGGCGACCGGCGTCGTACGGCGTCGGCGTCCGCGGCCCTGCCGTTGGCCGCGGTGGGGGTGGCCGCTGCGGTGGCGGCTTCGCGGGTGGCCGAGGAGGAGGGGCCGTATCTGTCGGAGCTGGAGGAGCTGATCGGGCAGTCGGCGGCGGCCGGGATGGTGGTCGATCTGTCGGTGGAGGGGGACGCGCGGTCGTACGCGGTCGAGGTGGAGCAGACGGCGTACCGGGTGGTGCAGGAGGCCCTGACGAACGTCCACAAGCACGCGGCGGGCGCCAAGACCCATGTCCGGCTGGCGCATCGGGTGGCGGAGATCGCGATGCAGGTGGAGAACGAGCCACCGCCGGAACCGGCGTCGGCGGCCTCGGCGGGCCTGCCGTCCGGTGGCAACGGTCTGGTAGGCATGCGCGAGCGGGTGCTGGGGCTCGGCGGGGTGTTCGTGTCGGGACCGACGGACGCGGGGGGTTTCCGGGTGTCGGCGGTGATTCCGGCGGCGTGAGCGGTGGTGGGTGGGCGAGGGGTTGTTGTGGGTGGGTGAGGGTTGCTGTGCGGGGGCGCGTGAGCGGTTTTGGTGGGTGGGTGCCGGTGAGGCGTGGGTAGGTGCCGATCAGGCGTGGGTGGGTGCCGGTCAGGCGTGGGTGGTGAGGCGTTGGGGTTCGACGCCCGCGATGAGGGTGGTGAGGCCGTGGTCGATGTCGGGGCCTACGTACCAGTCGCCGGTGTGGTCGAGGGTGTAGACGCGGCCCTCGGTGTCGATGGCGAGGAGCGAGTGGGTCTCGGTCTCCTCGCCCAGCGGGCAGACCTCGGTGTCCAGGGCGCGGCCGAGGTCGCCGAGGGTACGGGCGAGGTGCAGGCCGTGCAGGGGGTCCAGGTGGAGGGTGGCGGGGGCGATCTGGCGGCCGGGCCCGGTGGGGTTGATGTGCAGGCCGCCGAATTCGGCCCAGGCTTCTACGGCGGCGGGGAAGACGGTGTGCCGGTGTCCGGCGGGTGAGGTGTGCTCGCGGAGGGCGTCGGCCCAGACCTCGGCCTGCTTTATGTCCCAGCGTCCGGGTTGCCAGCCGGCGGCGCGCAGGGCTGCGTCGACGGGCACGGAGAAGCGGGTGGAGGAGGTGTGGTCGGGGTGCATCTGCCCTTAGTTCGTGTGCGGGTGCGGGTGCGGGTGCGGTGTGTTGCGTGGGGGGTAGGGGGGCGCCGCGTGGGTGGGGGTGTGCGTCAGTCGTCGGTGGCGGTGGGGTCGACGATGCGGACGCCGAAGTGGGCGGTGAGGGCGGCGCAGGCCCGGCAGGGGGCGGCGAAGCTGCCGTGCAGGGGGTCGCCGTCCTCGCGTATGCGACGGGCGGTGAGCTTGGCCTGCTTGAGGGCTTTGCGGGCTTCGCCGTTGGTCATGGGTTTGCGGGTGGCTCGTTTGCTGCGGGCGCTGTCGGCGGAGGCGATGTGCCGTGAGATGAGGATGGCCTCCGCGCAGCGGCCGGTGAAACGGTCGCGTTGTCCGCTGGGCAGGGTGTCGAGGAACTCCTGGACCAGCGGATGCAGTGGGGGCGGCTGATCGCCGCGGGCCGCGGTGCCGGTGAGGGTGGCGCCGCGGACGGAGAGGGCGGCGGCGACGGTGGGCAGGATGCCGTCGCGGCGGTGCCGGAGGGCGGGCGCGGGAGGTATTTCGGTGCTGCTCCAGCCGATGCGGGGGTCGCCGTTGGTGGCGCTGTGACTCGCGCCGGGCATGGCGGTGTGCGGTCCCGTCTGTGCGATGTTCATGATCGTCTTCCCCTCCCGGGCATCCCCCGAAAGTCACAGACTGCCAAATCCCGTGGCGGGTGCGGAAGCTGGGGCGGTGCGACACGCCCGGGTTTGGGCAGGCTGTCACGGCAGGGTGACGGCTGGTCACGGAAGCGGAGGCCCGGTGACCGGGGTTCGCGTACCGCATAGGCTGTCGGCACCGCGATGGGCGCGGTCGACGCGTCTGGGACGTGGGAGAGACAGCCGGATACGGGCCGTGGCGCGCTTTGGGGTGCGGTTTCGGTTCGTACAGAGTGCCGCAGGGGGCAACCGTCATGACGACAGGTCGGCTCGGGCTGGGGGCACCGCCCAGCCGCCAGGCCGGGGGACAAGCCGTGCCGCCGAACTCGGCCTACGCCGGGCAGGTCGTGCATTTCCCGGATCCGGTCCGGGCGGCACGTCACCCGAGAGGGGTACGTGTCGACGAGCACGGCTACCCCGATTTCTCGCCCTACGCGCGCGCGGCGGCGGAGATCGCGGACCCGCCGGAGGGCTTCGGCGTCGACGAGTTGCGGCTGACGGACTATGTGTCGGCGAACGCCGTGCTGTCCGCCTCGGGCCACGAGCTGTGGGACACGGTGCCGGCGGTGGCGACGCCGCACGGCTGGACGTGGCATCACGCGCCCGGGTCCCGGCGGCTGGAGCTGGTCCCGGTCGAGGTGAAGGCGTTGCTGCGGCATCACGGTGGGGTGGCGACGGCCCGGGTGGACCAGGGCAAGCGGGGCACCCGTCCGTTGCAGGAGACGCGCCCGGCCCATGTGGGGCTGCCCAAGTCGGGCGTGGCGGTGTCGGAGTCGCAGGTGCAGGGCGTCGAGGAGGACCTCGGCTACCGGTTGCCGGGTGCGTACCGCTCCTTCCTGAAGGCGGCGGGCGGGTGCGCGCCGGTGGGTACGGCACTGGACGCCGAACTCGGCCTCCTCCTCGACCAGCCGTTCTTCACGGTCCGCGACGAGGCGGCGGTCAACGACCTCGTGTACGTCAACAAATGCCTGCGCGACCACCTGACCAAGGACTACCTGGGCGTGTGCTTCGTGCAGGGCGGTCTGCTGGCGGTGAAGGTGAAGGGCGACCGGCTCGGCTCGGTGTGGTTCTGCGCGTACGACGACGTGCGCGACGTGGATCCGTCGTGGTCGCCGGCCGAGCGGGTGGAGCGCCTGCTGCTGCCCTGCGGTGAGGACTTCGATGTGTTCCTGTCCCGGCTGGCGGGTTCCCCGCCGGAGCTGGAGACGGTGGCGAACCTGATGGTGGACGGCGGCTTCGCCCGTGCCGTCTCTGTTGGCTCGGGGGAGTGAGTTTCGGCATGGTGACGTTCGCGCAGGCGCAGGAGCGCGCGGAGGAGTGGATCAACGGCGACGTGCCGGCGTACCAGCACCGCGAGGTGCGGGTACGGGAGTTCGGCCTCGGGTTCGTGGTGTGGGGCGAGGACCGTGCGGAGGGCCCGCGTTCGGACGCGGGCGGGCAGCGGCTGGTCATCGCCCGGGACAGCGGCGACGCGACACTGTGGCCGGCGCTGCCGGTGGGCGAGGTGATCCGCCGGTACGAGGAGGAGTACGGCCGTGAGGCGGAGGTCGCCGACGCGGTACCGGCGCCCGCGGCACGGGTCGACCTGAACCAGACCTCGTTCCTGTTGAGCCCGCCGGAGTGGCTCCAGGAAGCGGCGGACAAGCTGGGTATTCCGGATCGGCGATCGGGGGGTGACGGGGCGTCGGCCGAGGAGGTGGCCGGGGGGTCCGGGGTGGGTTCGGGTGCGGGGACTGGTGTGGGCTCAGGTGTGGGCTCAGGTGTAGGGGCCGGGGCGGGCTCAGGAATGGGTTCCGGTGTGGGGGTCGGTGCGGGCTCCGGCGTGGGGTCGGGGATGGGTTCCGGTGGGCTTGCGGAGACGCAGGCGGGGGTGCCGGCAGGCGCCGGTGGGGTTGGTGGGGTTGGTGGCGGGGCTGGTCCGGCAGGGGGTAGTGGGGCTTCCTGGCCGGTGGCCGGGAGCGGTGCGGGTGGCGCGAGTGGCGCCGGAGTGGGTGCGGGCGCGGGGGCGGCTGCCGGGGCGCAGGGTGCGCCTGGTGCGCCTGGTGCGCCCGGGGTGCCCAACGTGCCTGCCGGTGCGACTCCTTGGGCGGGCACCGACACGAACGCCGATGCCGGTGAGGACCGTTCCGTGCCGTTGCCCGCGACGGTGTTCGCGCCGCCGCTGAGCGACTCCGGCGACGGTGCGCTGGGTGACGCCGAGACGGCGCTGATGACGGGGGGCAGCCAACTGCCGCGCACGGCGGTGTCTCCGGCGCTCGACGACGCGAGCGCGCCGGGTGTGCAGGGCGCGCACGGCGTGCAGGGTGCATCGGGGGCGCCCGGAGCTGCTGGTGCGCCGAGGGTGCCGGGTGCACCCGGGGCGCACGGTGCGGCCGCCGCGCCCGGCGCGCCGCAGGACAGCACGCCTCCGCCGCCTCCGCCGGGCGTCCCGACGTACGGCTACCCGCAGGGGCCGGCGGCGGCTCCGGCTCCGCCCGCGCCGGGCGCGTCGGCCCCTGCGCCGGCGCCCGCGGCTCCGCCCGCGCCTTCTTACGGCTATCCGCAGGGCCCCGCCGCCCCGAGCTACGGCTACCCGCAGGCGCCGGCCGGTGCTCCGAGCGCGCCCCGGCCTCCGGCGGGTCCGGCCGCGCCGAGCCGCCCGCTGGCACCGAACGCCAGTGACATAGCGGACGCGGCGACGAGCCGGGCCGCACCTCCGCCGCGCAAGGCGCGTGGTGCGGCCGGTGCGCCGCCTCCGCCCCCGGGCGCCCCGGGAACCCCGGGCGCACGCCCAGGGGGCACGTCTCAGCCGCCCGCGCCGGGTGTGCCGGCGGGCGGGTATGCGCCGACCCAGATGGTGTCGGCGTTGGGTCCCGAGGGGCCTGAGGGGCCGGCGCAGGCGCAGGGCGCGCAGACTCCGCCGGGCGCCCCCAACCCGCCCGGTGCGCCGGGCGCTCCGGGTGGCGCGCCCCCCGGCGACGTCCATCGGTCGGCCACGATGCTGGCCGACTCGAGCGGGATGGGAGGGGGCGCACCTCAGCCCCCACGAGCCCCGGGCATGCCGAATCCGCCCGGCGCTCCTGGAGCACCGGGCGCCCCGGGTGTACCCCCGGCGCCCGGCGCACCGCCGCCGTTGCACGCCCCGGGTGCACCTTTCGCCCCAGGCGCACCGCAAGCTCCGGGCGCCCCCGGCGTGCCTCCCGCGCCCGGTGCCCAGGGCTCCGCCGGTGGTGCGCGTGAGGCGGTCCACCACGCGGAGACCGTGTTGGCCGCGCCGCCGGTGGGCGCCCCGGGCGCACCGCTGCCCCCGCCCGCCCCCGGCGTACCCGCGGCCCCGGGCGCCCCCGGTATGCCGCCGGGCGCCCCGCAGATGCCGCCGCCGATGCCGGCCGGTGCGATGCCGCCGCCCGGGCAGCCCGTGCCGGGGCAGCAGCCGTCGGCGTACGGCTACCCGCAGCAGGGTCAGCCGACCGTGGGCCCCGGCTACCAGGCGGTGCTGCGCTACCGCGCGCAGGACGGTTCGGAGCAGCAGCTGATCCGGCGTTCGGCGCCGGGGACGCCGCACCCGGAGTGGCAGATCTACCACGAGCTGCGGGCGATGAACGTGCCGCCGGGCCAGGTGCTGGAGCTGCACACGGAGCTGGAGCCGTGCGAGCTGCCGGGTGCCTACTGCGCGCGGATGATCCGGGAGCAGTGGCCGCAGGCGCGGCTCGCGAGCATCGCGCCGTACGGGACGGATCACGCGAGCCGGCAGCAGGGGATGCGGCAGTTGCTGGCGCACCAGGGCGAGTTGCACCAGGTGGCGGCGGGTCCCGCGCGGCCCGCGCCGGTGCGGGCGCCGTTGCCGCAGGTCCAGGCGGCGCCGCCGATCCCGCCCGAGGCGATCGCGCAGGAGCTGGGTGCGGCGTTCGGGCCGGGCGTGTTCCGGTTCGAGCAGGCGGCGGTGTCGCGGCAGGGTGTGCCGCCGATCGTGGCGCACACGCTGGTCGCGGCGGGACTGCCGCTGGACATGGGGCCGTTCTTCTGGGCGCAGGCCCAGCCGGGCCGTCCGGTGCCGACGCTGGCGGAGCTGGCGCAGGAGCGCGGGGTGCAGCCGGCGCCGGACGCGGGGTCGTACCTCGTGATGGGCACCGACTTCGGCAAGGCGATCTGTGTGCAGTACGGCACCGCCAACATCGTGGCCGTGCCTGTGGAGGCGGGGCCGGGCGGGGCGTCCGTGCCGCCGCAGTTCGTCAACACCGGGCTGCCGGAGTTCGCGCGCTGCCTGGCGCTGCTGGGCCGGATGTGGCGGCTCAGGTTCGGCCTGAACCAGGAGCAGGCGGGTCGCTGGACCGTCGACTTCCAGGCACAGTTGGCCTCGCTGGACCCGGCGGCGCTCGGTTCGCCGGAGAGCTGGTGGTCGGTGCTGCTGGAGCAGATGTGGGACGGACTGCTGTAGCGCGGCGGTAGGAACGGCCGGTGGGGGCCGGCCCGGTCGGGTGACCGGGCCGGCCCCCACGCGCGTGTGCACGCCTTGGCCCGGGACCGGGTCGGTCGGCGGCGCGCTGAGCCGGTACCGCGACCGCGGGGCGCGCGGCAGTGCGTTTCACGCCCCTGGTGCTCTCGGGTGCTCTCGCGGGCCTCGATACGACGCACGACGCTACGGCCGTGACATGTCTGCGGAGTGTCGCGTTATGAACACTTACGCCCTATCCATCAAGATGTGCGCGAAATCATCATTTCGTGCGGGTCCGGCGGAGAGGGGTTCCAGGGTGAGCAGCGCATCGATGTCGCCGTACGAGTTCGTGACCGTCCGGGGGCGTGGTTACCGCCCCGAGCAGGTCGACACGTTCCTGGTGGCGCTCTCGCAGGACAGGGACGCCGCGTGGGAGCGTGCCGCGCGGCTCACCGTGCTCGCCAAGGACATGGAGGCGGAGGCCGTGCGGATGCGTGCCGTCGTCGAGCAGCTCCCGCCCCAGACCTACGAGACGCTCGGGGACCGCGCGCAGCGGGTGTTCCGGCTTGTGGTGGACGAGGCGTCGGCCGTCCGTGACAACGCTCGGCGCGCTCTGACCGACGGGGTTGTGCAGGCGCAGACGTGCGCCGAGAACGAGCGCTGTGCGGCGCAGGAGGAGGCGGACGCGCTCCGCGCGGACACCGAGGAGCGCGCCCGCCAGCTGCTTCTCGCCGCGCGCGCCGAGGCCGACGAGATCCGCATCGGCGCCCGGCTGGAGGTGAAGGAGGCGCGCGGTGAGGCCCTCGCGGCGTTGCGCGAGGTGCGGCAGCGCACCACCGGGATGCTCGCCGAGCAGGCCCGGGAGCACGCCGAGCGCTGGGCCGAGGCGGAGCGCGAGGAGGTCGCGCGCGCCGCCGCGGTCGACGCGGACACCGCCGACCGCATCGCCCGCGCGGAGGCCGCCCTGTCCGAGGCGAAGCGTGCCCTGGGCGAGGCGGAGGAGTGGGAGCACCGTTCCCAGGAGGCGGCGCGGGTGCGTGCCGACGAGATTCTCGCGGAGGCGCGGGTCCGGGAGGAGCGCATCGCTCGGGATACCGAGCGGGTGCTGCGCGAGCACGGGGAGACCTGGGACGACGTACAGGCGCACATGGACCACATGCGCGACAGCCTCATGTCCCTGACGGGGCGTGCGACGGCCGAATAGCGCCCCGCCCCCGCCCTCTCACGCCCCCAACCCAACCCACCGCACCCGCTCAAGCCCCCCGGCGCCCGGCCCCCGCGAGGATCCAGCCCTCCACCGCCT
The DNA here is from genome assembly GCF_040651615.1 of Streptomyces sp. NPDC048417. Lineage (NCBI taxonomy): Bacteria > Bacillati > Actinomycetota > Actinomycetes > Kitasatosporales > Streptomycetaceae > Streptomyces > Streptomyces sp. NPDC048417. The sequence continues at coordinate 135,355 of NZ_JBEZKI010000017.1, read as the reverse complement.
CGTACTGCCGACGCTGTTCCGCCGCCCCGCGCCGGCCGGAGGCGACCGTGCCCAGCCATCCCAGGAGGAAGCCGGCCGGGATGGAGACGATGCCGGTGGTGGTGAAGGGGAACCAGTTGAAGTCGGCGTGCGGGAAGGCGGAACCCGGCGAACCGGAGACCAGGTTCGTGCCCGGCATCAGGAGGAGCACGGTGAGGGTGCCGCCGAGGAGGGTGCACATCAGGCCGGTGCGGGTGTAGCGGCGCCAGAAGAGGCCGTAGACCAGGGCGGGTGCGAGGGCGGAGGCGCCCAGGCAGAAGGAGAGGGTGGCCAGGGGCTGGAGGCTGTGGTGCTGGACCAGGGTCGCCAGCAGGATCGTGGGGACTCCTATGGCGACCGCGCAGACGCGGGCGAGTTTCATCTCCCGCCGGGCCGGTGTCTCCTGGGCGCGGGTCGCGAGGACGTCGTGGGCGAGGGAGTTGGCGCAGGCGAGGATCATGCCGGCGACGGAGGCGAGCAGGGTGAGGAAGATCGCCGTGGTGACGGTGGTGAAGAGCAGGGTTCCCGCCGTCGACACGTCGGTTCCGAACGCCGCTCGGGAGCCCAGCAGATAGGCGGTGTTGCCCTGCGGGTCGGCGGCGGCGATGGCGGTACGGCCGACCAGGGCGGTGGCGCCGAAGCCGACGACGCTGATGATCAGGACGAACAGGGCGACGCCCGACACGGCCCAGGACATCGAGCGGCGGACCTGGCGGGCGCCGGCGGCGGTGTACATGCGCATGGTGATGTGCGGCAGGCAGGCGCCGCCGAGGACGATGGTCAGTTCCGAACTGATCATGTCCAGCCGGGGGTCGGGTCCGGCGGCGAACTGGAGTCCGGAGTGCAGGTAGGCGGTTCCGGCGCCGCTGCCCCGGGCGGCCGCGGCGAGCAGCGCGCCGGGGTCCCAGTCGAAACGGTGCAGGATCAGCAGGGCGACCACCGTGCCGGAACCGAGCAGCATCACGATCTTCAGGATCTGGATGAGGGCGGTGCCCTTCATGCCGCCGATGGCCGCGTAACTGATCATCAGCGCGCCGAGGCCGATGACGCAGCCGGTCTGCACGGACTCGTCGGAGAAGCCGAGGATGAACGCCATCAGCTGGCCGGCGCCGGCGAGTTGGACCAGCATCAGCGGCAGCAGGGCGGCGATGGTCACCGCGCAGGCCGTGATCCGTACGCACCGGCCGGGCATCCGGCGGGCCAGCGCGTCGCCCATGGTGAACCGGCCCGCGTTGCGCAGCGGTTCGGCCAGCAGGAACATCAGCAGCATCAGCGACAGTGCCGTGCTGAGGGCGAGGACGACGCCGTCGTAGCCGCACAGGGCGATCACGCCGCCGGTGCCGAGGACGGTGGCCGCGGAGATGTAGTCGCCGGCGATGGCCAGGCCGTTGCGCAGCGGGGAGAGGGAGCCGTAGCCGGTGTAGAAGGCGTCGAGGTCGTCGCGGTCCGGGCCGGTCAGCACGCACAGCAGGAGGGTGAGCGTGGCGACGGCGGTGAAGGCGACCAGGGACATGGACTGTGCGGAGTCGCTGAAGCCGGTCACCGTACGGCTCCTCGCCTGGCGTCCAGTTCGGCCGTTCTGCGGATGCGGTCGGCGAGCGGGTCGACGTGGCGGCGCGCGGTGTGCTCGTACAGGGCGATCGCCAGCCAGGTGACGGGCAGTTGGAGGAGGGCGAGGAGCAGGCCGGCGGGTACGCCGTCGGTGACCGTGCTCGTCATCACGCGCGGGGCGAACGCGGACAGCACGAGGAACAGGGTGAAGTAGCCGAGCGCGGTGAGGGTCGCGGTGCGCCGCTGCAGGCGGTAGGCGGCGCGCAGCACCCGCAGGTCGCTGTGGTGGCCGACCGGCTCCCGGTGCGGCACATGACGGGGCGCCGGCGGCTCCGGCGGCAGCGGCTGCCAGGGGTAGGTGAGGTACGACGGATCGCGCGGGGAAGGGTCCTGGGACATCCCGGTGCTCCTTGCGTGGCTCGGGTCCGTGGCGGCGGACCGCAGGGAGAGGAGGGAGCGGGGTCACGCACCCTACTCGCAAGTAGCCGAGGCTCGCGGTCTTTTCCGCCAACTGGTCGACCGGTATGCGCTTACTGGGCGAGAGCGCGTCTGACCTCGGGTGTTACCCGCGTTAACCGAGGGATCGGAGTTCCTTCTCGAGGGCCGTGTTGACGCAGGGTCAGGTGTCAGTCGGTGAGGACCGGAAAGCGTCGCGGTGCGACGAACAGCAGGACGAGGAACGCCAGTGCCGCCGCGCACGCCGCTCCGAAGTACACGGCGTGGACCGCGTAGGCGATCGCGTGGCGGGTGGACTCGGGGGCGGTTCCGTCGTCCAGCGCGCGCGTGACGGAGTCGAGGTCGCCGGCGCCGCCCAGGTGGGCCGTGAGCACCCCGTTGGCGATGGCGCCGAACACCGAGGCGCCGATCGTCTGCCCGGTCTGCCGGCAGAAGAGCACCGACGCGGTCGTCGTGCCCCGCTCCTCCCAGCCCACCGTCGACTGCACGCCGACGATCAGCGGCAGTTGGAACAGGCCGAGCGCGCCGCCCAGCACGAGCATCAGCAGCGTCGGCTGCCAGGCGGCGCCGGGGTAGGGCAGGAAGGGGAAAGCGAACAGGATCAGCGCGGCCGCGCCGATGCCGAGCAGCGCGGTGTCGCGGAAGCCGATGCGCCGGTACACGTGCTGGCTGAGCGCCGCCGAGATCGGCCAGCTCAGCGTCCACACCGACAGCACGAATCCGGCGGCCACCGGCGCGAGACCGAGGACCGACTGCGCGTAGGTGGGCAGGAACACCGTCGGCGCCACCATCAGCAGGCCCAGCGCGCCGAGCGCGAGGTTGACAGCCGCGATCGTACGACGGCGCCACACCCAGCCCGGGATGATCGGCTCCGCGGCCCGGCGCTCGATCCACATCACGAGCCCCACCAGCGCGAGCCCGGTGCCGAACAGCGCGCACGACGGCGCGGACCACCACGCCCACGCCACCCCGCCCTGCACGAGCGCCGTCAGCAGCACGCCCCCGCACGCGAAGACCGCCAGCGCGCCCGCCCAGTCCACCCGCGGGGGCGTGCGCGGCGCGCGCTCCGGCTCGTGCAGATGACGCACTATCAGCCAGAGCGCCGCCGCGCCGATCGGCAGATTGATGAGGAAGATCCACCGCCAGTCCGCGTACGTGGCCAGCACCCCGCCGAGCCCCGGCCCGGCGACCGCGGAGACCGCCCACACCGTGGACAGCTTGGACTGGATCTTGGGGCGTTCCTTGAGCGGGTACAGGTCGGCCGCCAGGGTCTGCACGGTGCCCTGCAGCGCGCCCCCGCCCAGGCCCTGCACGATCCGGAACGCGATCAGCGCGGCCATGTTCCAGGCGCCCGCGCACAGCAGCGACCCCAGCAGGAACACCACGGCCCCCGCGACCAGCACCGGCTTGCGGCCGAAGGTGTCGGAGAGCTTGCCGTACACCGGCAGCGTCACCGTCACGGCCAGCAGATAGCCGGAGAACAGCCAGGAGAAGAAGGAGAACCCGCCGAGGTCGCCGACGATCTGCGGTACGGCGGTGGAGACGACGGTGGAGTCGAGCGCGGCCAGTGCCATCGCGAGCATCAGGGCGGCCACCACGGCCCCCCGCCGGCCCGTCCCGGCATCGCGCCCGGCCGCGCGTATCGCGGGTCTGGTGTTCTCCACGCCGGATCCTCTCCCCATGCGTTCCCCTTGCATCTATGTCGTGTGCGACAGCTTCCCATCCGCCCCGACCTGGCGGGAGTGCGCATCCGCTTGACCCTCACGCGAGGAGAGGGGGGAGGCTGACCGCACCGAAAGGTGGAGCCGAACCCGGAGAAGGGCTCCACCCGGCGGTGGACATCCCCTAGGGGGTTCTCCGTACTACGGCTCGGGGAGGGTTCGTCCCGCCGGAGGAGGAGACGGCACCCCTGTCGTCCTTAACCTGGCTTTACGCCGCCGGGGGGCGGTTGACCGAACCGGCGGGGGTGGGGTTTACCCCCCGGGAAAGACGGGGCTTCGCACCAGCGCGGAGCAACGCCGCACACCGCGAGACTCATCGTCGTACCGAACGCTTCGCAGCAGAGCGCGGCACCGCGCTGTTCTCTCGCTGACCGACTTAGGAGACATACCGTGACATCGGCTGTGACCATTCCCAGGCACGGGGGTACTGGAGGGCGTACGGCCGTTGCCGCGCGGGCGCGGCAGGTCGTCAAGGCGTACGGGTCCGGAGAGACCCGTGTCGTCGCTCTCGACCACGTCGACGTGGACATCGCGCGGGGGCAGTTCACCGCGATCATGGGCCCCTCGGGGTCCGGCAAGTCCACCCTGATGCACTGCCTCGCCGGACTCGACACCGTGACGAGCGGTCAGATCTACCTGGACGAGACCGAGATCACCGGCCTGAAGGACAAGAAGCTCACGAAGCTGCGCCGGGACCGGATCGGGTTCATCTTCCAGGCGTTCAACCTGCTGCCGACGCTGAACGCGCTGGAGAACATCACGCTCCCCATGGACATCGCCGGGCGCAAGCCCGACAAGGAGTGGCTGGGGCGCGTGGTCGGCACCGTGGGGCTCGCGGACCGGCTCAAGCACCGTCCCACGCAGCTCTCGGGCGGTCAGCAGCAGCGCGTGGCCGTGGCGCGCGCCCTCGCCGCGCGCCCCGAGATCATCTTCGGTGACGAGCCGACCGGAAACCTCGACTCCCGTGCGGGCGCGGAGGTCCTCGGCTTCCTGCGCCGCTCCGTCGACGACCTGGGGCAGACGATCGTGATGGTCACGCACGACCCGGTGGCCGCCTCCTACGCGGACCGTGTGCTCTACCTCGCCGACGGCCGGATCGTCGACGAGATGTTCAAGCCGACGGCGGACACCGTCCTGGACCGCATGAAGGACTTCGACGCGCGGGGGCGTACGTCATGACCGTCATGAAGACCTCCATGCGCAACTTCTTCGCGCACAAGGGACGCATGGCCCTGTCGGCGGTCGCCGTGCTGCTGTCGGTGGCGTTCGTGTGCGGCACGCTGGTGTTCACCGACACGATGAACACGACGTTCGACAAGCTGTTCGCGGCGACCTCGTCCGATGTGACGGTCAGCGCCAAGGGCGCCTCCGACACCGGCGAGACGACCTCCGACAACGGCAAGCCGCCGGTCATGCCGGCCTCGGTGGTCACCAAGGTCCGTGCGGCGGACGGCGTCAAGGCGGCCGAGGGGACGGTCTTCTCGACGTCCGTGACCGTCGTCGACGCCAAGAAGGACAGCCTGTCGCCGTCCAGCGGGGCGCCGACCATCGTCGGCAGCTGGAACTCCAACGACGCCCGCACCATGAAGATCACCTCCGGTGCGGCGCCGGAGAACTCCGGCCAGATCATGGTGGACGCCGACACCGCCGACAAGCACCACCTCGGGCTCGGCGACGAGATCGGCGTGATCAGCGCGGTCGGCACGCACACCGCGAAGATCTCCGGCATCGCCGACTTCACCGTCACCAACCCCGGTGCCGCGATCTTCTACCTGGACACGAAGACCGCGCAGCGCACGCTCGTCGGGCAGAGCGGTGTCTTCACGAACGTCAACGTGACGGCCGCGTCCGGTGTCACCGACGCGCAGCTGAAGAAGAACGTGACCGGCGAACTCGGCGCCGACTACCAGGTGCAGACCGCCAAGGAGACCGCCGACGCCAACCAGAAGGACGTCGAGGGCTTCATGAACGTCATGAGGTACGCGATGCTCGGCTTCGCCGGGATCGCCTTCCTGGTCGGCATCTTCCTGATCATCAACACCTTCTCCATGCTGGTCGCCCAGCGCACCCGCGAGATCGGCCTGATGCGGGCCATCGGCTCCAGCCGCGGCCAGGTCAACCGGTCCGTGCTCGTCGAGGCGCTGCTGCTCGGCGTGGTCGGCTCGGTCCTCGGGGTCGGCGCGGGCGTCGGTATCGCGGTCGCGCTGATGAAGCTCATGGGCTCGATAGGCATGCACCTGTCGACCAGCGATCTGACGGTCGCCTGGACGACCCCGGCGCTCGGCCTGGTCCTCGGGGTCGTCGTCACCGTCCTGGCCGCCTACCTGCCCGCGCGACGGGCCGGCAAGGTCTCCCCGATGGCCGCGCTGCGCGACGCGGGCGCCCCCACCGACGCCAGGGCCGGCCGCATACGTGCCCTGGTGGGCCTCCTGCTGACCGCCGGCGGCGCCTACGGCCTCTACCTGGCCGCGGAAGCCGACAAGGCGTCGCAGGGCGCCGCCTGGCTGGGCCTCGGCATCGTGCTCTCGCTGATCGGGTTCGTCGTCATCGGCCCGCTGCTCGCGGGCGCCGTCGTGCGGGTCCTGGGCGCCGTCCTGCTGCGGATGTTCGGCCCCGTCGGGCGCATGGCCGAACGCAACGCGCTGCGCAACCCGCGCCGTACCGGTGCGACGGGCGCCGCCCTGATGATCGGGCTCGCGCTGGTCGCCTGTCTCTCGGTGGTCGGCTCCTCCATGGTCGCCTCCGCCACCGACCAGCTCGACAAGACCGTAGGCACGGACTACATCATCCAGTCCGACAGCGGTCAGCGGATCACCCCGCAGGCGGTCAAGGCCGTCAAGGACACCCCGGGGCTCGCCCGGGTCACCGAGTACCGGGTCACCGAGGCCGACTACACCACCCCCGACGGCAAGACGCTCAAGGACACCGACATCACGGCGGCCGACCCGACGTACGCGACCGACCTGCGCACCAAGACCGTCGCCGGAAACCTCGCGGACGCCTATCTGCCGGACTCGATGTCCGTGCACGACAAGTTCGCGAAGGCGCACGGCATCCACCTCGGCTCGAAGATCACCCTCAAGTTCAAGGAGGGGCGGACGGCCCGGCTGACGGTCCGGGCGATCACCAGCAGCGACGGCCTCATCGACGCCGGATCCAAGTACATGTCGATCGCCACGCTCGCCAAGTACGTGCCGGCCGACAAGATGCCGCTCGACGACCTGGTCTTCGCCACCGCCAAGGAGGGGCAGCAGGACAGCGCCTACAAGTCGCTCAAGAGCGCGCTGCACGACTACCCGCAGTACACCGTGCGTGACCAGACCGACTACAAGGACGCGCTGAAGGACCAGATCGGCCAGCTGCTCAACCTGATCTACGGGCTGCTCGCCCTGGCGATCATCGTCGCGATCCTCGGTGTCGTGAACACCCTGGCGCTCTCGGTGGTCGAGCGGACGAGGGAGATCGGCCTGATGCGGGCGATCGGTCTGTCGCGGCGGCAGCTGCGCCGGATGATCCGGATGGAGTCCGTGGTGATCGCCCTCTTCGGCGCCCTGCTGGGCCTGGGGCTCGGCATGGGCTGGGGTGCCACCGCTCAGAAGCTGCTCGCCCTGCAGGGCCTGAAGGTCCTGGAGATCCCCTGGCCGACGATCATCGGGGTCTTCCTCGGCTCGGCCTTCGTGGGCCTGTTCGCCGCCCTGGTCCCGGCGTTCCGGGCGGGCCGCATGAACGTCCTGAACGCGATCGCGACGGACTGACGGGACTGACACGGGACCGACGGGACCGGCGGGACTGGCGGACCGACGGGACCGACGGGACCGACTGAGAGACCACCGCATACGGGGGTTGCGGGGGACGGCCCGGCGCCGGGGAGTCTTGGGGGACTCTCCGGCGCCGGGTACGTGTCTTGTCGGGCCCGGCCTCTCGACCGGCCGAGTCGGGCGGCGGCCGGGCGTAGGCTTCGGAAGTCCAGGGGCGAAGCCCCCTGGTACGGCCACCGAGACGCGCGGCGCCGCACCGGGCGACGGAGGTTATCCACAGCCCCGGCACACGCCGACGCGTCGACGTACGCTGGAGACCCCCCGGTCGCAGCCCGCGCCGGGCACTTCGCGTTGCCCACCCCCCGACGAAAGCCGCCCTGAATGAGCCTGCACGGTCTGCTCGACGTCGTCGTCAAGGACGCCGCACTCGCGGAAGCGATCAAGGCGGCCTCGGACGGCAACCGCATGCACGTCGACCTGGTCGGCCCCCCCGCGGCCCGCCCCTTCGCGGTCGCCGCCCTGGCCCGCGAGACCGGCCGCCCCGTGCTCGCGGTCACCGCCACCGGCCGCGAGGCCGAGGACCTGGCCGCGGCCCTGCGCACGCTGCTGCCGTCCGAGGGCGTCGTGGAGTACCCCTCCTGGGAGACGCTCCCGCACGAGCGGCTCAGCCCCCGCAGCGACACCGTCGGCCGCCGCCTCGCCGTGCTGCGCCGTCTCGCCCACCCGAGCCCCGACGACCCCGAGACCGGCCCGGTCTCCGTCGTCGTCTCGCCCGTACGGTCCGTGCTCCAGCCGCAGGTCAAGGGTCTGGGCGACCTGGAGCCGGTGGCGCTGCGCACCGGGCAGAGCGCCGATCTGAACGACATCGTGGAAGCCCTGGCGGCCGCCGCCTACGCGCGCGTGGAGCTCGTCGAGAGGCGCGGCGAGTTCGCCGTGCGCGGCGGCATCCTGGACGTGTTCCCGCCCACCGAGGAACACCCCCTGCGCGTCGAGTTCTGGGGCGACGACGTCGAGGAGATCCGCTACTTCAAGGTCGCCGACCAGCGCTCCCTGGAGGTCGCCGAGCACGGCCTGTGGGCGCCGCCCTGCCGCGAGCTGCTGCTCACCGACGACGTCCGCGCACGCGCACGTGCCCTCGCCGAGGAGCACCCGGAGCTGGGCGAGCTGCTGAACAAGATCGCCGAGGGGATCGCGGTCGAGGGCATGGAGTCCCTCGCCCCGGTCCTGGTCGACGACATGGAGCTGCTGCTCGACGTGCTGCCCGAGGGCGCGATGGCCGTCGTCTGCGACCCGGAGCGGGTCCGCACCCGCGCCGCCGACCTGGTGGCCACGAGCCAGGAGTTCCTGCAGGCCTCCTGGGCGGCCACCGCGGGCGGCGGCGAGGCGCCCATCGACGTCGACGCGGCATCCCTGTGGTCCATCGCGGACGTCCGCGACCGGGCGCGCGAGCGGGACATGATGTGGTGGTCGGTGTCGCCGTTCGCCGCCGACGAAGAGCTGTCCGCCGACACCCTCAAGCTCGGCATGCACGCCCCGGAGACCTACCGCGGCGACACCGCGAAGGCCCTCGCCGACACCAAGGGCTGGCTCGCCGACGGCTGGCGCACGGTGTACGTCACCGAGGGCCACGGTCCCGCCTCCCGCACCGTCGAGGTGCTCGGCGGCGAGGGCATCGCGGCCCGCCTGGACGTCGACCTGGACGAGCTGAGCCCCTCGGTCGTGCATGTCTCCTGCGGCTCGATCGACTACGGCTTCGTCGACCCGGCGCTCAGAGTCGCCGTCCTCACCGAGACCGACCTGTCGGGCCAGAAGGCGGCCGGCAAGGACGGCGCCCGGATGCCGGCCCGCCGCCGCAAGATCATCGACCCGCTCACCCTGGAGGCGGGCGACTACATCGTCCACGAGCAGCACGGCGTCGGCCGCTACATCGAGATGGTGCAGCGCACCGTGCAGGGCGCCACCCGCGAGTACCTGGTCGTGGAGTACGCCCCCGCAAAGCGCGGTCAGCCCGGCGACCGGCTCTACATCCCCACCGACCAGCTGGAGCAGATCACCAAGTACGTCGGCGGCGAGGCCCCCACCCTGCACCGCCTGGGCGGCGCGGACTGGACGAAGACCAAGGCACGCGCCAAGAAGGCCGTGAAGGAGATCGCCGCCGACCTGATCAAGCTCTACAGCGCGCGCATGGCGGCCCCCGGCCACGCCTTCGCCGGCGACTCGCCCTGGCAGCGCGAGCTGGAGGACGCCTTCCCGTACGCGGAGACCCCCGACCAGCTGACCACCATCGCCGAGGTCAAGGACGACATGGAGAAGTCGGTCCCCATGGACCGCCTGATCTGCGGCGACGTCGGCTACGGCAAGACCGAGATCGCGGTCCGGGCCGCCTTCAAGGCCGTACAGGACGGCAAGCAGGTCGCCGTCCTCGTGCCCACCACCCTGCTGGTGCAGCAGCACTTCGGGACGTTCTCCGAGCGGTACTCGCAGTTCCCGGTGAGCGTGAAGGCGCTCTCCCGCTTCCAGACCGACACCGAGGCGAAGACGACCCTGGAGGGCCTCAGGGAGGGCGCCGTCGACGTCGTCATCGGCACGCACCGGCTGTTCTCCTCGGAGACCAAGTTCAAGGACCTCGGCCTGGTCGTCGTCGACGAGGAGCAGCGCTTCGGCGTCGAGCACAAGGAGCAGCTGAAGAAGCTGCGCGCCAACGTCGACGTGCTGACCATGTCCGCGACCCCGATCCCGCGCACCCTGGAGATGGCGGTCACCGGCATCCGCGAGATGTCCACGATCACCACCCCGCCGGAGGAGCGGCACCCGGTGCTCACCTTCGTCGGCCCGTACGAGGAGAAGCAGATCGGCGCCGCCATCCGCCGCGAACTGCTGCGCGAGGGCCAGGTCTTCTACATCCACAACCGGGTCGAGTCCATCGACCGCGCGGCCTCCCGCCTCCGCGAGATCGTCCCCGAGGCGCGGATCGCCACCGCCCACGGCCAGATGTCGGAGTCGGCGCTGGAACAGGTCGTCGTCGACTTCTGGGAGAAGAAGTTCGACGTCCTCGTCTCCACGACGATCGTGGAGTCCGGCATCGACATCTCCAACGCCAACACCCTGATCGTCGAACGCGGCGACACCTTCGGCCTGTCCCAGCTGCACCAGCTGCGCGGTCGCGTCGGCCGCGGGCGGGAGCGCGGGTACGCGTACTTCCTGTACCCGCCGGAGAAGCCGCTCACCGAGACCGCGCACGAACGGCTCGCCACCATCGCCCAGCACACCGAGATGGGCGCCGGCATGTACGTGGCGATGAAGGACCTGGAGATCCGGGGCGCCGGCAACCTGCTCGGCGGCGAGCAGTCCGGGCACATCGCGGGCGTCGGCTTCGACCTGTACATCCGGATGGTCGGCGAGGCGGTCGCGGACTACCGACGGCAGCTGGAGACCGGGGAGATCGAGGAAGAGCCGCCGCTGGAGGTCAAGATCGAATTGCCCGTCGACGCGCACGTCCCCCACGACTACGCGCCCGGCGAGCGGCTGCGCCTCCAGGCCTACCGGTCCATCGCCTCCGCCAACTCCGAGGAGGACATCAAGGCGGTCCGCGAGGAACTCACCGACCGCTACGGCAAGCTCCCCGAGCCGGTGGAGAACCTGCTCCTCGTCGCCGGGCTGCGGATGCTCGCCCGCGCGTGCGGGGTCGGCGAGATCGTGCTCCAGGGCACCAACATCCGTTTCGCTCCGGTCGAGTTGCGCGAATCGCAGGAGCTGCGGCTCAAGCGTCTGTACCCGGGGACCGTCATCAAGCCGGCCGCCCACCAGGTGCTGGTGCCCCGCCCGAAGACCGCGAAGGTGGGCGGAAAGCCGCTGGTGGGGCGGGAGTTGCTGGGCTGGGTCGGCGAGTTCCTGGCGTCGGTGCTGGGCTCGTAGGGCCGTCGGTCCCCGGCGCGCGGGACCGCTGAGGCGCGGCTTTTGTCGGATTCCTTGACTCTGGCCGCGCCCACTCCCCATCGTTGACGCATCGGCGCCTGCCAGGCGCCCCGTTCATTCCCAGGGGAGGAATGAACAGCGTCGCCTTCGGCGATCTCGGCGTCACGCTGACCAACCAACCGACCGACCGACCGGCACGGCGCCCGCGTCACGCGCCTGCCACTGCACCCGATCGGCCCGGGGCTCGTCCGGCTCCCGCACGGACCGGGGGCGAGCCCAACGCCGTACCTCGTGTGCCGCGGGCACCAGCTCCTGGTGCACAGAGCGATGCGCGAGCGCGGGGCGGCCGCCCTCGTCCGCTTCGACGGGCGCACCTTCGCCGACCTCGCCACCCGTGCGGAGTCCGACCCGGCGGTCCTGGACGAGCTGAGCATCTCGGCCGTGGGCCCCCAGGCGAACGGGCGCCGGCGGTGCTCACCCTGGTCGGCGGCGTCCTGCTGCCCGCCGGCCTGCTCGGCCAGATGGCCGACCTCACGTACGTAGCCGAGACCCTGGACACGCCGGCCTCGCGGGGCCCGGCCGAACAGCGCGAGGACCGCTTCGGGTTACCGGTCCGCAAGTCCGAGCCCTACCGGCGGATCCTCTACCGCTCCATCGGACTCGGGGTTCGCGGCGATCGGCAGTTCCTGCCCGACCCGGCTCGCCACCCGGGCCACGTGCACGGTGACCGCCGAGTTCTCACCGCCCACGACGGGGCCCGTGAGTGGCGCCCTGACGGTCACCTCGGGGAAGAACACCGTCGCGGCCGCCCTGACCGGCACCGGATACGTCCACCTCACGGTCGCCCTCGTGGGCGCGTCCGACCGGCACGTCACCATCGGCGGGGTTCCCGCCGGCGCGGCCTGCGACGGCCCGGCCGACACGTGGAACTGCAAGTTCGACGTCACGACCGAGGCGTTGTCCCTGACCGCGACCATCACCGACGCCGGCTTCTCCTTCAAGGGGCGGTCGAGCCCCTGCACCGGCGTCAACAACCCCTGCACACCGGACCTCGCCGCCGACGCGACCGCCACGGCGACCTTCGGACCGCCGATCCTGCGCTGACCGCGGCACGGCGGCCGCCCCAGACGGTTTGGCGCGCCGCGGGCAGGTAAGGCGTGCGGTGCGGCGTACGGCCGTGGCGTGGTGTGAGCGGGCGCGAAGGCGTACCGCTCGGGCTTCTCCCGGTACGTCAAAGCGGTTCCGATAAGGGGGGGTTGGTTGTCATTCACCCTTTTGGATCCCATTCGGCGTGAACCGTGCGACGGCTACCGTGAGCCAGGAGAGATCCGCCCACGTGGAGGCGGGAAAAAAAGAAGAGGGGGCGCACGTGACGCGTCTGAGGGACGGGGCGGTCATCGCTGTCGTCGTGATCTTCGCTGTGGCCGGCTGCAAGGACCTGCAGGACAAGGGGAGTCCGGGAGCCCAGGGCACGGGCACGGGCGGCGGGGGAGCGGCGCTGACCGCCGCCGACGCGCTGACCGTCAAGGGCCGGGCACCGAAGACCGGATACACCCGGGAGAAGTTCGGCTCCGCCTGGGCGGACACCGACTCCAATTCCTGCGACACCCGGGACGACATACTCAAGCGCGACCTCAAGGAGGTGAAGTTCACCGACGGCGACTGCAAGGTCTCCTCCGGCGTGCTGGACCCGGACCCCTACTCCGGCAAGGACGTCACCTACAAGCGCGGCCGGAGCCTGGTCGACATCGACCACCTCGTCGCCCTCTCTGACGCCTGGCAGAAGGGCGCCAAGTACTGGGACGCCAGCAAGCGCATAGCCCTGGCCAACGACCCGCTCAACCTGCTGGCCGTCGACGCGAGCGCCAACCGCGGCAAGGGCGACGGCGACACGGCCACCTGGCTGCCGTCCGACAAGGCCTACCGCTGCACCTACGTCGCCGCGCAGGTGGCCGTGAAGAAGAAGTACGGCCTGTGGGTCACCGCCGCCGAGAAGGCCGCGATGAAGAAGGTCCTCGCCACCTGCCCCGGCCAGAAGCTCCCCGCGGGCGGGAACCCGACCAAGGCGCCGTCCCGGTTCAAGGCCCACTGACGCGACGGCTCGCGCATCGGCGCCGCGACGAAACCGTTCGGCACCGTGGGCTCCGTCGAGGTACCCGGCGCGCACACCCCGGTTCGCGGTGAACCGGGGTGTGCGCGGATGCGCCGCGCGCGCCGTGCACCAAGGGGTGCGCGCCGGGCCCAACGCGTGGACGCATCCGCCGCTCTGACACCGCACGCCACACCACTCGGCGCGCACCCCTTGGTGCACGCCGGCTCCCCTGGTCCGCGCCTTCGCGCCCGCGCGCACCACCCGCCCGCGCAACCCCATCCGACGGCCCGCGCCGGGGCGTGGGCGTCCCCGCTCCGCGCTCGGCACACAACGGTTCGATACAACCCGGACCGCGCGTCGGTGTCGGGCCATATGCTCGAAGCGACCACCGCGCGACCGGTGTTGTTCGCAAGTGGACGCACCGGACGGGCACGTACGCCCTATTTCAGGCAATACAGGAGCGATCATGCAAGGCCAGGGCCATGTGCAGCCGGTGCAGCGGCCGCCGCACGACGCAGTACTGGTCCTGTTGCGCGTGGTGTTCGTGGCGCTGGGGGTGTTCAGCGTCGGCTTCCTGGCCTGGGTGATGATGCTCCGGCTGGCCACGGTGACCCGCAGATCGGCGGACTACGGCCTGCTGGTGGCGGTGGCCGTGGCTGACGTCCTCAGCATCGTGCTGCTGGCCACCGAACCCGGCGACGACGTGCACACGCCCGGCGGCTATCTGGGGATCACGCTGCTGTTCGGCGTGCTCCTGGCCACAGTCGTCTACTACCTCGCCGCCGACGTACGCCACTTCCAGCGGCGGCGCGAGGCGTACGCGGCGCAGACAGCAGCGCAGGCGTACGGCTACCCGCCCCCCGCCTCCCCGTACACCACGGCGACGACGCCCCTGGGCACCCCGCCCCCGCACACCGTGCCCCCGGTTCCCCGGCCGCCGGTCTCCCAGCTCCCGATACCCGCGCCGCCCCAGCGTCCGGCGCCCGCGCGGATCGAGCAGGTGCGTGCCGAGCTCGACGAGCTCAGTGACTATCTGCGCAAGCACGACGGCCGCAACGAGGGCGGAAGGTGACCGTGGCGACAGGACGGGTCGTCGCCGACCGCTACCAGCTGTCCACGCTCATCGGGCAGGGCGGCATGGGTCAGGTCTGGACGGCTTACGACCAGCGGCTCGACCGGCGCGTGGCGGTGAAGCTGCTGCGCCCCGACAAGGTGGCGGGCGCGGACGCCGACGAACTGCGCCGCCGGTTCCTGCGGGAGTGCCGGGTGACCGCGCAGGTCGACCATCCCGGCCTGGTCACCGTGCACGACGCGGGCACCGAGGGCGAGGAGCTGTTCCTCGTCATGCAGTACGTGGACGGCATCGACCTCGCCGGGCACCTCGCGGAGCACGATCCGTACCCGTGGCCGTGGGCGGTAGCGGTGGCCGCACAACTGTGCGCCGTGCTGAGCGCCGTGCACGCCGTGCCGATCGTCCACCGCGACCTCAAGCCGCGCAACCTGATGGTCAAGCAGGACGGCACCATCACCGTCCTGGACCTCGGTGTCGCCTCCGTGATGGACACCGACACCACCCGCCTCACCCACACCGGCACCCCCATCGGCTCGCCCGCCTACATGGCGCCCGAGCAGGCGATGGGCGGCGCGGTCGGCCCGTACACGGACCTGTACGCGCTCGGGGTGCTGCTGCACGAACTGCTCAGCGGGGAGGTGCCGTTCGCCGGCTCCACCTCGCTCGGCGTGCTGCACCGGCATCTGTACGAGCAGCCGGTGCCGGTGCGCCGGCTCCGTCCCGAGGTGCCCGAGCCGCTGGAGGCGCTCGTGCTGCGGCTGCTCGCCAAGGACCCGCAGCACCGGCCCGGCTCGGCGCAGGAGGTGTACGAGAACCTCGTCCCGCTCCTGCCCGCGCGTGGCATGCACACCGGGGCGCCCCTGGACCCCACGCGCCCCTTCCTGCGCCCGCACGCCCCCTGGCCGGACCGCGCCCGGATGCCCGCGCCCCAGCCCGCCGCCCCCGTGGCCGCCGTACCGGAAAGGCCCGAGGTCGCCGCGGCCGTCGACGAGGTCAAGCGGCTGCTCGGGGAGGGGCGCATCACCCAGGCCGTCGACATCCTGGGCGCGATCCTGCCGGTCGCCGCCGACCAGCACGGCGAGCGCTCCACGGTCGTACGCACCCTGCGCAAGCAGTACGCGGCCACCCTGATGGACGACGGCCAGTACCGGCGCGCGCTGCCCGAACTGCGCCGGCTCGCCGACGAACGCGCCGCCGAGGCCGGTCAGGCCGACCCGCAGTCCCTGCGCTTCCGCTACGACACCGCCCAGTGCCTGGAACAGCTCGGCGAACCGGCCGCGGCGCTCGCCGAGTACCGCGCGCTGCTGCCGTACTACGAAAACCAGTACGTGGCCGGCGATCCGCAGCTCGCGCACGACGTGCGCCGCCGGATGGGGCATCTGCTGCTCGCGCTCGGCGACCGGCCGGCCGCGCAGGACACGCTCACCCGGCTGCTGTTCGACGTGGAACGGTTGCACGGGCCCGGCCATCCCATGGCGGGCGAGGTCCGGCGGACACTGCAGTGGCTGGGGCAGGTGCGGCGCTAGGGCCTGTCTGACAATTCCCGTCTGCCTTACGACGCCATGTACGTTCCCCCACTGCCTTGAGGGCGTGGGAGGTGCCCCCACCCGGCACGCCGAGAGCACGCACCTGACGCCGCGAGGCCGCCCTCCGGGCGACGACGGCAATCGTCAGACAGGCCCTGGCCCCCGCGACCGACAGGTCGTGGTCCGGCTCCCTCGATTCTTCTTGCACAATGGGTCTTCTTGACAGTGCACACACAGGGGTGGGGTTCCGGCATGTCCAGTCATCGGCAGTCGAAGAAGCGCAGATACATCGCCTGGGGCGTCGCGGGTGCCGCGGTCGTCGCCGGGGCCGGGATCGCCGCGCAGGCCTCCATGGCGGCCACGACGTGGCCCGCGCAGAAGACGTACACCGGCCGCGCCTTCGACACCTGCACCGCGCCCTCGTCGGCCGCGATGAAGGCCTGGCACGGCGGCCTCTACGGCGCCGCCGCCGTCTACGTAGGCGGCAAGAACCGCGGCTGTGCCCAGCCCAACCTCACCGCCTCCTGGGTCAAGTCCGTCTCCGCGATGGGCTGGAAGCTCATCCCGCTCTACGTCGGCGCCCAGCCGTCCTGCCAGAGCGGCTCCAACCCGGAGAAGATGACCACCGCCAACGCCGCCTCCCTCGGCACGACCGACGCCACCGACGCGGTCGCCAAGGCCGCCGCCCTCGGGATGAAGGCGGGCAGCCCGATCTACCTGGACATGGAGGCGTACGACACGACGAACACGGCGTGCAACAACGCCGTGCTCACCTATGTGCGCGCCTTCGACAAGCAGCTGCACGCGAAGACGTACCGCGCCGGCTTCTACGGCTTCACCAGCTCCAGCGCCAAGGCGATCGCGAACGCCAAGGACAAGACGGACCTGCCGGGCAACCTCTGGTACGCGCTGTGGGACAAGAACAACACCACCACGGCGGACTGGCCGTTCGGCGCGACCCAGTTCACCGCGCACAGCCGTGCGCACCAGTACATGGTGAACAGCAAGGAGACGCGCGGCGGTTACACGATCACCGTGGACCGTGACGCGTGGGACGCCCCGGTGGCGATCACGGGCTGAGCGCGGGGCGCCCCGCGAAATCCCGCGGACCGACCCGCAAACCCGCGGACCGACCCGCAAACCCGCGGACCGACCCGCAAACCCGCGGACCGACCCGCAAACCCGCGGACCGACCCGCAAACCCTTGCGGAGGGTGGCGCGGCGGTGCCGGATGTGCGTGTGAATCGTTGGTCGAATGGGTTGGCCAGAGCTTGCCCACTGCCTACCATCGATCACCGCAAGACTTTGTGCACCGTCGCACAATCTCCTCGGGAGGCATCCTTGCACCGCCGCCGTCGCACCGCGCTCGTCCTGTCCGCCGCGATCGCCACCGCGGCCCCCTTCCTCACCGCCTGCGGAAGCGACGCGCACCCGGGCGCGGCGGCCGTCGTCGGCGGCCAGCGGATCACCGTCGCCCAGCTGGAGACCCGGGTGAACGAGGTGCGCCAGGCACAGCGGTCCGCGGTGCCGGACGAGCAGCAGTACCAGCAGGTCCTCGCCGCCACCAGCAGCCTCACCCGGGACACCCTGCACAACATGGTCCTCGACCAGGTGCTGCACCGGGCCGCCCAGGACGCGGGCATCGGCGTCACCCGCAAGGAGATCCAGCGGATGCGCACCGGCCTCGAACAGCAGGCCGGCGGCTCCAAGGCGCTCCAGAACGCCTGGCTCCAGAAGTACGGCATCGCCCCCAAGCGCCTGGACGACAACCTCCGCCTCCAGCTGGAGGCCCAGAAACTCGCCCAGCAGCTCGGCACCGACACCACGCAGCCCGCCTTCTGGAAGGCCCTGTCCAAGGCGTCGCAGGAACTCCACGTCGACCTCAACCCGCGCTACGGCGCCTGGGACGTCCAGAAGAGCAGCCGGGTGGACGCGAAGACGCCGTGGGTACGGGAGGTCACGTCGTCGGGGACCCAGACGACGGCTTAGGGCGGGCCGCAGCGTAGGGCGGGCCACGGCGTAGCAGGTCGGATCGACGGGCGGAGTGAGGCAGGCGGGGCTGACGCGAGCGGTCATACGATCACTTGATCATCCCCGCCCTGTGGACAACGCCCGAGGCCGGCGGCGCGGGTGCGTTACGTTCGGATCGTGAACACCACCAGCCCGGAACCTCCCGCTCCTACCGTCCCCGACACCGGCCGGATCATCCTCCTCACCACCAGCCACCGCGTCGCCCCCGGCCTGCTGTCCTGGCCCGCCTGGCAGGCGCTGCGCTCGGCGGACCGCGTGCTGTGCGCGGACGGCGCGCATCCGCAGCTGCCGTATCTGCGGGAGGCCGGGACAGCCGTGGACGAGTCCGCCCCCACCGCCCAGGAGCTGGTCGACGCGTGCGCCGGCGGCCGGACGGTGGTGGTCGTGGCGACGGGCGAGGGCGAGCCGGCGCTCACGGACGGCCTGGCCCGCCTCGCCGGCTCCGGCCGTGTCGCCATGCCCGACCTGGAGCTGCTCCCCGCCTCCTACGACCTGCCCGGCGCCCGCCTCCTCGACCTCGTCCAGGTCATGGACCGCATCCGCGCCGAGTGCCCCTGGTCGTCCCGGAAGACCCATGAGGGACTGGCGAAGTACGCCATCGAGGAGGCGTACGAGCTGGTCGAGGCGATCGAGGACGGCGACCGCGACGATCTGCGGGAGGAGTTGGGGGACGTCCTGCTCCAGGTGGTCTTCCACGCCCGCATCGCCGAGGAGGACCCGGACGCCCCCTTCTCGATCGACGACGTGGCGGGCGGCATCGTCGCGAAGCTCATCCGCCGCCACCCGCACGTCTTCGGCGACGAGACCGCCTCGACACCGGAGGAGGTCAAGGAGCACTGGCTGCGCACGAAGGCTGCGGAGAAGCGCCGGGACTCGGTGACCGACGGGGTGCCCCTCGGCCAGCCGGGCCTCGCGCTGGCGGCGAAGCTCTCCTCACGGGTGCGGACGGCCGGGCTGGAGGTGCCGCTGCCCAAGGTGGAGGGCATCGGGTACGACCTGCTCGCGCTGGCGATACGGGCCGAGGCGGAAGGCGTCGACCCGGAGGCGGCACTGCGGGCGGCGGGCCGCGCCTACCGGGACGCGATCCGGGAGACGGAGGGCCACTGAGATCGTCCCGTCCGCACGGGGAGCGGCCGCGTTTGAGTACCGTGGATCCAGCGACGCTCGGGCTCAAAGGGGGACACGGTGGATACCGGGGTCGACGAACTGGCGAGGGCGGGCGCGCGGACGGTTGTCCAGGGCCTGGCGGTTCTCAAGGAGGGCCCGCGGCCCCCGTCGATGGCGGACTTCCCTTTTCTGCTCTGCCTTCTCGACGCTCCGGGAGGCAGCAGGATCGAGGGGCGTCTGGTCGTGGACTGGCACCGGCTCAGAAACCGCGGCAGCGCGGCGACGCGCGAGATCGAGACCGACTGGTTCCACCGCTTGCGGAGTCGGCTGAGCACGGACCCGCTGCGGGCCGCCCAACTGCGAGCCGCGCTGGAGGAGGACCGCCGGCGGCCGGACGCGGACACGGACGTGCCCGAGGGGACGGGGGCGGCCGACTCCGAGGAGCCGGCGGATCCGGCGGCGTCACCCGCCCCCGACAGCCCGCAGAGCGCGGGTGACCATGTCGACTTCCGCAACGCCACCTTCCAGGACCAGGTAGTGGGCGTGCAGCACCACCATTACGGGAGCATGCCCGTATCGATCGCCTGGCGTCCCGCGGACGAGGTCGCACCGCTGGAGTTCGGGGTCCGTCCGACGCGACGCGTGCCGGGGCTGCCGGAGGTGCCGCCGTACATCCCGCGCGACTGCGACAAGCGGCTGCGCGCCGAACTGGATCATCCCGGTCTCGTCCTGATCCTGGGCGAACCGTACGTCGGCAAGTCGTACTCGGCATGGCACGGCGTCCAGTCCTTAGCGGACCCCGTGCTCCACATCCCGGAGCCCGGTGAGGACCTGCGCGCACTCCTCACCGAACCGGAAGGCGGCCACGGCCGGTCCGTCGTCTGGCTCGACGACCTCACCGACCACCTCGGCGACGGGCGGCTCGGCCCGCGGCTGCTGGGGCGGCTCACGACGCTCGGCGTGGTCGTCATCGGGACGATGCCGACCGACGAGTACTACCGGCGCCGCGCCGGGACCGAACCCGGCGACCGGGTCGTGGCCATGGCGCGCACCGTCGAGGTGCCACGGGAGTGGAGCGAGGGAGAGCTGCAGCGGCTGGCGGGACACCGTCGTGATCCCCGCGCCTATCCGGCGTTCCTGTGGAGCGGCCGCGAGGGTGCCGCCTCGTACTTCGCGATCGGGCATCTGCTCTTCGACGAGTGGCGCCGGATCGGCACCCAACTGGAGCACCCGGGTGGCCAGTTGCTGGTGAGGGCGGCGGTCGATCTC
Source organism: Streptomyces sp. NPDC048417 (assembly GCF_040651615.1). Taxonomy (NCBI): domain Bacteria; kingdom Bacillati; phylum Actinomycetota; class Actinomycetes; order Kitasatosporales; family Streptomycetaceae; genus Streptomyces; species Streptomyces sp. NPDC048417. The sequence continues at coordinate 114,839 of NZ_JBEZKI010000017.1, read as the reverse complement.
GCCCGGTGCGGGGTCACCGCGGCGGTGCCGGTCGCCCTGCTCCGGGCGGTCCGGCGGCGGTACGCCGCGGAGGAGCGCGAGCCGTTCGAGGAGGCGTTCGCCTGGGCGACGGCACCGTTGTTCGGTGTCTCGGGACTGCTGGTGGAGGGCGACGAGAAGGGCACCTGGCGGGCGTACGGGGCGCTGGTGGCGGAGGCGCTGAGATCGGGGGACCTGGAGCCGGTGCCGGACGAGGTGTGGTGGACGCTGCTGGATGCGGCGGAGGCCGACACCCCGTTCGACCGCGGGGCCGTCGTCGACGCGGCGCGGGCCGCACTGCAGCCGCGGTTCGAGGCGGGGGACACGGTGGCGATGTACGCCTTCGCCGGCCGGATCGACGGGGAGGAGAGCGCGGAACTGTTGCGCCGGGCCGCCGAGGCCGGGCACCCGGAGGCGGCCGAGCAGTTGGCGGTGCGGCTGCTCGCGGTCGGGGACGAGGAGGCGGCGCTTCGATACCTGGAGGCGGCGGCGGAGGGCGGCAGCGTCTCGGCGGCCCGGGAGGCGGGGCGGCTGCACCGGGACCGGGCGGAGAGGTGGCTGCGGCGGGCGGCCGAGGCGGGGGACGGGGCGGCGGCACATCAGCTGGGGGAAATGCTGATGGGGCGGGGCCACAGGCCCGAAGCGCGGCACTGGTACTTCCGGGCGTTGAGCAAGGGCCATCAGGAAGTCGCCTTCGGTCTCGCCAACCTGTGCCTCGGCGCAGGCGACCTCGTGACCGCCGAGAGCTGGCTCCGGCGTGGCGTCGACCAGGGAGACGCGCGTGCCATGAACGGCCTGGCACTGCTGCTGCACCGGATGGACAGGGACGACCCCGAATGGGAGGAGCTGTTCCGCCGGTCCGCCGCGGCCGGGTACGTCGGGGCCAGGGTGAACCTCGGAAGCCGTCTGATGGCGCAGGGGCAGGAGCAGGAGGCGGAGAGACTCTTCCATGAGGCCGACGCCCTCGGGAACAGCGAGGCCGCGTTTCAGATAGCCGGTCTGCTGGTCCGCAGGGGAGCCGAGGAGGAGGCGCTGCAGTGGTACCGAAGGGCTGCTGAGCGGGGCCACTACCTCGCGGAGGGAGTCTTGGCGGATCGAGCCGTACCCCCGCCGCACGCACCGGATACCGTCAAGGAGTGACCAACCAGCCCGCCCCCGACGGCACCACCCACCCCGACGGCGCCCCCACCGCCCCCGACCTCTTCACCTGGGAGTTCGCCGCCGACCCCTACCCCGCCTACGCCTGGCTCCGGGAGCACGCGCCCGTGCGTCGCACCCGGCTTCCCAGTGGGGTCGAGGCATGGCTGGTCACCCGCTACGCCGACGCCCGGCAGGCGCTCGCCGACCCCCGGCTGTCCAAGAACCCGGCGCATCACGACGAGCCCGCGCACGCGAAGGGGAAGACCGGGATCCCCGGGGAGCGCAAGGCCGAGCTGATGACACATCTGCTGAACATCGACCCACCGGACCACACCCGGCTGCGGCGGCTGGTCAGCAAGGCGTTCACGCCGCGCCGGGTGGCCGAGTTCGCGCCCCGGGTGCAGGAGCTGACCGACCGGCTCATCGACGGGTTCGCGGACCGGGGCGAGGCCGACCTCATCCACGAGTTCGCCTTCCCGCTGCCCATCTACGCCATCTGCGACCTGCTGGGCGTCCCGCGCGAGGACCAGGACGACTTCCGGGACTGGGCCGGGATGATGATCCGACACGGCGGAGGGCCGCGGGGCGGGGTCGCGCGGTCCGTGAAGAAGATGCGCGGATATCTGGCCGAGCTGATCCACCGGAAGCGGGAGGCGCTGTCCGCCGAGCCGGCCCTGGGCGAGGACCTCATCTCCGGGCTCATCCGCGCCTCCGACCACGGCGAGCACCTCACCGAGAACGAGGCCGCCGCCATGGCCTTCATCCTGCTGTTCGCCGGATTCGAGACGACGGTCAACCTCATCGGGAACGGGACGTACGCCCTGCTCACCCACCCGGAACAGCGCCGCCGCCTGCAGGACTCCCTGGCCGCCGGCGAGCGCGCGCTGCTGGAGACCGGAGTGGAGGAACTCCTGCGCTACGACGGGCCGGTGGAGCTGGCCACCTGGCGGTTCGCCACCGAGCCGCTCGGCATCGGCGGACAGCGCATCGCACCCGGCGACCCGGTCCTCGTCGTACTCGCCGCCGCGGACCGGGACCCGGAGCGGTTCGCCGAGCCGGACACGCTCGACCTGGCGCGGCGGGACAACCAGCACCTCGGCTACGGCCACGGCATCCACTACTGCCTCGGCGCCCCGCTCGCCCGCCTGGAGGGGCAGACCGCGCTCGCCACCCTCCTCACCCGTCTCCCGGACCTGCGACTCGCGGTGCCGGAGAGCGAGTTGCGCTGGCGCGGTGGCCTCATCATGCGCGGACTGCGCACGCTCCCCGTGCAGTTCACCCCCGACGGCCGATGAGCCCCGCCGGCACCCGCCCGGCACCCACCCGGCCCCCGACCGGCGTCTGTCCGGCCCCCGCCGCCGCCCCCGCACGGCCCTTCACCGGCAGAGATGACCGGCGTTCAAGTCTGTGATCTTCACGTGATCTGCGCGGCATTAACTTGTGACAAGTGATCGTCTGCCTATACGTTCACCCATCAGTGCGGCGCCCCAGCGGGACCCGTCGCGCCGGTCACCGCTGTCGCTCGAAAGGTTTCCGCATGCTCTCCGGGAACGGTCGTCACCGTCGCCCCCGTCAGGCTCCGGCTCTCCTCGTCGCGGCCGGCGTGACCGGCTCGGCCATCGCCATCCCGCTCCTCGGTGCGGCGAGCGCCAACGCGGCCGACGGCAGCACCTGGGACAGGGTGGCCGAGTGCGAGAGCGGCGGCTCCTGGAGCATGGACACCGGCACCGGCTACTACGGCGGCCTGCAGATGTCCCAGGACGACTGGGACGCGTACGGCGGCCAGGAGTACGCCGGCACGCCGGACCAGGCGAGCCGTTCGCAGCAGATCGCCGTCGCCGAGAAGATCCTCGCCGACCAGGGCACCAAGCCCTGGCGGACCTGCGCCCTGCTCGCCGGACTCTCCTCGGACGACGCCTCGGTGAACGTCGACACGGGCCTCGGCGGATCGGACGACACGTCCGGCTCCTCCGACTCGTCCTCCGGGCTGTCGGATTCATCCTCTTCATCTGGTTCATCGGATTCATCCGGTTCACTGGATTCCGGCTCGTCCGACTCCTCGTCGGGCGCCACGGACTCCGCCACCCCGTCCCCGAGCGCGAGCGACGACTCCGGTACGGGCACCCCCACCGACTCCGCCAAGGCGGACAAGTCGGGATCTAAGGGCTCCAACGCCTCGAAGGCGAGCAAGAACCCCGTGGTGTCCGAAGCCGATGACTCGGACAATTCGTGGCAGACGGGCAGCTCTTGGGATCTGGTCGACACGGGGGCCGTCGATGGCGGCGGTAAGCACCGCGGCGGCTCGGCGGACGAAAGCGTGACAAACGGTCAAAGTGCGACTTCTTCCGGCCGTCACGCCTCCCGGGACGCCGACACCTACACCGTCCGGGACGGCGACACCCTCGCCTCCATCGCCGACTCCCTTGGCCTCGACGGCGGATGGCGCGCGCTCTATGCCGCCAACAAGGCGGACATCGGCTCCGACCCGAACGACATCGCCCCCGGTCAGGCCCTGAAACTCAGCAGCGAAACGGACGAAAAGTAGCGGGAGTTGGGCCCTCGGACCGCCCTACTTAGAAGTTAAATGTCCGTTTTGGTGAAAGTGTGGGATGAGTCTCAGAAGCCCTGATCATCTTTGAAATTCACCTGATCGCCTGTTTACGGTCAAGGCCGCTCGTCACCACGAGCCCCGGCCGTCGCAACGCCGAGTCCTGCCAGCGGCTGCCCGGGAACAGTCGTCGCGTCAAGCGCCGTAGGCAGGAGCGGGGGACCCAAGGTAAGTGCCGGGACCGGTAGTTGAGGCTGCCGTGTCCGGCTCGGGGTGAAGCCGCGCACCGTGAGGTGTGCGGCCGGGCAACTCAACCGGCCCGAACCCGACAGCTCACCTCGCAGGCGTCGGTGAGGGGATCCGTCATGCTGTTTTCCGGCAAGGGCAAGCACCGTCGTCCGTCCAAGGCCACCCGCGTCGCCGCGCTCGCCGGTGTCACCGGTGTCGCCATCGCCGCACCGCTGATGGCTTCCGGCAGCGCCTCCGCCGCCACCGCCTCCGAGTGGGACACCGTCGCCCAGTGCGAGTCCGGCGGCAACTGGGCCATCAACACCGGCAACGGCTACTACGGCGGTCTGCAGTTCTCCGCCTCCACCTGGGCCGCGTACGGCGGTACCCAGTACGCCGCGCAGGCCAACCAGGCCGGCAAGGCGCAGCAGATCGAGATCGCCGAGAAGGTCCTCGCCGCGCAGGGCAAGGGTGCCTGGCCGGTCTGCGGCACGGGCCTGTCCGGCGCCGCCTACACCGGCAGCGGCTCCTCCAACTCCTCCAGCTCCTCTTCGAGCAGCGCCACCAGCAGCCGTACGACCGACACCCAGGCCGCCTCCCGCTCCGCCGAGCGTCCGGCCGCCAAGAAGACCGTCACCACTCCGACCGGCAAGAAGGTCAAGAAGGGCGACGGCGAGTACAAGGTCGTCAAGGGCGACACGCTCAGCTCGATCGCCGAGAAGCACAAGGTCAAGGGCGGCTGGCAGGCGCTGTTCAAGCTGAACAAGGACATCGTCGACGACGCCGACTTCATCTACCCGGGCCAGCAGCTGCACCTGAAGTAGGACGACGGGCCGCTCCCGAAGCCTTACGAAGTAATACGCGGCGCCCAGCTGGACCACAGCGCCCACACAACCGTGGTCCTCATAGTGAGGACCATGTGAGGGCCACCCCCGTCCCCCACGGGCCCCCGCTCCGGTGCGTTCTCCCCCGTACGCACCGGGGCGGGGTTTCTCCTTGCGGTCCTCCCGCGGCCCTCCCGCGGTCTTCTTCTTGACCCGCTCTTCTTCCGTTCTTCATCGGGCCCCCCTTTGTTCCGTGCGTGAACAATGAGTACCGTCTGTGTGTCCAAGGGTCGGTCGGTCGTGCCGGTCGACGGCCCCGGGACGGTTAGGCTCTAGTCGCAAGGCTGAGCAAGGGCCGACAAGGCCCGCGTGCGCCCGCACAACCAGCGTCACATCCCAAGAAGGAGATGCTCGTGCCGTCCATCGACGTCGTCGTAGCCCGGGAAATCCTGGACTCCCGAGGCAACCCCACGGTCGAGGTCGAGGTCGGCCTCGACGACGGCAGCACGGGTCGTGCCGCCGTCCCGTCCGGCGCCTCCACCGGTGCCTTCGAGGCCATCGAGCTCCGTGACGGCGACCCCAACCGCTACCTCGGCAAGGGTGTCGAGAAGGCCGTCCTCGCCGTGATCGAGCAGATCGGCCCGGAGCTCGTCGGCTACGACGCCACCGAGCAGCGCCTGATCGACCAGGCGATGTTCGACCTGGACGCCACCGACAACAAGGGCTCGCTCGGAGCCAACGCCATCCTCGGCGTCTCCCTCGCCGTCGCCCACGCCGCCTCCGAGGCCAGCGACCTGCCGCTGTTCCGCTACCTGGGCGGCCCCAACGCGCACCTGCTGCCGGTGCCGATGATGAACATCCTCAACGGCGGCTCGCACGCGGACTCCAACGTGGACATCCAGGAGTTCATGATCGCCCCGATCGGCGCGGAGTCCTTCTCCGAGGCGCTGCGCTGGGGTGCCGAGGTCTACCACACCCTGAAGAAGGTCCTGAAGAGCAAGGGCCTGTCCACCGGCCTCGGCGACGAGGGCGGCTTCGCCCCGAACCTGGAGTCCAACCGCGCCGCGCTCGACCTCATCCTGGAGGCGATCAAGCAGGCCGGTTACGTCCCCGGTGAGCAGATCGCCCTTGCGCTCGACGTCGCCGCGTCCGAGTTCTACAAGGACGGCAAGTACGAGTTCGAGGGCAAGTCCCGCTCGGCCGCCGAGATGACCGAGTACTACGAGGAGCTCGTCTCCGCGTACCCGCTGGTCTCCATCGAGGACCCGCTGTTCGAGGACGACTGGGCCGGCTGGAAGGTCCTCACCGACAAGCTCGGCGACAAGGTCCAGATCGTCGGCGACGACCTCTTCGTCACCAACCCGGAGCGTCTGGCCCGCGGCATCGAGGACGGCGCCGCCAACGCCCTGCTCGTCAAGGTGAACCAGATCGGCTCGCTCACCGAGACCCTGGACGCCGTCGAGCTGGCCCAGCGCAACGGCTTCAAGTGCATGATGTCCCACCGCTCCGGCGAGACCGAGGACGTCACCATCGCCGACCTCGCCGTCGCCACCAACTGCGGCCAGATCAAGACCGGCGCCCCGGCCCGCTCCGAGCGCGTCGCCAAGTACAACCAGCTGCTGCGCATCGAGGAGATCCTCGACGACGCCGCGGTGTACGCCGGCCGCAGCGCCTTCCCGCGCTTCAAGGGCTGACCCGTCAGGGGTCGCTGACCCGTTAAGGGTCAAGGCTGCGCCAGTCGTACGTACGTCCCCGTACCGGTCCCGTACCGTGTGCGGGGACGTACGTGCGTGTGAACGGGAGGCGGGGACATGGCCGTGAAGGACCGGGACCGGTTCTCCACCGCGACCAGGCTGAAGCTGCTCGGCGAGCAGACGGCGGCCCGGGTCTACCGCTCCCAGACCAAGCGGCAGGCCCGCCGCTCCCGGCTCACCGGCCGCGCCGCGCTGCTCGCGATCGTGCTGTGCACGATGATCGTCGCGCTCGCGTATCCGATGCGGCAGTACGTCTCCCAGCGCGCCGAGATCGCCGACCAGGAACGCCAGCAGCAGCAGGCCCGGCAGCGGGTCGAGCAACTGCGGGACGTCAAGGCCCGGTGGCAGGACGACGCGTACGCCGAGCAGCAGATCCGGGAGCGGCTGCACTACGTGATGCCGGGGGAGACGGGGTACATCGTGATCGACCCCGCCGCCGCCAAGCAGGCGCACGCCTACCTAGGGGCGGCCGACCGGCCCTGGTACGCGAACGTCTGGGACGGCGTCGACAAGTCCGACGCGTCCGACCAGTGAACCGACAGAAAGCCACACAGAACACAGTCATGCAAACGCCTCCGCCCTCCACTGAGCGCACCGAGCCGACCGACGCCGACGTCGAGGCCTTCAAGCAGCAGCTCGGGCGGCCGCCGCGCGGGTTGCGGGCGATCGCGCACCGGTGCCCGTGCGGGCAGCCGGACGTCGTGGAGACCGCGCCCCGGCTGCCGGACGGCACGCCGTTCCCGACGCTGTACTACCTGACGTGCCCCAAGGCCGCGTCCGCCATCGGCACCCTGGAGGCCAACGGCGTGATGAAGGAGATGACGGCGCGGCTGGAGAGCGACCCGGAGCTGGCGGCGGCGTACCGGGCCGCGCACGAGGACTACATCCGGCGCCGGGACGAGATCGAGGAACTGACGGGGTTCCCGAGCGCCGGCGGGATGCCGGACCGGGTGAAGTGCCTCCACGTGCTGGTGGCGCACTCGCTGGCGGCGGGGCCCGGCGTGAACCCGCTGGGCGACGAGGCGATCGCCATGCTGCCCGAGTGGTGGGCCAAGGGCGCCTGCGTGGTCACCGGCGAGTGACGCCGTCCAGGGGGCTCGGCCCCCTGGGCCCCGAGACCTCCGCCCACCCACCACCGACCCGGTCCGCCACCAGGTCACGTACAGAGTGAGGAACCCCCAGCCATGACCCGCGTCGCCGCCATCGACTGTGGCACCAACTCCATCCGGCTGCTCGTCGCCGACGCCGACCCGGAGACCGGGGAACTCGTCGACCTGGACCGGCGGATGGTGATCGTGCGGCTCGGGCAGGGGGTCGACCGGACCGGGCGGCTGGCGCCCGAGGCGCTGGAGCGGACCTTCGCCGCCTGCCGGGAGTACGCGGCCGTCATCAAGGAGTACGGGGCGGAGCGGCTGCGGTTCGTGGCCACCTCCGCCTCCCGGGACGCCGAGAACCGCGACGAGTTCGTGCGCGGGGTGCTGGACATCCTCGGCGTCGAGCCGGAGGTCATCAGCGGTGACCAGGAGGCCGAGTTCTCCTTCACGGGTGCGACGAAGGAACTGACGGGCCGTGACGACCTCGCCAAGCCCTTCCTCGTCGTGGACATCGGCGGCGGTTCCACCGAGTTCGTCGTCGGGGACGAGCGGGTGCGGGCCGCGCGGTCCGTGGACGTCGGCTGCGTGCGGATGACCGAGCGGCACCTGGTGCACGAGGGGCAGGTCAGCGACCCGCCGGCCGAGACGGAGATCGCCGCCCTGCGGGCCGACATCGAGCGCGCCCTCGACCTCGCGGAGGAGACCGTGCCGCTGCGGGAGGCGCACACCCTGGTCGGCCTGGCCGGGTCGGTCACCACCCTCTCCGCCATCCACCAGGACCTGCCGGAGTACGACTCCGCCGCCATCCACCACTCCCGCATCCCCTACGCCCGGGTCCGGGAGATCACCGAGCGGCTGCTGGACTCCACCCACGCCGAGCGCGCCGCGATCCCCTCCATGCACCCCGGGCGTGTCGACGTCATCGGAGCCGGCGCCCTCGTCCTGCTGTCGATCATGGAACGAGTGGACGCGACGGAGGTCGTGGTGAGCGAGCACGACATCCTCGACGGCATCGCCTGGTCCATCGCCTGACCCTCCCACCCGTCGACGCCATCTCCTCCCGCCCGGTCCGCCCGATCCTGTGGCCCGTCGACGCCATCTCCTCCCGCCTGGTCCGCCCGATCCTGTGGGCCGTCGACGCCATCTCCTCCCGATCCTGTGGCCCGTCGACGCCATCTCCTCCCGCCCGGTCCGCCCGATCCTGTGGCCCGTCGACGCCTCCTCCTCCCGCCCGGCGTCGCCCGCGTCGCCGGCCCGTCGCCTCCTGCCGGCCGGCGTCGCCCGCGCCTTCCGCCTGCTCCTGCCGACCGGTCCGCCCGCTCCCTCGTCCCGACCCTCCCGGCCCCTCCTGACCGGCCTCACCCACCCCTTCCGGCCACCTCGCCCACCCCCCCTCCCGACCGGCTCGCCCACCCCCTCCGACCGGCCTCGCCCACCCCTTCCGACCATCTCACTCACCCCTCCCGACCACCTCGGATGAGCATGTGAGGTGACGGGTGAGCGGGGTTTTCGGGGTGTGACACGCCGTGCCATGACACCCCCTCGGGAAACTTCGTGAAGTTCTTCACAAGGAATTCGGTGCAGGTGGGGGGTCCGCGGGCACCCGTTGGCCCGTTCGGGGGCTCAACAGGCCCGAGCGCGTGCTCAGGAGAGCATTTCGGGGGTGTTCCGGGAGGCGCTCGTGAGGGTGACATCCGGTGTCCCCGCAGTCCCCCCGGAAGCCTGGAGGGGCAGCTCACACGGCATTGACAACGGGTCGTATCGGAAGTGGGTTCCCGCCGCTGACCATGACCTGTGTCACGTGGGCGGCGGAGTGTAGCACGACCCCCGTGGAACCTTGTGAAGGGGCGCACGAGCGGCCCCCCTGGGGCGGGTGGATACTCGATGCCATGAGCACCACGGAGCGTCCCAGGATCCTCGTAGTAGGCGGTGGGTACGTAGGCCTGTACGCAGCTCGGCGCATTCTCAAGAAGATGCGCTACGGCGAGGCGACCGTCACGGTCGTCGACCCCCGGTCGTACATGACCTACCAGCCCTTCCTCCCCGAAGCCGCCGCCGGCAGCATCTCCCCTCGGCACGTCGTCGTCCCGCTGCGACGCGTGCTGCCGAAGGCGGAGGTCCTCACCGGCCGGGTCACCACCATCGACCAGGACCGCAAGGTCGCCACGATCGCCCCCCTCGTGGGCGAGGCGTACGAGCTGCCGTTCGACTACCTGGTCATCGCGCTCGGCGCGGTCTCCCGTACCTTCCCGATCCCCGGCCTCGCCGAGCAGGGCATCGGCATGAAGGGCATCGAGGAGTCCATCGGCCTGCGCAACCACGTCCTGGAGCAGCTGGACAAGGCCGACTCCACGACCGACGAGGAGATCCGCCGCAAGGCGCTCACCTTCGTCTTCATCGGCGGCGGCTTCGCGGGCGCGGAGACCATCGGCGAGGTCGAGGACATGGCCCGCGACGCGGCGAAGTACTACAAGAACGTGTCCCGTGAGGACATGCGCTTCGTCCTCGTCGACGCCGCCGACAAGATCCTTCCCGAGGTGGGCCCCAAGCTCGGCCTGTACGGCAAGGAGCACCTGGAGAGCCGCGGTGTGGAGATCTACCTCTCCACCTCGATGGACTCCTGCGTCGACGGCCACGTCGTGCTGAAGAACGGCCTCGAGGTCGACTCCAACACGATCGTGTGGACCGCCGGCGTCAAGCCGAACCCGGCGCTCTCCCGCTTCGGTCTGCCGCTCGGCCCGCGCGGCCACGTGGACACCGCCCCCACCCTCCAGGTGCAGGGCACCGACTACATCTGGGCCGCGGGCGACAACGCCCAGGTGCCGGACGTCGCCGCCCGCAAGGCCGGTGTCGAGAACGCCTGGTGCCCGCCGAACGCGCAGCACGCGCTCCGTCAGGCCAAGGTCCTCGGCGACAACGTGGTCTCCGGTATGCGGGGCTTCCCGCAGAAGGAGTACAGCCACGCCAACAAGGGCGCGGTCGCCGGTCTCGGTCTGCACAAGGGCGTCGCGATGATCGTCCTGGGCAAGACGAAGATCAAGGTCAAGGGCCGTCTCGCCTGGTATATGCACCGTGGCTACCACGGTCTGGCGATGCCGACCTGGAACCGCAAGATCCGCATCTTCGCCGACTGGACGCTGGGCATGTTCCTCAAGCGCGAGGTCGTGTCCCTGGGTGCCATGGAGAACCCCCGCGAGGAGTTCTACGAGGCCGCCAAGCCGGCGCCGGTCGCCACCCCGAAGACCGAGGAGAAGGCCAAGGCCTCCTAGGCCAAGGCTTCCTGGGTCAGGGCCTCCTGGCTCAGGGCCTGCTGACGGCCTCGGCCGCCGGTCACCGAATCACCCCCGAAGGACCTCCCGCCATCCGTGGTGCGGGAGGTCCTTCGGCGTTCCCGGCGCCCGGGTAACTGCATGGCGGCTACAGCTATTTTGCCCAGTCGTAACTCCTTTGCGGGACTGCGCTGCTGCCCTCACGGTGTTTACGTGGTAACCGGCATCCGGGATCGTCGTCTTGGAGGTGTGCGCCATGGCCGACGCCGCGTCGCGGCTGAGGAGTGTTGCCGAGCAGGTGCTGGGAGTTCCGCTCCCGGTACGGCTGCAGGCCTGGGACGGATCACAGGCGGGACCGCCGGACGCTCCGGCGATCGTGATCCGTAACCGCCGTGCCCTGCGTTACATGCTGTTCAAGCCGGGGGAACTGGGCCTGGCCAGGGCCTGGGTCGCCGGCGATCTGGACATCGAGGGCGATCTGTACAGCGCCCTGGCGGTGATGTCCGGACTGATCTGGGAGCGCGGGGAGGACGGCCGTACCCTCGCCCAGGCCCTGCGCGACCCCGAGGTGCGGGCCGCCGGCCGGGAGCTGCTGAAGCTCGCCGGACCGCCCGTTCCGCCGGCCCCGCCCCGCGAGGAGGTGCGCAGACGCCGCCATCTGCACACCCGTCGCAGTGACAAACAGGCCATCAGCCACCACTACGACGTGGGGAACGACTTCTACGAGATCGTCCTCGGGCCGTCGATGGTCTACTCGTGCGCGTACTGGGGGGCCGTCGAAAATGCGGACACCCTGGAGACCGCCCAGCGCGACAAGCTCGAACTCGTCTGCCGGAAGCTCGGTCTGAAACCCGGTCAGCGACTGCTCGACGTCGGCTGCGGCTGGGGCTCGATGGCGATCCACGCGGCCCGCGAGCACGGCGTGAGCGTCGTCGGGGTCACCCTCTCCCAGGAGCAGGCCGCGTACGCCCGTAAACGGGTCGCGGACGAGGGTCTGACGGACCGGGTGGAGATCAGGGTCCAGGACTACCGGGACGTCAGGGACGGGCCGTACGACGCGATCTCGTCGATCGGGATGGCCGAGCACGTGGGCGCGGAGAAGTACCTGGACTACGCGAGCGATCTGTACGCCCTGCTGAAGACGGGGGGGCGGCTGCTCAACCACCAGATCGCGCGGCCGCCGCGGCGCGACGAGGAGGCCTACCAGGTCGACCCGTTCATCGATGCCTATGTCTTCCCGGACGGGGAGCTCGCCCCGATCGGCACCACCGTCACCCAGCTGGAGCGGGCCGGATTCGAGGTGCGGGACGTGGAGTCCCTCCGCGAGCACTACGCCCGCACCCTGCGCCGCTGGGTGACCAACCTGGAGGCCGACTGGGCGCGCGCGGTACGGCTCACCGGCCCCGGCCGGGCCCGCGTCTGGCTGCTGTACATGGCCGCCTCCGCCCTCGCCTTCGAACGCAACCGCATCGGCGTCAACCAGGTGCTGGCCGTCAAGACCCCCGAATCGGGTGCGTCGGGGCTGCCGCTGCGCTCCCGTACCTGGAACCGGTAGCACCCACAGCCGGAACCAGGAGGACGGCGAAGGGGCCCCGCACGCACGGCGCGGGGCCCCTTCGCCGTGTCCGCGGCTACTCGGACTTGATCGCCGCCAGCATGTTCAGCCGCGCCGCGCGCCGGGCCGGCCACAGGGCCGCCAGGACGCCGACCACGCCGGCCAGCACCAGGAAGAGCGCCATCCTGGACCACGGCACGACCAGTTCGTAGGTCGGCATCCTCGCGCCGACCAGCTGACCGGCCGCCCAGCCGAAGAACACGCCCAGGCCGAGGCCCAGCACCCCGCCGAAGAGCGAGATGACCAGGGACTCCAGCCGGACCATCCGCTTGACCGCCTTGCGGTCCAGGCCGATCGCGCGGAGCATGCCGATCTCCTGCTGGCGTTCGAAGACCGACATGGCCAGGGTGTTGATGACACCGATGACCGCGACGATCACCGCCATCGCGAGCAGGCCGTAGACCATGTTCAGGATCAGCGTGAACGCCTGGGCGATGGAGTCGGACAGGTCCTGCTTGTCCTGGACCTTGATCGCCGGGTTGGAGCCGAGGACCTTCTCGAGCTTGTCCTTGGCCGCGCTGGACGCGCCGTCCGCCGTCTTGACCATGACCTGCATGTCGGCGGGGTCGGTCTGGTGCGGGGTGAGGACGGTGTTGTCGAGCATGATCCCGCGGATCAGCTCGTTGCCCTCGTAGACCCCCGCGACCGTCAGTTCCTGCGCCTTGCCGTCCTCGTAGTGCACCGTGAAGGCCGAACCGGCCTTCCAGCCGTGCGAGGTGGCCGTGTCGTCGTCCACGACCACGTCCGAGCCGCCGACCTTGAAGGAGCCGTTGTCGACCGTGAGGTCGGTCAGCTTGCCGATCGCCGAGCCGTTGACGCCGGTCAGGTACTCGGTGTCGCCGTCGATCCGGGAGGCCGCGTTGCGCAGCGGGCTGCTGGCGGTCACTCCGTCGGCGGTCGCGAGCTTCTTCGCCACGTCGGGGGAGAGCGCGTTGCCGTTGGCCATCGAGACGACGTAGTCCGCGCGGACCGCCGAACTCGCCATCTTGTCGATCGACTTCTGCAGGCTGCCCGCCATCACCGTCATGCCGGTGATCAGGGTCAGGCCGATCATCAGCGCCGAGGCGGTCGCGGCGGTACGGCGCGGGTTGCGCACCGAGTTCTGCCGGGCCAGCTTCCCGGAGACGCCGAACCCGCGCAGCAGCGGGGCGGCGGCAGCGATCAGCGGACGGGAGAGGAGAGGGGTGAGCACGAAGACGCCGATGATCAGGAGGACCGCGCCCAGGCCCATCGGCGCCTGGCCGTCGGAGCCCGACATCGTGGTCGCCGCCAGGATCACCGTCACGCCCGCCGCCGAGAACAGTGCGCCGATCGTGTTGCGCAGCACCAGCGACTTGGTGGTCGGCGCCGAGTGCAGCGCGCTCATCGCGGCGACCGGCGGGATCTTCGCGGCCCGGCGGCCGGGCAGCCAGGCGGCCAGCATGGTGATGACGACGCCGACGGCGAGGGCGGCGGCCACCGTGCCGGGGCTGATGACCAGCGGGCCGTCCGGGACGGTCGCGCCGAACGAGCCCATCAGCGCGCGCAGTCCGGCGCCGATGCCGATACCGGCGACCAGCCCGGCCAGCCCGGCCACCGCGCCGACCACGAACGCCTCGATCAGCACCGAGCGGGTGACCTGGCGGCGAGAGGCGCCCACCGCGCGCAGCAGCGCCAGCTCCTTGGTGCGCTGGGCGACCAGCATGGTGAAGGTGTTGGCGATGATGAACGTGCCGACGAACAGGGCGATACCGGCGAAGACCAGCAGGCCCTGGCGCAGGCCGCTCATGCCGTCGGCGATGGCCTTCGCCTGGTCGTCGGCGAGCTTCCTGCCGGTGGTGGTCTCCACGAGCTTCTTCGGCAGCGCCTGGTCCAGCTGGGCCTTGAGGGCGGCCTGGGCGGTGCCGGACTTCGCGGTCACGTCGATCTCGTCGTACGCGCCCTTCTTGCCGAACAGCTGCTGCGCGGTCGCCGTGTCGAACAGGGCGAGGCTGCCGCCGGCCGCGACATTGCCGTCGTCGGTGGTGAAGACGCCGGCGACGGTGGGCTTGAGGACCGGGCCGTTCACCGAGATGCGCACGGTGTCGCCGACCTTGTAGCCGGCCCGCTCGGCGGTCTTGGAGTCGATCAGCACCTCGTTCGCGCCGCTCGGCGCGTGGCCGCTGACCAGTGGGTAGCGGGCGTCCTTGGTGCCCCAGTAGTTGCCGCCCTCGGACTGCCAGCCGCCGCCGATCAGCTTGCCGTCCTTGTCGGCGATCGCGGTGAAGCCGGAGACGACCCCGGTGGCGGAGGCGGCCCCGGGGACCTTCGCGGCCTTGTCGAGCAGCGCCTGGGTGAGGTCGGGGGTCTTGCCGACCTGATCGCCCTTGGAGTCCTGGTACTTGGCCTGTACGGCCACGTCGACGCCGTCGAAGCCCTTGGCGGAGCTGTTCTGGTAGGCGTCCGAGATGGTGTTGGTGAAGACCAGAGTGCCGGAGACGAAGGCCACGCCGAGCATCACGGCGAGCACGGTCATCAGCAGCCGGGCCTTGTGCGCGAGGACGTTGCGCAGGGCGGTGCGGAACATCAGCTGGTCCGGCCCTTCGCGTCGAACTGCTTCATGAAGTCGAGGACGCCGTCGGCCGTCGGGCGGTACATCTCGTCGACGACCCGGCCGTCGGCGAGGAAGACGACGCGGTCCGCGTACGACGCCGCCACCGGGTCGTGGGTGACCATGACGACCGTCTGGCCCAGCTCCCGCACCGAGTTGCGCAGGAAGCCGAGCACCTCGGCGCCGGAGCGGGAGTCCAGGTTGCCGGTCGGCTCGTCACCGAAGATGATCTCCGGCCGGGAGGCGAGGGCGCGGGCGACGGCGACGCGCTGCTGCTGGCCGCCGGAGAGCTGCGAGGGACGGTGGCTCAGCCGGTCCCTCAGACCCACCATCTGGATGACGCTGTCGAGCCACTGCTTGTCCGGCTTGCGGCCCGCGATGTCCATCGGGAGCGTGATGTTCTCCAGCGCGGTCAGCGTCGGCAGCAGGTTGAACGCCTGGAAGATGAATCCGATCTTGTCCCGGCGCAACTTGGTGAGCTGCTTGTCCTTCAGGGTGCCGAGTTCGGTGTCGCCGATCCGTACGGAACCGGAGGAGAAGGTGTCGAGGCCGGCCACGCAGTGCATCAGCGTGGACTTGCCGGAGCCGGACGGCCCCATGATCGCGGTGAACTCGGCCTGCCGGAACTCGACGGTGACCCGGTCCAGGGCGACGACCTGCGTCTCACCCTGCCCGTAGATCTTCGAGAGCTCCGTGGCGCGAGCGGCCACCGAGGTGGTCCGCCGGTCGGCTGGGGGCACCCCTGGACGAAGTTTGGGGGAGGGTGTGGTGGACACGGAAGGGCGCTCCTGTCGGGACGACGTCGTACATGGGGACCGCACCATCGTCTCGGCCGTACGGGCCCGTGTAGTCAGCCGCAGTTCCGGTTCCGGGGGGCGACCGAGGGGGGACCGGGAGCCCGCCGCGTCATACCTGGGGATGACGGCGGACCCTCGGGCCGACCGGACCAGATCCGGAACTGGTCGTTCCCAGCCGTCGAGAACAGGTGGAGCCCCCTTGTTCGGACGGTGAAATTCCGTCATTCCCCGTACGCGCGCACCCACCGCGCGTAACGCTATTGGCAAGTGCGGATGGCTCGTTCCGGTGGCTGATGCACCCTCAGACGTCAATAAAATAAGACAACATCGGGTCGCCCGTCCGCTGTTCGGGGGACGCCTCCCGATAGGCTCGGAATCTCGTAGCGGAGCCCATGGCCTGCCCGGATGGTGGAATGCAGACACGGCGAGCTTAAACCTCGCTGCCCCTCGCGGGCGTACCGGTTCAAGTCCGGTTCCGGGCACTTCCCGCGCCCTCTCGGGGGCGACGGCGGCTCGTCCATCGGAGCGTCGGCTCATCCCTCGTAGACGGTCAGGACCGCGCCGTCCACGTCGATACGGCGGCCCGCGCGCATGCCGTTGCGGCGCAGTGCGCGCAGGCACTCCTCGAAGAGGGTGAGTTCGCCGGCGTCCAGGATGGCGGCGGCCAGGTCCAGGAGTTCGGTGACCGAGGCGTCGGTGAGCACCTCGGGCAGTTCCCCGGACAGCAGGACGACGGACTCGCCGTCGGGTCCCCGGACCACGGCCGTCGCCGGTCCGCCGTGCACGAACAACACATCTCCCCCTGAGAGCCCGTGGTCGTGCGGCTCTCGCGTCCCGGGCAGGACGAGAGACTAGCCCTGGATCTCGACGCTTTCGTGCGGAGTTGGATTCTTTTTCCGACTTGACGGAAGTGCGTCCGAGAGCGTTCGGAGAGCGGTCCCCCGACGGGTCGGAGGCGGCTCCCCGACGGATCGGAGGCGGCCCGTCCGTGGCCCGGGGGCGGTCACTGCTCCTTGGTGGGTCTGGAGGAACGGTCCAGCAGGGACTCGACCAGAGCGGTGACATGGCGGCGGTCGTCCGCCGACAGCTTCTGGACGCTCGCGATGAGCAGGGCGACCTCGGGGTCGGCGGCGCCGCCGTTCGCGCCGGCGTCCGGCGAGGTGTCGTACACGTGGATCCCGCACGCCTCGGCGGCGGCCCGGCGCACGCGCTCCAGCGGGAGTTCCAGCCCCTTGGCCAGGCCCTCCAGGGTGGTCGTCTGGGGCATGCGGACCACCCGCTCGGCGGTGGCCAGGTGGTGGACGGTGGAGCGGGGGATGCCGCCGCGCCGCGCCACGTCACCGTAGGACCAGCCCTTGCGGTCGAGGTGCTCACGGATCAACTGCTGCAGTGCGTTGGCCACTGACCGTCACTTCCTGCTCGCCGCCTGCGGAGTCCGCCATGTCGCGCCGATTCTACGGTCGCCGCCGCGATCGGCCGAGAGGGTGATTTCTCGAACGGGTTGCGCAGGGGGTCTCCGAGGCCCTAGTGTCCAATCTCGTTGGACAGCTTGTCCGACCAGATTGGACAGAGTCCGGGGGGAACCTGACTCGGTCCGATCGGAAATGTCTATCCCTGAGGGGGAAGCGATCATGATGGACGCCCATGAGCTCGAGGCCGAGTCCGCGGAGCTGCTGCCGGGTCGTGAGGCCCTGGGCCGACTGAAGTTCGGCTTCGGCAAGACGGTCAACGTCACCAAGCACGTCGCGAACATCAGCGCCCACAACGAGTCCGCCGCGCTGAACGACCACTCGTCGTGGTCGGTGGCCGACTCCGGCGCCGCCCAGACCATCAGCGTCACCCAGTAACGCCGCCCCGGCGCACGGCGCCGGTGCCGACCTCAACCTCATCGCACACGAAACGAAAGGACATCCGTCATGAGCATGGACATGAACGAGCTGGAGAACGAGTCCGCCGAGCTGCTGCCGGGCCGTGAGGCCCTCGGCCGGCTGAAGTTCAGCTTCGGCAAGACCGTCAACGTCACCAAGCACATCGCCAACATCGACGCGTCCAACCAGTCCGCCGCCCTGAACGACCACTCGGCGTGGTCGTCCGCCACCTCGCAGGCCGCGCAGACGATCAGCGTCACCCAGTAGTCCCCGGGAGCGCCACCGCCGTCGCCCCGGCGGTGGCGCTCGCGGTCATGGGGGGAACTGCATGCGGGATCCGGGGGGAGACCACACATGACGGTGCTCGGAGACGGGACCGCCGCACTGTACGACACGGGCCCGGTGCCCGGACCCGGCGGCTGGCCGGTCACCTACGAGCAGGTCGCGACGGGCAACCTGCCGGTGGTCGACCCGCCGTCGCCGATCCCGAGGCTGAGCGCGGGACTGCGGCTGCACGGTGAGTACCAGGGGTCGGGATTCACCGAGCCCAGGTACATCGCCCGTCGGGGGGACGGGCAGGTCGTGCAGCTGTCCAGGCTGCTGTACCTGGTGGCGTCGTCGGTCGACGGCGTCCGCGATGCCGAGGCCATCGCCCACCGGGTCAGCGCCCGCTTCGGCCGCGAGGTCAGCGGGGAGAACATCCGCTACCTCGTCGAGAAGAAGCTCGAACCGCTGGGAGTGACGGTCCCGGAGGGCCAGGAGGACGACGAGGTCGACGCCCCGCGCTCCGACCTGCTGCTCGCCCTCAAGGGCCACCGGGTGATCTTCAACGAGCGGCGTACGGCGCGGATCGCCCGTTCGCTGGCCTGGCTACACCGACCGGTGGTGGTCGCACTGGTGCTGGCCTCGGCCGTCGGCATGGACGTCTGGCTGTTCGGGTTCTTCGGGGCGATAGAACCCGTCCTGGAGGTGCTCGACCAGCCGGTCCTGATCCTGGTCGTCTTCGTGCTCACCGTGGCCTCCCTCGTCTTCCACGAGTTCGGCCACGCCTCCGCGTGCAGATACGGCGGAGCCCGCCCCGGTTGCATCGGGTGCGGGCTCTTCCTCATCTGGCCCTCGATGTACACCGACGTCACCGACGTCTACCGGATCGGCCGGGCCGGCCGGCTCCGCACCGACCTCGGCGGCGTCTACTTCAACATCGTCTTCATGCTGGCCATGGCCGGCGCCTACTTCGCCACCGGGGCGCAGTTCTTCCTGGCCACGGTCTACCTCGGGCACTTCGAGATCCTGGAACAGCTGATGCCGGCCGTACGGCTGGACGGCTACTACATCCTCGGCGACCTGGCCGGGGTTCCGGACCTGTACGGCAAGATCAAGCCGATCCTGCTGGCGCTGGTGCCGGGGCCGCGGGGGGACAAGGCCCGCGAGGAGGTCGCCGGGCTGAAGAAGTCGGCGCGCGCCATCGTCGCCACCTGGGTGCTGACGATGGTCCCGCTGATCATCGGCGAACTCGGGTACGCGCTGTGGAACCTGCCGCGGATCCTCACCACCATGACCCGCTCCCTGACCGAGCAACTCGTCGGTACCGGCTCGGCGTTCGTGGCCGGCAAGATCGTCGAGGGGCTGGTCGGGACGATCGGCAGTGTGATGCTGCTGTGCCCGATGGCCGGTGTCGTCTATCTGTCCGTGAAGATCGGCGGGCGGCTCTTCCGGGCCGCGAAACGCACCACGGCGGGCCGGCCGAGGCTGCGGCTCGCGGTCTGCGCCCTCGCCCTCGCCGGGCTCACCGGTCTCAGCTACGCCTGGGTCTCCGGGGTGACGCCGAAGCCGCTGCCCAAGCAGCCGCCGATCGCGCCGATCCTCCAGCCGGGGGTGCCGACCGAGGAACCGCCGGCCCGGCAGGCCACGACCCCGGACCGTCCGACGGACTCCGGTACCCCGTCGGACCCGGCGGCAGGCGCGCCGACCGCCTCGGCCGGGGCGAGCGCCGGCCCCTCGCCGACCGAGACCTCGCGCGAGGCGTCCGCCTCGGCGTCGCCGTCCGCCTCGGCGCCCGGCGGCCCCGGCGGTGCCTCCAGGTCGCCGGTGCCGTCCAGCGGGGGAACGGTCGCCGATCCGGTGCCCTCGCCGTCCGACGGGCCCGGCACGACGGAGCCCGAGCCGTCGCCCTCGCCGTCGGAGAGCATCCCGGAGTCCCCGACGCCCAGCCCGTCCCCGCCGCCGGCCAGCGACTCGCCGAGCCCGGCCCCGGCCACGTCCTGACGAGCGGCACCGCGCGGCCGTACGCCGCACCACCCACAGCAGAAGCACAGCAGAAGCACAGCAGAAGCACAGGAGCACTGGAGCATCCATGAGCAGTCACCGAAAACCACGCACCACCTCAGGTCCGCTCACCCGGCGGGCCGTCCGGATCGGCCTGTTCGCCGCCGGGGTCGCCGGGGCGGCCACCGCCCTGCCCGCACAGGCGGCCACCGCCGTGCCGCATGCCGCGGTCGCCTCCGACCACGTCTTCAGCCACGCCGACCGCGGGCACCACACCCAGGTCCGGGACTCGTTCACGGTCCGTCAGTTCGGCAAGGTCAACGCCGCCGCCGTACGCAACCAGGCCAACGCCGTCTCGGCCGGCTGCTCGGCCGACGACCACTGCCGTTCGGTCGCGCTGTCCTTCCAGATCGTCACGGTCGCCGGGGAGCACACGCGGCTGAACGCGGTGAACCTCAGCGACGCCGCCAACAAGGAGTGCACGGGCTGCCAGACCCTGGCCGGTGCGTACCAGTTCGTGGTGTCCACGCCCAACCCGCTGCTCCTCGACGCGACCGCGCGGGGCAAGCTCGCCGGCATCCACCGCCGGCTCGACGAGCTGACCCGCTCCGCGCTGCCCGCCGCCGACCTGCGCACGCAGGCCGACGGGCTCGCCGCCGAGGTCACCACCGTCCTGCACGACGCGGTCGCGAACGCCCCGAAGAGCGACCCGCGCACCGACGTCACCCTGCACCGCCACCTGGACGGCTGGCCGGGCCGCTGACCCCCGCCCCGCCGTTCCGCGCACCGGCCGCCCGGCCCACCACCGCCTCCTGCGGGCCGGGCGGCCGGTCGCGTGCACGGGCAGACCTCGGGCGCGTCCATTGACAGGGGATACCTCCGGACGGAGACTCGGGAGAAATAGGTGAAGGAAATTTCACCACGCGAACACCTGTCAGGCGAACACAACACGTCAGGCGAACACCACGCGCCAGGCGAACACCACGCACCAGGCGCACCAGGTGACCGCCATAGTCTCCGAAGCGGGCGACGACGCCCCGGCCACGGAAGGAACGACCGATGCGCACCACCGTCGGCATCATCGGAGCCGGACCCGCCGGGCTCCTGCTCGCCCGGCTGCTGCACAACGCCGGCATCGACTCGGTCGTCCTGGAGAGCCGCGATCGCTCCTACGTGGAACACCGCCAGCGCGCCGGGATCCTGGAGCAGGGCACGGTGGACGTGCTGCGCGCGGCCGGCGCCGGGGAGCGCATGGACCGCGAGGGCCTGCGCCACGACGGCATCGAGCTGCGGTTCGCGACACAGCGCCACCGCGTGGACTTCCCCGGGCTCACCGGTGGGCGGTCCGTGACGGTCTACGCCCAGACCGAGGTCTGCAAGGACCTCATCGCCCTCCAGCTCAAGGAAGGCGGCTCGCTGCTCTTCGAGGCGGAGGCGCTGGCGGTGGAGGGCGCGGAGGGCGAGCGGCCGCGGGTGCGGTTCCGGCACGAGGGGCGGGAGGACGTGCTGGAGTGCGCGTACGTCGTCGGCTGCGACGGCTTCTGGGGGGTGGCCCGCGGCGTCTTCCCCGAGTCCCTCTCCCGGGTCTTCGAGCGCACCTACCCCTACGCCTGGCTGGGCATCCTCGCCGATGTCGCCCCCTCCCACGACGAGCTGGTCTACGCCCGCCACGACCGCGGCTTCGCCCTCCTGTCGATGCGCTCCCCGTCCGTCTCCCGCCTCTACCTCCAGGTCCCGGCCGACACGGACGCCGAGGACTGGACCGACGAGGCGATCTGGGACGAGCTGGAACGGCGCTTCGAGACCGACGACGACTGGCGCCTCGCACGCGGCCCGATCACCCAGAAGTCGGTCACGCCCATGCGGTCGTACGTCCATGAGCCCATGCGGCACGGCCGGGTCTTCCTCGCCGGGGACGCCGCCCACATCGTGCCGCCGACCGGCGCCAAGGGGCTGAACCTCGCCGTCGGCGACGTCGTCACCCTCGCCCGCGCCCTCGTCCACGAGCGGGAGACGGGCTCCCCCGAGCTCCTGGAGACCTACTCGGCGACCTGCCTGCGCCGGGTCTGGCAGGCCGAGCGGTTCTCGTACGACATGACCACCCTGCTCCACCGCGGCCCCGAGGACACCCCCTTCGACGCCAGGCTCCAGCTGGCCCGGCTCGGCCGGATCGCCTCCTGCCGGGCGGCCGAGACCGACCTGGCGGAGGCGTACACGGGCTTCCCCCTGGACGCCTGAGGCATCTTCGGCCGGTTCCGGTCGTGTAGCGACTCGGTCATGGAATGAAGCCCTCCATGGCCGGGAATCAGCGGTCCGCGTAGCGTGTTGGGCAGCACGGCGAGGGAAAGATCCTCCCCAGGTACGAGGGTCGATCTTTTGCCAATCCATTACTCTTGACGCCAAGGCCGCGCATGGTGGCCATGGAGGAGTGAAATGAGGAGCAGTAACCCGGTCTTCTCGCGACGGGGGTTCAGCCGCGACAACGGCTACGCGGGCTTCAACACCGCGCCGCAGGCCGGGTACGCACAGGGCAACCCGTACGCGCAGAACCCCTACGCGAACAACCCCTACGCCCAGCAGGACGTCCAGCAGGGCGCCCCGCCGCAGGCCCCGGCCACCACCGGCCGCATGACCATGGACGACGTGGTCCTGCGCTCGGCGATGACGCTGGGCACGGTCGCGGTCGGCGCGGTCCTCGCCTGGGCCCTGCTGCCGGTCTCCAGCACCAGCTACGGCCTGGCCTTCGGCTCCGCGATCGTGGCGATGGTTCTGGCGCTGATCCAGAGCTTCAAGCGCACCCCGGTGCCCGCGCTGATCCTGGGATACGCCGCCTTCGAGGGCGTCTTCCTCGGCGTGATCAGCGAGATGTACAACAGCCAGTGGAGCGGCGCCCCGTTCCAGGCGGTGCTCGGCACCATGGCGGTCACGGCCGCGACCCTGCTGGTCTACAAGGCCGGCTGGATCCGCGTCACCGCCCGCTACGCCCGCGTCGGCATGGCCATCGCCATCGCCTTCGTGCTGGTGATGGCGGTCAACCTGCTGCTGGTCGCGTTCGGCGTCGCCGAGAACGGCGGGCTGCGCAGCTTCGGTCCGCTCGGTGCGATCGTCGGCATCATCGCGATCCTGCTCGGCGCGTTCTTCCTGACCCTCGACTTCAAGCAGATCGAGGACGGCATCGCGTACGGCGCCCCGAAGAACGAGGCCTGGCTGGCCGCGTTCGGCCTCACCCTGACGCTGGTGTGGATCTACGTCGAGATGCTGCGCCTGGTGGCGATCTTCAGCAGTAACGACTAGCGGTAGCGACCAGCGGTAACGGCCAGCGGCCGTAAGAGAGCAGAGAAGGGCCCCGGGGCACCCCCGGGGCCCTTTCTCGTCTGTGCGCGCCTAGAGAAGTTTGCGCGCGGCCCTCCTCAGGTCGTACTCGTGGATCAACGCCTTCGCGTGGCCGTACGCGAGGTTGTGCTCGTGGCGGAGCCAGCTGACCTTCTCCTCGAAGCGGAAGAGGGACGGGCCTTCGGCGACGGTACGCAGCCAGTCGGACACTTCACGACCGGTGCAGTGGGGGATGCGGGCGAGCATGTTGCGATGGGTCTCCTCGGAGAAGACTTGGGACATCGGCGCCTCCGGTGCGCAAAGGGGGGTTGTAGCCGGTCCTTCACGTCACCGTGCCTGAGTGTTGGCGTGTTGGCAACAGTCGGGACAGGACAGCCGACATCAGGCGTTACGCTCACGGCGTGGTTGATACGACGCCTCTTACCCGTGCAGTGGAGCACTTCGCCGACAAGTTGAGGGCGGCGCCGCAGAGTCGGTTGCAGCGGGGGGCGGCCGCGGAGGCGCTGTCGCTGGCCAGGCGGTTGGCCGACTGGGCGCAAGCCGTCGAGGAGCCGGGCGGTGCGGCCCGGGAGATGCCGGACGCGGGGATGTTCGCCGTCGCCGACCAAATCACCGTGGCCGGGAACGACTTGGCGGTGGTCCTGGAGAGCGACGCGGAGGTGGGGGACGCGGTGCGCCTGGTGGAAGAGGCGCAGAAGAGGGCGGGGGTGTGAGCGCGGCGATGCGTTGCCGGGTGCTGGTGCTGGTGCGGGTGCGTGGGGGTCGCTCGCGCGGTTCCGCGCGCCCCTAAAGGCAGAAGCAGGGGCGCTGCAGTGCGCCCCTTGAGGGGCGCGGGGAACCGCGCGTCCAGCCACGACGGTCCCGCACCCGGCCCCGCACCCTCAACAGCTCACAGCGACGCTATGACCCGGTCCGCCAGGATGTACACGTTCTCCTCGCCGCACGCGAACGTCAGCGTGTAGGCGCCGGAGATCCCCGACCCGCCCAGCAGGTACGGCGTCTCGCCCGCGCTCAGCGCCGCGGCCAGCCGCTCAGCCGTCTCCCGGTGCCCCGGTGTCATGCACAGCGTCGTGCCGTCGGCGAAGACGTAGACGTCCAGCGTGCCCAGCGGCCCGGGGCGCACGTCGGAGAGCTCGACCCGGGACTCGGCCAACTGCTCCAGCGTCGCGACCGTGCGCTCATGGTCGTTCACCACCGGCGACTGCACCGGTACGAAGTCCGGATGGGACGGGTGACGACGGCGGGCCGCGGCCAGCTCCGGGGACTCACTGGGGGCGCCCCCGGCGAAGTCGTCGGCCTCCGCGGCCGGCTCGGCGACCGGCTCCAGGCCCACGAAGTCGCCCTGCCGGGGCAGGAACGGCTCACCGTCCGCCAGGCCCAGCAGGGACGGCGTGTCGGAGGCGTCACGCGCCTCCTGCGCGGCCCAGAAGGCCCGCGCCTCGGCCAGTTCCCGCTCCCGCTCCTCGGCCAGCGCCTCGGCCACGGCGGCCCGTATCTGCTCGGCGTCCGCATGACTGCGGGCGGCCGGCAACAGGGCGCGCATCGCGGCGGCCTGGTTCTGGGCAAGCTGGGTGTGCAGCTCGGCGACCTGACGGCGCAGCTTCAGAACGGTGCGCAGGACAGCGACGCCCACGGCGCCCGTGGCGGCCGTGGTGAGCAGCAAGGCGATCGGCATGGCGCTCACTGACGTACTCCCGGTTCAAAGTCGACCCCCGACTTCCTACATCAGCTTGAAGGGTGGACTATCAAGCTGTCAGTGCGTAACGTCACGAAACGGACAGGACTTTGACCCCCAGGTTTGCCTGGACAGCCACGTTGACCTGCGGAGATATCCCCGCAGAGGGAGATAGGTCACATCCTGGGGGAGATTGGATCACAAATCGGCCCGGTGTTCGGAGTTTTCTCGAACACCGGGCCGTGGCGTCACGGTGGGTTCCGTGACGGTCACTCAGGGGTCACTCGGGGGCCGTACGGTGGCTCAGCTCAGGCGCTCGATGACCATCGCCATGCCCTGACCGCCGCCGACGCACATCGTCTCCAGACCGAACTGCTTGTCGTGGAACTGGAGGGAGTTGATGAGCGTGCCGGTGATGCGGGCGCCGGTCATGCCGAAGGGGTGGCCGACGGCGATGGCGCCGCCGTTCACGTTCAGCTTCTCCAGCGGGATGTTCAGGTCGCGGTAGGAGGGGATCACCTGGGCGGCGAACGCCTCGTTGATCTCGACCAGGTCGATGTCGTCGATGGTCAGGCCGGCACGGCGCAGGGCCTGCTGCGAGGCCTCCACCGGGCCGAGGCCCATGATCTCGGGGGAGAGGCCGGTGACGCCGGTCGACACGATCCGGGCGAGCGGGGTGAGGCCGAGCTCGCGGGCCTTGGTGTCGGACATGATGATCACGGCGGCCGCGCCGTCGTTCAGCGGGCAGCAGTTGCCGGCCGTGACCAGGCCGTCGGGGCGGAAGACCGGCTTCAGGCCCGCCACGCCCTCCAGGGTGACGCCGGCGCGCGGGCCGTCGTCCTTGCTGACGACCGTGCCGTCGGGGAGGGTCACCGGGGTGATCTCGCGCTCCCAGAAGCCGTTCTTGATGGATTCCTCGGCGAGGTTCTGGGAGCGGACGCCGAACTCGTCCATGTCCTGGCGGGTGACGCCCTTGGCGCGGGCCAGGTTCTCGGCGGTCTGGCCCATCGCGATGTACGGGTCGGGGACCAGGCCGTCCTCGCGCGGGTCGTGCCAGGTGGAGCCCTCGGACGCGGCCGTGGCGGCGGTACGGGCCTGCGCCTCGGCGAACAGCGGGTTCATGGTGTCCGGGAGGCCGTCCGAGCTGCCCTTGGCGAACCGGGAGACCATCTCGACACCGGCCGAGATGAACACGTCGCCCTCGCCGGCCTTGATGGCGTGCAGCGCCATGCGGCTGGTCTGGAGGGACGAGGAACAGTAACGGGTGATCGTGCAGCCGGGGAGGTGGTCCATGCCCATCTGTACGGCGACGATCCGGCCGAGGTTGTAGCCCTGCTCGCCGCCGGGGAGGCCGCAGCCGAGCATCAGGTCGTCGATGTCCTTCGGGTCCAGCTCGGGGACCTTGGCGAGGGCGGCCTGGATGATCGTCGCGGTGAGGTCGTCGGGGCGCAGGTCCTTCAGGGAGCCCTTGACGGCACGGCCGATCGGGGAACGGGCGGTCGAGACGATGACGGCTTCGGGCATCTCACGGCTCCAGAGGGAAGGGGCGGCGCGTAGCGCCTCGTTGAGGGGTGGTGGTCGGGCGACGGGTGGGCGCGGGGACTGGCAGGGCTGCTTGGGAAGTTACCCGCACGTATGTCATCGGTCACCGGTACCGCGGTGTGACACTGGCCGCACTTTCTAAGCGCTTGCTTTTTCGGTGTCGAGGGGGTGCGTGGGTCCGTGCGGGCGCGTGGGGTCTGGTCGCGCAGTTCCGCGCCCCTTCGGGGCACGTCGTAGCTGCGGGCAGTCGCGCCGCCGGGCCGTCGGGGAGGGTGGGCGCCGCGGCACAATGCCGGCGCCGGCAAGCGCCCCCCGCCCCAGCTCACCGCCTCCCCGGCATGCCCCCCTCGGGGCGCACCGCTTCCCCTCCGCCCTAGTCGGTCGTGCCCGCCCTCGACCTCGCCTCCTCGGAAGCCGAGTCGGCCGGGAGGGCGGGCGGCTCGTCGACCTGGTGGCGCCGGCGGCGCTTCAGCAGGGCCCACGGTCCCCGCGGCCCCGTCGGCATCGCCGCCGTGACCTCCGTGCCGGCCTCGGCCGCCGCCTCCGCCGCAGCGCGGGCGACCGGGAGGAAACCCTCGCGGCGGGTGACGTCGGGGCGCTCCTCCTCGTCCGGCCACAGGCCGAGGGCCGCGCAGACCGTGGGGAGCACCGCCATCGCCGCGGTGGCGTAGCCCTCCGCCGAGGGGTGGTAGTTGTCGGGGCCGAAGAGCTCGCGGGGGTTCGCGGCGAACTCGGGGCCCAGTAGGTCGCCCAGCGACACCGTGCGGCCGCCCTGCTCGACCGTGCCGATCGTCTGGGCCGCCGCCAGCTGGCGCGACGCCCGCCGGGCCAGCCAGCGCAACGGCTGTCGTACCGGCTCGATCGTGCCCAGGTCGGGGCAGGTGCCGACCACGACCTCCGCGCCCGCCGTGCGCAGCCGGCGGACCGCTGCCGAGAGGTGGCGCACCGAGCGGGTCGGCGGCATGCGGCGGGTGACGTCGTTCGCGCCGATCATGATCACGCAGACGTCGGGGGCCGGCGAGGCCGAGCCCAGGACCAGCGCCACCTGGCGGTCCAGGTCGTCGGACTGGGCGCCGGGCAGCGCCACGTTGGTGAACTCGACCGGGCGTTCCGCCACCGCCGCGAGGCCCGACGCCAGCAGCGCGCCCGGCGTCTGCGCGGCCCGGTGCACCCCCTGCCCCGCGGCCGTGGAGTCGCCGAGCATCGTCAGGCGCAGCGGAGGCTCACCGGTGCCGTACGCGTCGCCGTAGCGGCCGTCCGCCATCGGCACCCGGCCGCCGCTGTTGCCGTTGCCCACCCGGGTCCTGGCCATCCGCACCTCGGCCAGCACCAGGCCCACCGCGGCCGCGCCGACCAGCCCGACCCCGCCTCCGCCGTACGCCGCCCCGGCCGCGATCCGCCGGGCCACCCGTGCCCTAGACATGCTCGACATACGTCGCCGCCACCTCCTCGTTGCCCGTACATCCACTCCTTGCCCCGTACTGGCCGTCCGCCAATCTCAACAGGGAGTGAACCTCCGGAGCGGGCCTTAGGCTGGCCGCACCACCAGGACCACTTCTTTTGAAAGCAACCGGAGACAACGGTGCGATTCCACGACTCGATGATCAGCCTCGTCGGCAACACCCCGCTGCTGAGGCTCAACAGCGTCACCCAGGGCATCCAGGCCACCGTGCTCGCCAAGGTCGAGTACTTCAACCCGGGCGGTTCCGTGAAGGACCGCATCGCCCTGCGGATGATCGAGGCCGCCGAGAAGAGCGGGGAGCTTCGCCCTGGCGGGACCATTGTCGAGCCGACCAGCGGAAACACCGGGGTGGGCCTGGCGATCGTGGCCCAGCAGAAGGGGTACAAGTGCATCTTCGTGTGCCCCGACAAGGTCAGCACCGACAAGATCAACGTGCTGCGTGCGTACGGCGCCGAGGTCGTCGTCTGCCCCACCGCCGTCGACCCCGAGCACCCGGACTCGTACTACAACGTCTCCGACCGGCTCGTCCGGGAGACCCCCGGCGCCTGGAAGCCGGACCAGTACTCCAACCCCAACAACCCCCTGTCGCACTATCACTCGACCGGCCCCGAGCTGTGGGAGCAGACGGAGGGGAAGATCACCCATTTCGTGGCGGGCGTGGGGACCGGCGGCACCATCTCCGGTACCGGCCGCTATCTGAAGGACGCCAGCGACGGCCGGGTCCAGGTCATCGGCGCGGACCCGGAGGGTTCCGTGTACTCCGGCGGGTCGGGGCGGCCGTACCTCGTCGAGGGCGTCGGTGAGGACTTCTGGCCGACCGCCTACGACCGGACCGTCGCTGACGAGATCGTCGCCGTGTCCGACAAGGACTCCTTCCAGATGACCCGGCGGCTGGCCAAGGAGGAGGGCCTCCTGGTCGGCGGCTCCTGCGGCATGGCGGTCGTGGCCGCGCTGCGGGTCGCCGAGCGGCTGGGCCCGGACGACGTGGTGGTCGTCCTCCTCCCGGACAGCGGCCGCGGCTACCTCAGCAAGATCTTCAACGACGAGTGGATGGCCGACTACGGCTTCCTGGAGGACGAGGGTCCCAGCGCCCGCGTCGCCGACGTGCTCAGCGACAAGGCCGGCGGCTCCATCCCGTCCCTCGTCCACATGCACCCGGAGGAGACCGTCGGGGAGGCCATCGAGGTGCTGCGCGAGTACGGCGTCTCGCAGATGCCGGTCGTCAAGCCGGGCGCCGGGCACCCGGACGTGATGGCCGCCGAGGTCGTCGGCTCGGTCGTCGAACGGGAGCTGCTCGACGCGCTGTTCAGCAAGCGGGCCTCCCTGGAGGATCCGCTGGAGAAGCACATGAGCGCGCCGCTGCCGCAGGTCGGCTCCGGCGAGCCGGTCGGCGACCTGATGTCGGTGCTGGGCGCGGCGGACGCGGCGATCGTCCTCGTCGAGGGCAAGCCCAAGGGCGTCGTCAGCCGGCAGGACCTGCTGGCCTTTCTCGCCAAGGGCGGCAAGCACTAGCGAACGTCCGGTGAACTGCCCGTGACACCGGGGAACTTACGGTCTCCTGTCCAAGCGGTGGACTTCGCGGAAGTGGTACGAGCGTGTCACGTCCACGCAGCACACACTTAACACGGGTCCGGCACATTGGTGGGTGTCGGCAGGGCGGGAGCGGCTCCCCGCCCCGGCCGGCACCGAACGTCCAAGGACCTCCGGAGCGGCTCCCGGACCTCCATGGACGCTTGGACGTGAGACCCGGCCCTGACCCGGTCCATGTCCCTCGCGGGGACCGCCGTCGTCCCGCCCCCCGGTAACGGGGGTGCGGCGGTCCCCGCGCATTACTTTTCCCGGCCCGGCCCGGCTCAGCCGGTCGTCGCCCAGCTCCCCAGCAGCGCAAGCCGTTCCGCCGTCTCCGAGCCCCGTTCCGGGGTGTACGCGACGAGGGTCTGGTCCGGGGCCGTCGGGACCGTGAGGGTCTCGTAGGGGAGGACGAGCAGTCCGGCGACCGGGTGCTGGATGCGCTTCACGCCGTACGCGCACACCTTGACCTCGTGGTCCGCCCACAGCCGGCGGAAGTCCGCGCTCTTCAGGGAGAGTTCGCCGATCAGCGCGGCCATGCGGGGGTCGTCGGGGTGGCGGCCCGCGTCGATCCGCAGATTGGCGACGGTCTGGGCGGCGGCGGCCGCCCAGTCGGGGTAGAAGTCCGCGGCCGCCGGGTCCAGGAACACATGGCGCGGGATGTTGCGCTCGGCCGGGGCCAGCCTGCTGAAGCCGTTCACCGCGTCGCCGAGCGCGTTCCAGGCGAGCACGTCCATCCGGCGGCCCAGCACGAACGCCGGCGTCCGGTCCATGCCGTCCAGCAGCAGCTGCACACCAAGGCGCACCAGCGGGCCGGCCGGGCGGACGGTGCCCTTGCGGCCGGGGCGGGCCACCGTCCGCAGATAGGCGTGCTCGGTCTCGTCCAGGCGCAGCACCCGGGCGATCGCGTCCAGCACCGCGTCCGAGACTCCCCCGGACTTCGTCCGGGCGGGGCCCCCGGGCCCCCTGCCCTGCTCAAGCCGGATGTAGTAGTCGACACTCACGCCCGCCAGCTGCGCCACTTCCTCCCGGCGCAGGCCCGGCACGCGGCGCCGCCCGTGCGAGGGCAGCCCCACCTCCTCGGGCCGGATCCGGGCGCGGCGCGAACGCAGAAAGTCTCCGAGATCCCCGTCCATGGCTTCGATCGTAGAGGAGCGGCCCCTTCCCAGCCTGGTTCTGCCAGACCCAGGAAAAACGCATCCCTGGGTAGGGCGCCCGGATCCGGCGAGGGTGGAGACCAGCCACCGGGGCCTGCCCGGCGGCACTGACCAGGGAGTACCTCATGTCGTACGACAACCTGTCCGGCCGTACCGCGGTCGTCACCGGAGCCGCCAGCGGGATCGGGGCGGCCGTCGCCCTGCGGCTCGCCGAGTCGGGCGCCCGGGTGGCGCTGCTCGCCCGGCGCGCGGACCGGCTGGAGACCGTCGTGGCGAAGATCCGGGCGAACGGCGGTCAGGCCCTCGCCGTCACCGCCGACGTCACCGACGACGCGTCCGTGCAGGCGGCGGCGGACGCGGTGCACGCGGCCCACGGCACCGTCGACCTCGTCGTCAACAACGCCGGTGTGATGCTGCCCCACCCGATCGACGACGGCCGGCTCGACGAGTGGCAGCGCATGATCGACATTAACGTCACCGGTGTGCTGCGGGTGCTGCGGGCCTTCACCGGGGACCTGGTGGAAGCCGCGGCGCAGGGCCGCACCGCCGATCTCGTCAATGTGTCGTCCGTCGGCGCGCACGCCGTCTTCCCCACCTACGCGGTGTACGGCGCCACCAAGGCCGCCGTCACCCATCTCTCGCAGCTGCTGCGCGCCGAGTTCGGGCCGCGTGACGTGCGGGTCACCAATGTCGAGCCGGGGCTGACGGAGACCGAACTGGCCGACCACATCGGGTCGGCCGAACTGCGGGAGCAACTGGGCGGCATGGTCGAGGGAATGGGCTCGCTGGCCGCCGAGGACATCGCCGACCTGGTGGGCTATGTGACGAGCCGGCCCCGCCACGTCAACCTGCGGCAGGTCGTCGTCCTGCCGACCCGGCAGGTGTGACCCGCGGGGTCGCGGGTCAGTCCTCGCGGTCGGAGCGGCGGAACACGCCCGGGTTGAAGCGGACCGCCTGGGCCATGTTCACGCCGACGATGCCGAGCCAGGTGGCGATCAGGCCGGTCGTGCCGCCGAACGTGCCGCCGAGCGCCGACAGCGGGACCGCCAGCACCAGCGAGACGATCGCGAAACCGAACCGCTCTCCCCAGGAGTCGGTACCCTTGCCGCGCCGCGCGCCCCGGGCCACCTGGAGCTGCTGCTCGGCCAGGGTCCTGCGCAGCCGGCGCTCCACCGCGCCGTCGATGCGCTGGTCGATCTTCTCCAGGAAGGAGTCGGCCAGTTCCGACTCGTACTCGGGTCCCAGTTCCCTGCGGGCGTGCAGGGTGGCGG
This sequence comes from Streptomyces sp. NPDC048417, assembly GCF_040651615.1. NCBI lineage: Bacteria > Bacillati > Actinomycetota > Actinomycetes > Kitasatosporales > Streptomycetaceae > Streptomyces > Streptomyces sp. NPDC048417. Next base: position 82,841 of record NZ_JBEZKI010000017.1, on the reverse strand, counting down.
CGAGTTCCTTCTTCAGGTCGGTGTCATGCGCGTCCGTCATGGAGCCCACGGTAGGGAGCCGGGGCGCCCGGCGCACTGGGGTAAGCCCCCGCACTTCTCCGGGGGCCCGCCCTCAGGGCAGCAGCGACACCAGCCCGCTGTCCAGGTCGAACCGTGCCGCGACCACCGACGCCCCCGCGAACGCGGGATCCGCCCGGATAGCGTCCCGCACCCAGGCCGTGTGCGCCCGTATGGTGTGCTCGGCCCAGTCGCCGGGCAGCGCCCTGGTGCGGCGGGCGGCCGGGGTGATCTCCTCGACGAGGAGTTCCAGATGACCGGGGACGGCTGCGCCGGTGCGCAGCCGGCCGAGCGTGGCGGCGACGGCCCCGCAGCGCTCGTGGCCGAGCACCATGACCAGCGGGACGCGCAGTTCCTCCACGCCGTACTGGATCGAACCGAGCACGGCCTCGTCCAGCACCTGTCCGGCCGTCCTTATGCACAGCAGGTCGCCGAGGCCCTGGTCGAAGACCAGCTCGGGGACGACCCGGGAGTCGATGCAGCCGAGGACGACGGCGAACGGGTGCTGTCCGCCGGCCAGCAGCCGGCGGTGGCCGACGATGTCGTGCGGGCGGCGCGGGCGGCCGGCCGCGTACCGCCGGTTGCCGGCGAGGAGTTCGTCCAGTGCGGCGGTGGCGGTGGCGGGAGCGGGGGAGTGCGGTCGGCCGGTGCCGGCCGTCGCCGGGGTGGGGGCGACGGTCAGCGCGCCGACGGCGGTGGCGGTTGCGGTGGCGGTCAGAAAGGCCCTGCGGTTCGAGGCCATGACGCTTCCTCAGAGTTCACAGAGTTCAGGTGCGGTGCTGTTGGCACTTCCTCACCGTAAGCAAACGTCCGGTCACTCCGCGTGCCTGTTTGCGGACATTTGGTACTTCCGTCATCAGGTCATCGATCTTGCTGTACGCCTTCGTGATCAGGCCAGCCCGTGCTCCTTGGCGTACGCGGCCGCCACGTCCTCCGGGTCCTTCTTGTCGTTGTCGACCTGGCTGTTGAGCTGGGTGAGCTGCTCGGTGGTGAGGACGTTGCCGAGCCGGGCGAGGGCCTTGCGGACCGTGTCGTCGGCCTTGCGGTCGGCGATCAGCGGGACGATGTGCTGGCTGGGGATCAGGTTCTTGGGGTCGGTCAGCACCACCCAGTCGTTGGCCGCGATGTCGGTGTCGGTGGTGAACAGGTTCGCCACGTCCACGTCGCCCTTCTTCAACGCGCCCTTGACCAGCGGCCCGTCGGAATCCAGCGACTTGAACTCCTTGAACTCGACGCCGTACACCTCCTGCAGCCCTACCGTGCCGATCCGCCGCTTCTTCACCTCGGCCGCCGCGCCGATGACCAGTTCGCCGTTCGCCTTGGCCAGGTCGGCGAGGGAGGTCAGACCGTACTTCCGCGCGGTCGCCCGGGTGACGACGAAGCAGTCGGAGTCGGCCGCCTGCCCGTAGCCCAGTACCTGGAGGCCGCTGGGCAGCGCCAGGGTGAGCGCGTTCTGGATGGTGCCCGGCTCGTCGGAGGTGTCCTTCGGAGCGAGGTAGTTGAGGAGGGAGCCCTGGTACTCGGGGAGCAGGTCGATGTCGCCCGCCTTGAGCGCGGGGATCACGATCTCCCGGGTGCCGAGGTTCGGGCGGACCTTCACCTTCACGCCGGCCTTCTGGAGCACGGCCGCGTAGAGGTAGCCGAGCACCTGGTTCTCGGTGTAGTTGGCGGTGCCGATGGTGATTCCGCCCTTGCTGGAGCCGCCGCCGGCGGTCGAACCGCTCTGCTCGTTCAGGGAGGTGATGCCGCTGGAGCAGGCGGCGAGGGCGGGGACGGAGGCCGCTGCGAACAGGCCGCCGAGGAGAGTGCGTCGGTTCATCGAGGGGTCCCTAGGAAGTGCGGGTGGGGGTGCCCCCGCGCGAGGTTGTTCGAGCGTGGGGGAGGAAGAGGAAGCGCTGGAGGCTGCTCAGCAGCAGGTCCAGGACGATGGCGACGACCGCGACCAGCACCGCGCCGCCGAGCACCTGGACGAGGTCGCGCTGGGCGAGTCCGTCGAAGACGTAGCGGCCGAGGCCGCCGAAGGAGACGTACGCGGCGACGGTGGCCGTGGCCACGACCTGGATGAGCGCGAGGCGCAGGCCCGTCATGATCAGGGGCAGCGCCAGCGGCAGTTCGACCTGGAAGAGGACCTGGTGGCCGCGCATGCCCTGGCCGCGGGCGGCGTCGCGGACGTCCGGGTCGACGGCCGTCATCCCGGCGTAGGTGTTGGTGACGATCGCCGGCACGGCGAGGGCGACCAGCGCCACGTACACCGGCAGCATCGACAGACCGCCGGCCAGGAAGACCAGGACGACCAGACCGACGGTGGGCAGCGCGCGGCCGAAGGACGCCAGGTTGATGGCGACGAACGCGCCCTTGCCGGTGTGGCCGATCAGCAGGCCGATCGGGAGGCCGATCGCGGCGGCGATCAGGGTCGCGAGCAGCGAGTACTGGAGGTGCTCGGCGAGCCGGTGGGCGATGCCGTCCGGGCCGGCCCACTGGGAGCCGCTGGTCAGCCAGGTGCCGAGGTTCTTGAACAGCTCGTACATCTCAGGCTCGCCTCCTGCGCCACGGGGTGAGGACGTACTGGAGGGCCACCAGCAGGGCGTCGGCGACCACCGCGAGCAGGATCGTGAGCACCACGCCCGCGATCACCGGGGTCGGGAAGTCGCGCTGGAAGCCGTCGGTGAAGAGCTGGCCGAGCCCGCCGTCGCCGATGTAGGTGGCGACGCTCACCAGCGAGATGGACATGACCGTGGCGATCCGGACGCCCGCCATGATCACCGGGAGGGCCAGCGGGAACTCGACCGTGAGGAGGGTGCGCAGCGGGCGGGTGCCCATCGCCTTGGCCGCCTCCTTGGTCTTCGCCGGGACCGAGTCCAGCCCCTCGACCGTGTTCCGCAGCAGCACCACCAGCGTGTAGACGGTGAGGCCGATGACCGTGGTGGTGCGGGTCAGGCCGCTGATCGGCAGCAGCAGGACGAAGATCGCGATCGACGGGATCGTGAAGAGCACGTTCGACAGGCCGAGCAGGAAGCCGCGCAGGGGGCGGACCCGGTGGGCGAGCACCGCGAGCGGCAGGGAGATCAGCAGGCCGAGGAAGACGGCGGTCATCGCGGCCTGGAGGTGGGAGAGCGTGAGGCTGGTGAGGTCGTCGGTGTGGTCGGCTATCCACGACCAGTCGATGGTCATGCGGCCACCACCCGGGCCTCGGTGTGGGCCTGACCGGCGTGGAGGTGGATGTCGTCGCGCGACGAGACGCCGGTGAGGACGCCCTGCGCGTCGACCCGGGCGACGAGCCCGGTGGGGGAGGCGATCGACTCGCCGATGGCCGCCAGCAGGGAGTCGTCGTCCCCGAGCGGCCGTACGGGGAGTTCGGCGTCCTTCGACGCCCAGTGCAGGGGCTTGCCCGCCGCGTCGAGTACGAGGGTCCAGTCCCCGTGGGGCGCCGGGCCCTGCGGGACGTCGGCCAGGGTCTTCAGGGACAGCAGCTTCAGTCCCCTTTCCGCGCCGAGGAAGTCGGCCACGAAGTCGTCCGCGGGCCGGGCCAGCAGCTCGGCCGGTGGCGCGCACTGGACGAGGTGGCCGCCGGTACGGAAGATCGCGATACGGTCGCCGAGCCGTACGGCCTCATCGACGTCGTGCGTGACGAAGACGATGGTCTTGTTCAACTCCTTCTGAAGGCGCAGGAGTTCGTCTTGGAGCTGGGTTCGCACCACCGGGTCGACCGCGCCGAACGGCTCGTCCATCAGGAGTACCGGCGGGTCGGCGGCGAGCGCGCGGGCCACGCCGACGCGCTGCTGCTGGCCGCCGGAGAGCTGGTGCGGGTAGCGCTTGCCGGCGTCGGCGGCCAGGCCCACGGTCTCCAGGAGTTCGGCGGCGCGGGCGCGGGCCTTCTTCCGGTTCCAGCCGAGCAGCAGCGGGACGGTGGCGATGTTGTCGAGCACCGTGCGGTGCGGGAAGAGCCCGGCCTGCTGGATGACGTACCCGATGGAGCGGCGCAGTTCGGCCGCGTCCTGTTCGAGGACGTCCTTGCCGCCGACCCGGATGGTGCCGGAGGTCGGATCGACCATCCGGTTGATCATCCGCAGGGTGGTGGTCTTGCCGCAACCGGAGGAGCCGACCAGGACGGTCACCCCGCCCTCCGGCATCTCCAGGGAGAGATCGTGGACTGCTGTCGTGCCGTTGGGGAAGCGCTTGTGGACCGCGTCGAACTGGATCATGAGATGTCCCTTGCCCGGCTGTATAACGTCATGCAGAGTTCTTCGTAGGTGAATAGCTTGTCAACGGTCTGGCGTTAATCCGAGGTAACGGATGACCGCAAGGCAAGATCGGATGTCCGGATTGAGGGGAGTTTGGGCGTGTTGTCGTCTCGCATCGTGGACACACCCGGAATAGCGCATTCCGGCCTGGTGATCCTCGACGGCATCGGAATGGGCGTCGAGGATGTCGTACGACTCGCCGACGGCGCCGCCCGGCCGGTCCCCGGCACGGACGGGATGCGGCGCGCGGACGCGTCCTGGAATGCCGCCCGGCAGATCGCCGCGACCGGGCGCGTCTACGGCCGTTCGACCGGCGTCGGCGCCAACCGGAACGAGGACGTGCCCACCGAGGCGGCCGCGGGGCACGGACTGCGGCTGCTGCGCAGCCATGCCGGGGCGATCGGCGAGGAGCTGCCCGCCCGGCAGGTGCGCGCGATGCTCGCGGTGCGGGCCAACCAGCTGCTGGCGGGCGGCGCGGGACTGCGGCCGAGCGTCGTCACCGCCCTGTGCGAGGCGCTGGAGTCGGGGGTCTACCCGGTCGTCAACGAGTTCGGCTCGGTCGGCACCGGGGACATCGCCGCGCTGGCCCAGGTGGGGCTGGCGCTGGCCGGGGAGCACCCCTGGCGGGGCGAGAAGGCCCCGGATCCCCAGCCGTTGGACAACAACGACGCCCTCGCCCTGATCAGCAGCAACGCCCTCACCCTCGGCCAGTCGGCGCTCGCCCTGCACGAGCTGCGCGGGCTGATCGAGGCCACCCAGGTCGTGGCGGCCCTGTCGCTGCTCGCCGTCGACGGGTCCCACGAGGCCTACGCGGCCCCCGTGCACGCGGCCCGCCCGCACCGGGGCAGTGTCGAGGTCGCCCGCCGCATGCGGGAGCTGATCGGCGCCGCCGACCGGCCCACCCCGCCGCTCGGCCGTATCCAGGACCCCTACGGCTTCCGCTGTCTGCCCCAGATCCACGGCCCGGCCCAGGACGCCGCCGACGCCCTGGAACAGGTGCTGGCGATCGAGATCAACGCGGCCGCCGAGAACCCCCTCATCTCGTCGGAGGATCTCGCCGCCTACCACCACGGCGGCTTCTACCAGGCCCAACTCGCCCTCGCGCTGGACCACTTCCGGCTCGCCGTCACCCAGGTCGCGCGCCTGTCCACCTCCCGGCTCTCCTCCCTCAACGAGCCCGCCTTCACCCGCCTGCGGCCCTTCCTCGCCGACCAGGAGGCCGCCTCCTCCGGCGTGATGATCCTGGAGTACGCCGCCGGCGCCGCCCTCGGCGATCTGCGCGCCTTCTCCGCGCCCGCCTCCCTCGGGCACGCTGTACTCTCCCGAGGCGTCGAGGAGCAGGCCAGTTTCGCCTCGCTCGCCGCCCGTCAAACGCTGCGCGCCTGCCGTGCGTACCGTCTGGTGGTCGGCTGCGAACTCGTCGCCGCCGTACGGGCGCTGCGCCAGCGCGACCTGAGTCCCGAACCCGGGCTCGGGGCGGGCCGGGCGCTGGAGCTCGCCGAGGCGGCGCTGGAGGCGGACCCGGCCGACCGGCCGCTCACGGACGACGTCACGACGGCGGCCGGGCTGCTCGACCGGTTCACGGACATCTGGAGGGGGAGCACGTCATGAACGTGACCGACAGCCCTGCGACTCGGTTGCAGGCGCTCTTCGAGGGGCACCGGCTGACGCCGACCCAGCGGCGCATCGCGCACAGCATGGTGCGGCGCGCCGCAGACGTGCCCTTCCTGTCCAGCGTGGAGCTGGCCGAACTGGCCGGGGTCAGCCAGCCGTCCGTGACCCGGTTCGCGGTCGCCCTCGGCTTCGACGGCTACCCGGCGCTGCGCAAGCACCTGCGCGAGGTGGTGCCCGCCGAACAGGCGGCCGGCAACGGGTCGTACAACGAGTACCAGCAGGCCGTCGAGGCCGAGATCGAGAACCTGCGGCACCTCGCCGAGGTGCTCGCCGACCCGCGTCCGGTGCAGCAGGCCGGCCGGGTGCTGGCCGCGTCCCGGCCGCTGCCGGTGCTCGGGCTGCGGGCGGCCGCCTCGCAGGCGTACGGCTTCGCCTACTTCGCCGCCAAGGTCCACCCGGACGTCCGGCTGCTCGACGAGGGCGGCACGATGATCCACGACCGTATCGACGCGGCCGTACGGGCGGGTGCGACGGCGCTGCTGTGCTTCGCGCTGCCCCGGCATCCGCGCGAGGTCGTGGACATCCTGGGCTATGCGAAGACGGCCGGGCTGACCGTCGTGACCGTCGCCGACTCCGCCTTCGCGCCCGTGGCCAAGGTCTCCGACCTGCTGCTGCCGGCCGCCGTCGGTACCGGGCTCGCCTTCGACACGGCGTGCGCGCCGATGCTGCTGGGCCGGGTGCTCCTGGAGGCGATGGCCGACGACCTGCCGGACGCGCAGGCCCGCCTGGAGGAGTTCGACGCGCGGGCGGCGGCCCGGGGGCTGTTCGTCGAATAGCCCGCTTTAAGACTCGTCTCACTTTCTGCGGTTAGCGTCCCGCCCTACGGACCGGACAGGCGAGGAGGCTGCGGACATGGCGCGTGCGGGACGAGGAGCACGGGGCGGACAGGGCTTGGCCCGGGTGGCCGTGGTCGTACGGGCCGGGGCCGCCCCGCTGTGGTGGTTCGGGGTGTTCGCGGCCGGGGTCGGCGTGCTGCCCGAGGGGATCACGGGGCGGCGGATCGGCGTCCTGGCCGGGGCCGCGCTGTTCATCGTCGGCGCCGTCGTCGTGGCGCTCACCCGCCGCAAGCGGTACACCGCGCTGCTGCGCGGGGCCGCCCGGGCCGGCAAGCACGACGTGCTCCAGGACCGGGCGGTGACCGTGCGCAACTGGCGCCGTGGGCACCGCTGGTGGCTGCTGCTGGCCTGCGCCGTGGCGCTCGGCAGCGCCTTCGCGGTGCCGGCCGCCGGCGGCATGCTGCTCGCCGGGACCGGCACCGGGCTGCGGCTGAAGGCTGCCTGGCTGGGCCGCCGGGAGCGGGCCGAGGAGCAGCTGGTGTGGCTGCGCGTCGACTGGCTCGACGGGCGCGGCGGCCGTCCGGCGGGCAAGGCCGTCAAGGCGTATCGAGGTACCGGCATCGCGGCGGGCGACGCGGCCCCGGGCGGGGCGCGCCGCCGCACCGCGGCACTGGTGTGAACCCGGGGCCCGGAGGTCAGACCTCCAGGTCCTCCTCTATGCGCTTCAGCTGGTGCCGGGCCATCGCCAGGTTGGACCGGGAGATGTCCAGGACCAGGTAGAGGAAGAGGCCGTTGCCGCCCCGGCCCTTGAGCAGCCGGATCAGGTGGTACTGGGTGGAGAGCGTGATCAGGATGTCCTCGATCTCGCCCTTGAGCCCCAGGTGCTCCATGGTGCGCATCTTGGCGCGGATCACGTCCGTGTTGCCGGCGGCGGCCACGTTGAGGTCGAAGGTCTTGCTGCCGCCCATCGTGCCCAGCGCCATCCCGCTGGTGTAGTCGACGAGCGCGACGCCGGTGGCGCCCTCGATGGAGGTGAGGGCCTCTTTCAGCGCGGTTTCGGTGTTGGCCATGACTTTCTGTTTCCTTTCAACTGTCGGTTGCGGTGCGCGCGTCGGTGGTGGTGCTGGTCCGTGGCGTGCGCGCGGTTCTGGTCCGTGTGGCTGGTGTGGTGCGGGCCGGGCGCAGGGCCTTGGCGGCGGCCTCGGCGGCGTCGACCAGCTCTCCGATGCGGGCGGCGGCCCGGCGGCCCTCCAGGTGCAGCCGGCCGACGTTCACCCGGTCCTCGGCGAGCAGGGCGAGTACGACGCTGCGGCCGGCCGCGTAGGTGGCGACATAGCCGTCCTCACCGCGTACCAGCAGCTCCCTGAGCTCGCCCTTGCCGGTGGCGTCGGAGACCCGCACGGCGACGCCGAGCTCGGCCGCGGTCAGGGCGGCGAGGCCCTCCGGGTCGACCCCCGGGCAGTCGTGCGCGACGACCAGGCCGTCCACGCCGGCCGCGAGGGCGCCGGTGAGCTGGGGCATCCGGGTGCGTAACCGGCGCAGTTCGTCGAGGACGGCCTCTCTGTCGGAGCTGCCGGGTTCTGCCGCCATCAGCTGTCTCCTCTCGGCGGGGCGGTGCCGTTCAAAGGGCCTCCAGCGCATCCCTGAGCCTCTTCAGCAGCGCGATGTCGGGGTCGGTGACCGGGGGGAGCCGGGGTGGGGCGGCCGTGGTGCGCCTCGGGGCGAGGAGTCCGGCCGCCGCCAGCCGCCGTATGTCCACCAGCGTGTGGAAGGCCGGCCGGCCCAGCTCCCGGGCGATCTCCGGGGCCGTGCGGACGCCGTCCACCCGGTCCAGGACCGCCCGCTGGCGCTGGGTGACCGGCGGTGCCGCGACCGGGTCGGCGCGGATCAGCGGGGTGCCGTCCGTCGACGGGTCGGGCCAGATCCGGTACAGCAGCTCGCGGCGGCGCAGGGTCTCGCGCTCCAGGGCGGTGACGGGGACCGCCGGGAGCGGGCCGGCGGCGGCCGGGGTGCCGTAGCGGAACCGGCCAGGGGTACTGCTGGGCGCGAGCGCGAAGTACCCGGCGTCGTACAGCGCGCCGAGCCGGCACAGTTCCAGAGCGCCTTTCGGCAGCAGGCCGGCGTCGAGCAGCCGGTGCACCGCGGCGGGTATGTCCTCGGTCCACGGCCAGACCGCCGCGTCGAGCGTGCCGTGGGCCGTGAGGAGCACGTCGAGGCCGGGTGCGAGGGGGCTCTCGGCGTGCACCACGCGGCCCTCGGCCAGGTGCAGGGTGCCGTGCTCGCGGACCAGGACACCGGTGGCCCGCTCCTCGGCGAGGCGTATCAGCATCGGCGAGAGCGCGCCGGCCGCCCCGTCGTGCGGGGCGGTCCGGTCCCGGACCGGCAGCGGCGGAGGTATGTCGACCACGGTCATCCCAGCACCAGCCGCTCGGCCATCTCGCCGAGCCGGATCCGGGCGAGGGCGAGATTGCCGTCCTCGCGGGCCAGCCACAGATGCAGGAACACCGTGGCGTCGAAGGAGGTGACCACGAACCGCAGCAGGTGGTAGCTGTCCCGGTTGCTGACGATCAGGTCCTCCACCGGGGGGCTCACCTCGGTGTCGTCCTCGGTGCTGAACGCCCCGTGCTCGGCGGCGAGCCGGGCCAGTTCGGCGGCCTCCGCCGCGGTGGTCTCGTGGTCACCGCCGGGCGCCTCCCCGACCGTGCCCAGGGCCAGCCCGCTCGTCCAGTCGACCAACGCGGCCCCCCGGGCACCGGGCAGTCGCATCGCTTCCAGTAAGCACTCGTCGATTCCGGGCACCGTGGCTCCCCTCCCACCGCCTGGCTCTCCGGTTGAGTGACGCAGACACTACGCAACGTGTGCGACGGGAGGGATGCGTTTGGCATTTTCCAGTGGAACATGCTTGCGGCAGACTAGTGTTGGTCAACTGGGCTGCTTTTCACGCCAGTTGATCCCTCTGTCCTGGGTGTCTCAACGGCTTCCGGTGGTGCGCGGGGTGGTGAGCGCGTCGGCGTGCGCCCCTCCGGAATCGGCCACGATCTCCGCGACGGTCTGCGGATCCCGTACGACGGCGAACGCCACGCCCCCGGCGCCGTCCGGTCCGAAGCCGTAAACCCCGGGCCGAACCAGGGAGTTGTAGGAGTAGTGGGTGCCGAAGTAGTACGCCCCGGTGTCCAGCGCGGCCGCGTAGTCGCCCTGCTCCAGCGGCGGCAGTGCGCGCCCCTCGGCGAGCAGGTCGCCCGTGAAACAGGCCGGCCCCGCCACGTCCTGCACCACCGCCGGGCCCTCCTTGGGCCGTCCCTTGGCGTCGTACGCGGCGATCCTGAGCGGCCAGGTCCCCGGCACGTACACCGTCCGCGCCGCCACCTGTACGCCCGCGTGCGTCACCGCGATCCGTCGCCCGCCGGAGCTCTTGGCGTACTCCACCCGGGCCACCACCGTCCCGTACCGGGCCAGCAGCGACCGCCCGAACTCCGTCACCAGCCCGTACCGCCCGTCGAACAGCCCCGGCACCGCCTCCGCGAGCAGCCGCGCGTACTGCGCGTACGTCGGCTCCGTCGTCTCCGACGCGAAGTTGACCGACAGCCCGCCGCCGATGTCGAGGGTGTCGATCTGCCGCCGCCCGATCCGCGCGTTGATCTCCTCGGCCAGCGCGTACGTCTCCGCCACGCCGCGCGCCAGCAGCGACAGCGAGATCCCCTGTGAACCGATGTGCGCGTGCAGTCGCGTCAGCCACGGCCGCTCCGTGAACGCCCGTACGACCCACTCCCGCGCCCCCTCGTCCCGCAGCCCCACCCCGAACTTCGAGGTCGCCGTCGCGGTGGAGGTGGCGCCGATGCTCCCGGCCCCGATCTGCGGGTTCACCCGGATCCCGAGCGGCGAGCGGGGGAGGCCGCCGCCGGGTACGTCGTCGGTCACCAGTGCGTCGATCCTGGCCAGCTCCTGGGGGTTGTCCGCGTTCACGGCGATGCCCAGCGCCAGCGCCTCGCGCAGCTCCGCCTCGGTCTTCGCGGGCGCGTCGAACACCGTCCGCTCCACCGGTACCCCGGCCGCCCGCGCCAGCGCCAGCTCGCCAGCGCTGGCCACCTCGGCGCCGATGCCCTCCCCGGCCAGCAGCCGCAACACCGGCACCAGCGGGTTCGCCTTCACCGCGAAGGCGTGCAGTATCGCGGCACCGGGCGCCGCGACCGCCTCGAACGCCTGGCGCAGCGCCGCCGCCGAGGCACGGATGCCGGTCACGTCCAGCAGGCCTACGATCGGCGCGTCCGGCCCCAGCAGTCCCTGCTCCACCGCCGCCCGCACGGCGTCGTCCCGCCGCACCACCCGCTCACGGTCGTCCATGCGACCGCCCCTGCCCACTCCGCCGCCCACTCCGCCGCCCGCTCCGTCGCTCGCTTCGATCTCCGCTTCGATCTCCGCTTCGTTGTCCGCCACGACACCCCCCGACATGTCGTCGTCCGCACCCTTAAGGCCCATAAGTCCAGCCAAACATCCGGAACGCGGCCGCGCTGGCGGACCAATGTATTGACTAGTTCTATTCAGCGGGCCAGGATGTGAATAACCGAATAACCGCAGGAACACTTCACTGGCCGTCATTCGCTAGGAGGCAGACCATGTCAGGACCCCGCCCCGTACGAGCACCGCGCGGTACGGAACTGAGCGCCCTGGGATGGCAGCAGGAAGCCGCCCTGCGGATGCTGCAGAACAACCTGGACCCCGAGGTCGCCGAGCACCCCGACAAGCTGGTCGTCTACGGCGGCACCGGCAAGGCCGCCCGCGACTGGCGCTCCTTCGACGCCATGGTCCGCACGCTGCGCACCCTCAAGCAGGACGAGACCATGCTGGTCCAGTCCGGCCGCCCGGTCGGCGTGATGCAGACCCACGAGTGGGCGCCGCGCGTCCTCATCGCCAACTCCAACCTGGTCGGCGACTGGGCCAACTGGGAGGAGTTCCGCCGTCTGGAGGCCCTCGGCCTGACCATGTACGGCCAGATGACCGCCGGCTCCTGGATCTACATCGGCACCCAGGGCATCCTCCAGGGCACCTACGAGACCTTCGCCGCCGTCGCCGCGAAGAAGTTCAACGGCACCCTCGCCGGGACCATCACCCTCACCGCCGGCCTCGGCGGCATGGGCGGCGCCCAGCCCCTCGCCGTCACCATGAACGACGGCGTCGTGATCTGTATCGACGTCGACCCGCGCGCCATCGAGCGCCGGATCGAGCACCGCTACCTCGACGTGAAGGCCGACTCGCTCGACCACGCGCTCCAGCTGGCCACCGAGGCCCGCGACGCCCGCCGCCCGCTCTCCATCGGCGTCCTCGGCAACGCGGCCGAGCTGGTCCCGCAGCTGCTCGCGATGAACGCGCCCATCGACATCGTCACCGACCAGACCTCGGCGCACGACCCGCTGGCCTACCTGCCGGTGGGTGTCGCCTTCGAGGACATGGCGGACGCGGCGGCCAAGGACCCGGCGGGCTTCACGACCCGCGCCCGTGAGTCCATGGCCAAGCACGTCGAGGCCATGGTCGGTTTCATGGACGCCGGCGCCGAGGTCTTCGACTACGGCAACTCCATCCGCGGCGAGGCGCAGCTGGCGGGCTACGAGCGGGCGTTCGCCTTCCCCGGCTTCGTCCCGGCGTACATCCGCCCCCTCTTCTCCGAGGGCAAGGGCCCCTTCCGCTGGGCCGCCCTGTCCGGTGAGGCCTCCGACATCCACAAGACCGACAAGGCGATCCTCGACCTCTTCCCCGAGGCTGAATCTATTCAAAACGCGTCCCTGCACCGCTGGATCAAGCTGGCCGGTGAGCGGGTCCACTTCCAGGGCCTGCCGGCGCGTATCTGCTGGCTCGGTTACGGCGAGCGGGACAAGGCCGGCGAGCGGTTCAACGACATGGTGGCGAGCGGCGAGCTGGCGGCGCCGCTGGCGATCGGCCGCGACCACCTCGACTGCGGCTCCGTGGCCTCGCCCTACCGCGAGACGGAGGCCATGCTGGACGGGTCCGACGCGATCGCCGACTGGCCGCTGCTGAACGCCATGGTGAACGTGGCGTCGGGTGCGTCCTGGGTCTCCATCCACCACGGCGGTGGGGTGGGGATGGGGCGGTCCATCCACGCGGGGCAGGTGACGGTGGCCGACGGTACGAAGCTCTCCGGCGAGAAGATCCGCCGGGTACTGACGAACGACCCCGGGATGGGCGTGATCCGGCACGTGGACGCGGGGTACGACATCGCGGAGTCGGTGGCGGACGAGCGGGGTGTCCGCGTCCCGATGCGTGAAGGTGAGTCCGCGTGACGAAGCGCGGGGACTCTCCGGTGGGGGCCGAGGTCTCGTCGCCGGGTGCGGGTGCGGGTGCGGGTGCGGGTGCGGGTGCGGCTGTGCCCACCCGTTCCGCCCTGCGGAACGACTGCCCACAGCGTGAAGCGGCACAGCCTGTAGCGGCACAGCCTGTAGCGGCGCGGCCTGCAGCGGCACGGCCTGTACAGCCGGTGAGTGGTGGTGGCTCCTTCCATTCCATGTGGCGGGAGCTGCTCCCCGTCGGCCGGCACCCCGACTCCGGTGGATACCGGCGTTTCGCCTGGACCGCGGCCGATGCCGAGTGCCGCGCCTGGTTCAAGGAGCAGGCCGAGGCGCGTGGGCTGACGTACGAGGTCGACCGGAACGGGAACCAGTGGGCCTGGCTGGGGGATCCCGCCGCCGGGGACGCCGTCGTCACCGGGTCGCACCTGGACTCCGTGCCGGACGGCGGGGCCTTCGACGGCCCCCTCGGTGTCGTGTCGTCGTTCGCCGCGCTCGACGAACTCCGCCGCAGGGGAGCGAAGCTCACGAGGCCCCTGGCCATCGTCAACTTCGGTGACGAGGAGGGCGCCCGGTTCGGGCTGGCCTGTGTCGGGTCACGGCTCACCGCCGGGCAGCTCAGCGTCGAGCAGGCGCACCGGCTGACCGACGGGGACGGGGTCACCCTGCCGCGGGCCATGGAGGCCGCCGGCCACGACCCCGACGCCATCGGTGCCGACCCCGAGCGGCTCGCCCGCATCGGCGCCTTCGTCGAACTGCACGTCGAACAGGGCCGGGCGCTGGACCTGTCCGGTGACCGGGTCGGTATCGCCAGCGCCATCTGGCCGCACGGCCGCTGGCGCTTCGACTTCCGCGGCGAGGCCAACCACGCCGGCACCACCCGGCTGGCCGACCGGCGCGACCCCATGCTGTCGTACGCCGAGACCGTGCTCGCCGCCCGCCGCGAGGCCGAACTCGCCGGTGCCGTCGCCACCTTCGGCAAGATCGCCGTCGAGCCGAACGGCGTCAACGCCATCCCCTCCCTGGTGCGCGGCTGGCTCGACTCCCGCGCCGCCGACCAGGCCACCCTCGACACCGTCGTCGGCGGCATCGAGAAGGCGGCCCGGGAGTACGCGGAGGCGCACGGCATCGACCTGGACGTGGTCCGCGAGTCGTTCACGCCGATCGTCGAGTTCGATCACGCCCTGCGGGACGAACTCGGGCGCGTTCTCGGCCGCGACACCGGTCTCACCGTGCCCGTCCTGGGCACCGGTGCCGGACACGATGCCGGGATCCTCTCCGGGAGCATCCCGACCGCCATGCTGTTCGTGCGCAACCCCACCGGTGTCTCGCACTCCCCGGCCGAGTTCGCGGCCGAGGACGACTGCGTGGCCGGGGTGAGCGCGCTCGCCGACGTACTGGAAGGGCTGGCCTGCGGGTGACGACACGGACGACGTACTGGTTGGAGTACGCCTGGCTGGACACGTATGTCGAGCCCGGTGTCGCCGTGGAGGTGGCGGACGGCCGGATCACCGCCGTCCGGACGGACACCCCCACCCCGCCGCCGGGGGCCGAGATCCTCAGCGGTCTCACCCTCCCCGGCCTGGCCAACGCCCACTCGCACGCCTTCCACCGCGCCCTGCGCGGCACCGTCCAGGTCGGCTCCGGGACCTTCTGGACCTGGCGCGAGCTGATGTACTCCTTCGCCGACCGGCTGACCCCGGAGACCTACCACGCGCTCGCCCGCGCGGTGTACGCCGAGATGGCGCTGGCGGGCACCGCCTGCGTCGGCGAGTTCCACTACGTCCATCACGCCCCCGGCGGCACCCCGTACGCCGACCCCAACGCCATGGGCGAGGCGCTGATCGCGGCCGCCGCCGACGCCGGTGTCCGCATCACCCTCCTCGACACCGCCTACCTCTCCGCAGGCTTCGGGGAGCCGCCCAACGCCCACCAGGCACGCTTCTCCGACGGCAGCGCGGAGGCCTGGGCCGAACGCTGTTCAGTTCTCAAGGAACGGGATCACGCGCGGATCGGGGCGGCCATCCACTCCGTACGGGCCGTGCCTGCCGGCCAGCTGGCGACCGTGGCCCACTGGGCCGAGGAGCGGCGGGCCCCGCTCCATGTGCACCTGTCCGAGCAGACCGCGGAGAACGACGCCTGCCTGGCCGCCCACGGCCGCACTCCCACCCGCCTGCTCGCCGACCACGGCGTCCTCGGCCCGCGCACGACGGGCGTCCACAACACCCACCTCACCGACGAGGACATCGCCCTGCTCGGCGGGTCCGGCACCGGCACCTGTATGTGCCCGACCACCGAGCGGGACCTGGCCGACGGCATCGGACCGGCCGTCGCCCTCCAGCGGGCGGGCTCGCCGCTCTCCCTCGGCTCCGACAGCCACGCCGTCATCGACCTGTTCGAAGAGGCGCGCGCGATGGAACTGAACGAGCGGCTGCGCACCCGCACCCGGGGCCACTGGACGGCCGCGGCCCTGCTGCGCGCCGCCTCCGCCGACGGCCACGCCGCCCTCGGCTGGGAGGACGCCGGCACCATCGAGACCGGCATGCTCGCCGACCTGACGACGATCGCGCTCGACTCGGTCAGAACGGCAGGGCCGCTGCCCCGGCTGGGCGCCGAGACGGCCGTATTCGCGGCGACGGCAGCGGACGTACGGCACACGGTCGTGGGCGGGCGGCACGTCGTACGAGACGGTGTGCACACCCTCGTACCCGATGCGCCGCAAGCCCTCGCGCGGGCCGTCGAAGCCCTCCGCGCCTGACGACCACCCACGAGGACACCATGAGCAGCAGCACCGTCATCACCAACATCGCCACGCTGGTCACCAACGACCCCTCCCTCGGTGACAACTCCCCTCTCGGTCTGATCCAGGACGCGGCCGTCGTCATCGACGGCGACCGTGTCGTGTGGACCGGTGAATCCAGCAAAGCACCCGCCACTGACAACCGGGTCGACGCGGGCGGCCGGGCGGTGCTGCCGGGCTTCGTGGACTCCCACTCCCACCTGGTCTTCGCGGGCGACCGCACCCAGGAGTTCAACGCCCGGATGTCCGGCCGGTCCTACACGGCGGGCGGCATCCGCACCACCGTCGCCGCCACCCGCGCCGCGACCGACGCGGAGCTGGAGGCGAACCTCACCCACTACCTCGCCGAGGCCCTCCGCCAGGGCACCACCACCTTCGAGACGAAGTCGGGCTACGGCCTGACGGTCGAGGACGAGGCGAGGGCCCTGCGCATCGCCGCCGCCCACACCGACGAGGTGACCTACCTCGGCGCCCACATCGTCTCCCCGGACTACGCCGACGACCCGGCCGCCTACGTCTCCCTGGTCACCGGCGAGATGCTCGACGCGTGTGCCCCGTACGCCCGTTGGGTCGACGTCTTCTGCGAGAAGGGCGCCTTCGACGGCGACCAGGCCCGCGCGATCCTCACGGCGGGCAAGGCGAAGGGCCTGACCCCGCGCGTCCACGCCAACCAGCTCTCCTACGGCCCCGGCGTCCAGCTGGCCGTCGAACTGGACGCGGCGAGCGCCGACCACTGCACCCACCTCACGGACGCGGACGTGGACGCCCTCGCGAACAGCGCGACGGTGGCCACCCTCCTCCCGGGCGCCGAATTCTCCACCCGGGCCGAGTGGCCGGACGCCCGCCGCCTCCTGGACGCGGGTGTGACCGTGGCCCTCTCCACGGACTGCAACCCGGGCTCCTCCTTCACGTCCTCCGTCCCCTTCTGCATCGCCCTGGCCGTCCGGGACATGCGCATGACCCCGGACGAGGCGGTGTGGTCGGCGACGGCGGGCGGCGCGCGGGCCCTGAGGAGGGACGACATCGGCCGGCTCAGCCTCGGCGCCCGTGCCGACCTGACCCTGCTGGACGCCCCCAGCCACGTCCACCTCGCCTACCGGCCGGGGGTTCCGCTGGTGGCCGGGGTGTGGCGCGGGGGCGTCCGAGCCGTCGGCTGAGCCGGCTCGCCCCGGCCCGCCGACGCTGGGCCGTGCCGTCGTGCACCGGCTCCAGGGAGAGGTGGTCGTCGCCGTTCGGGCTGCGGGCCGTCTCGATGGCGATCTCCTGCCCCGGACCGTCGCGCGCCCCTTCGGGCCGGCACGGCCGGGTGCCCGTCCTTGCTGACGTACCGGCCGGTTCGGGGTGTGGGCTGGGCGCGAGGGAGGCCTTTGGCGAGAAGAGGCGGGCGGGGCGGGTGACGGGGGTGTGTCCGGCATACGGCTGCGGGCGCGCGGGAGCGACCGGCTCCCGCGCGCCCGCAGTCGTACGACCCCGGCGGCCGCTTCTGTCACTCGTCCAGCGTCAGCGCCTTGCGCAGCTGCACCAGCGTCCGGGACAGCAGCCGGGACACGTGCATCTGCGAGATGCCGAGTTCCTCGCCGATCTCCGACTGGGTCATGCCGGCGACGAAGCGCAGCGAGAGGATCTTGCGGTCCCTGGAGGGGAGCTCGGCGATCAGCGGCTTCAGGGACTCGATGTACTCGATGCCCTCGAGGCCGTGGTCCTCGTAGCCGATGCGGTCCGCCAGAGCGCCCTCGGACTCGTCCTCGTCCGGCTGTGCGTCCAGGGAGGAGGCCGTGTACGCGTTGGAGGCGGCCATGCCCTCGACGACCTCGTCGTTCGAGAGGCCGAGGCGCTCCGCGAGTTCCGCGACCGTGGGGGCGCGGTCCAGCTTCTGCGCCAGCTCGTCGCCCGCCTTGGCGAGGTCGAGACGCAGCTCCTGGAGGCGGCGCGGGACCCGTACCGACCACGACGTGTCGCGGAAGAAGCGCTTGATCTCGCCGATGATGGTTGGCATCGCGAACGTGGGGAACTCGACGCCCCGGGAGAGTTCGAAGCGGTCGATCGCCTTGATCAGGCCGATCGTGCCGACCTGGATGATGTCCTCCATCGGCTCGCTGCGGGAGCGGAACCGGGAGGCGGCGAACTTGACGAGCGCGAGGTTCAGTTCGACGAGCGTGTTGCGTACGTACGAGTACTCGTGCGTGCCTTCCTCCAGCGACTCCAGCCGCTGGAAGAGGGTCTTGGACAGGGCTCGCGCGTCGACCGCGTCGACCTCGTCGTACGGGGGGATCTCAGGGAGGCCGAGCTCCGTGGTGAGTCCCTCGATGGCATCCAGTTGTTCCGGTGGGGGTGTCGACGTCGCCGTCCGGGTATGCGATGCGTCGAGCCGGGGTGACATGGTGTCCTCCATCGTTCTCGGCATAAGGCTGCCGAAGCCGTGCGTGCACTGCGGAGTGCGGCGCCTCCAAAGCCGGCCGTGTCGGTTTTCGTGTCCCTACTAGCCCTACCCGCTCCGGCGAGCCACTCGCAAGTCCGTTCTATTGGCATTTGTCCGATTGTGAGAGGTTGTTCGGGTGTCGGAGTGCGTGGAGAAGGCGTAATGTTCGAGGGCGCCGACACGGCGTTCGGCAGACTTCGGTGGGCATCGTCAGACAACGGTCAGACGGTGGTAAAAGCGGTCACGACCTCGGGAGAGAGACGGCAATGGACCACGGGACGGTCGGCAGCGCACAGTCGGGCCGGCTGCTGGTGGAAGTGCGGGAAGAGGGCCCCAGCGCCGTCGTGATTCCGGCGGGTGAGCTCGATCACCACACCGCCGATCTGCTGCGCGAGCCGCTCGACGATCTCCTCGACAAAGGCTTCTCACGCCTTGTCGTCGACTGTTCACGCCTCGAGTTCTGCGACTCCACCGGGCTGAACGTGCTGCTCGGCACCCGGCTGCGGGCCGAGGCCGCCGGAGGCGGGGTGCACCTCGCCGGGATGCTGCCTGTCGTCGCCCGGGTGTTCGAGATCACGGGGGCCGAGGCGGTCTTCACCGTCCATGACTCCGTCGAGGCGGCTCTGGTCGACGAACCCGGCGAACCCGGCGAAACCGACAGCGAGAGCTGAGTCCCGGCCCGGTGTTCGCAACCAGGGGGTGTCCCGGCGGATCGCCCGGGCAGGAGACATTCTGGATCTGTCGGCGACCTACCCGGCCCCGGTTGAGTAGGTCATCCCGACAGGCCCGTACGAACTGCAGCAACGCGAATTTGTGAATCGTTAACCGGTGAAACGGTGAGGTGAAGCGCTGATGAGCACCACCCGGCCTTACCCGCCGGGCGACCGCGGCCCGGAGACCAGCGGCGTCTCCGGGGTGTCCGAGGGGGCGGCGTCCGACGTGCCGTCCGACTCGTCGGGGGGTCGTCAGGTCCGCAGGCTGCGCCTTGTCGGCGAGAGCGGGGTCGTCCCGCTGGCTCGCGACTTCGCCCGGCAGGCGCTGTACGCGTGGGGCTGGCTGCCCGCCGCGTCCGCCGATCGCAGGGCCGCCGCGGAGGATGTGCTGCTCGTCGTCTCCGAGCTCGTCACCAACGCGTGCCTGCATGCGGAGGGGCCGGACGAGTTGTTCCTGGCCTGCGACAACAAGGTGATCCGGGTGGAGGTGTCCGACCGGGGGGCCGGGCAGCCGGCGCCGCGGACTCCGCATCGGGCGGGGCGGCCGGGCGGCCACGGGATGTTCATCGTGCAGCGGCTGTGCCTGGACTGGGGGGTTGTCCGGGCGTCCGGGGAGGCCGGGAAGACCGTCTGGGCCGAGCTGGGGGCGCCGGCGTAAGAGCGGGCGCCGCCGTATGCCCAAGAGGATGCGGCGCCGTGTCGGACGGCGGCTGCGGGGTGTCGCCGGTTGCTCGCGCCCACGCGGCGGAGCCGCAAAGCGATGGAGCCCCGCGCCCCTCACGGGGCACTCACACTTCCGCCACTCCCTTTCTCTTCCCTCCTCATGAGCCCCGGCGTACCTTGACGGCCGAATCTGATACCTCGTCAGTAGCGAATGGGGTGGACCGACCGTGTCGTCGTACCCGAAACGCACCGCCGTGCTCGCGTCCGCCGCAGCCCTGGCCGGCTCGGCGGTGCTGCTCACCGCCCCGGCGGCGCACGCCACCGTCGTCGACGTCAACTACGCCTGCAAGACGCCGATCGGCAACAAGAGCGCCGTCTCCCCGATCGACATCAAGGGTGTCCGGAGCGGCAGCGGCTACAAGATCACGATGTCCTGGCAGAAGGGGGTCTCCTCCAGCCCCGTCGAACTCGGCAAGGGCGCGATGAACCCGAGCGCCACCATCAAGCTCGGCGGCGCCGACAGCGGGACCCTGAACGTGACCGGCTCGCCCAACGGGGCCGCGATACCCGCCAACACCCCCATCAAGATCAATGACCTGAGCGGCACCTACACCCCGAAGAAGACCGGCAAGGTGACGTTCACGGCGGGCACGCTCACCATCAAGGCGCTCGGCACGACGACGACCTGCAACCCCACCAACAACCCCGGCCCGTCCCTGACTCTGGACGTGAGCGCCGCGAGCGGGGGCGGCTCCACCGGCTCGACCGGCTCCGACTCGTCGTCCGGCGGCACCGGCGCCGACTCCGGGGGCACTCTCCCGAAGACCGGCCCCGAGGACTCGTTCGTCGCGCTCGGCACCCTCGGCGGCACCGTGCTGCTCGCGGGCGCGGCCGGCGCCCTCTGGCTGACCCGGCGGAACCAGCCCGTACGCCGCTGACCCCGAGGGTCCGACCGCTGGAGCCGCCCATGCCGTCCGCCCAGTCCGCCACCCGTGTGCTCGGCCTCGCCGTGCTGACCCTGCTCGCCACCGCCCCGCGCGCCGCGGCGGCCGGGGACTGGTCACTCGCGCCCGCGGGCGGCGGCCGCCCGTCCTTCTACGCCGAGGGCGCCCCCGGGGCGGTCCTCCAGGACACCGTGTCGGTGACCAACCGCGGCGGGCACCCGGTCACGGTACGGCTGTCCGGCACCGGCGTCCCCGTCGCCTTCGCCGGGCCGAGCGTCCGCGTGCCCGCGCGCACCCGGGCCGACGTCCCCTTCACGGTGACCGTCCCGAGCGGCGCCGCCCCCGGTGACCGCCCCGGCACGCTCGTCGCGAAGGACGCCGACGGCCGCACCGCCACCGTCCGCGTCCGGCTGCGCGTCGGCGGCCCCACCCTGACCGCGCTGACCGTCGAACATGTCGCCGTCCACGGCGACCGCATCACGTACGAGCTGGTCAACCGGGGGACGACCGTCCTCGTACCGAAGCTCGCGGTGCACGCGGAGGGGGTTTTCGGCCGGGACCTCCTTGACCGGCCCCCGCGCACCCTCCCGGTCCGCCTCGCCCCGGGCAGCCGCACCGAACTCAGCGAGCCCTGGCCCGGCCACCCAGCCCTCGACGCGGTCGACGTCCGGCTGACGGCGACGGCGGCGGGCGGCGCGCACGACACGGCGGGCGCCCGCGCGCGGTTCGTGCCCTGGGGCGCGGTCGCGGGGACCGCGGGCGCGCTGGCGGCGGGCGCCGCCGTGACGGTCGTACGACTGCGCAGGCGCCGTGCCGGCCAGGCGACGGCCGAACCCCTGTCCATGGAGGCCGAGTTGACGGGAGCGGCGCGGTGAGAGCGCGTGCGATGGCGATATCGACGGTGCTGGCGGTGGTGTTCGCGCTGCTTCTGACGCCCCTGGCCACGGCCGCCGACGGACCGGCTGTCAAGGTCTCCGAGCCGCAGGCCGGCACCGGCGGATCGGTCACCGTGAGCGGCACCGGCTGGCGGCCGCACACCCTGCTGATGATGCTGATCTGCGGCCAGGCCACCCCGGCCCGGGGCGTGATCGGCGGCACCAACTCCTGCGCCAACGCCGACGGACGCGCCGTCACCACCGACGCGAAGGGCGGTTTCAGTAAGCAGCTCCCGGTCGCCGAGCCGCCGGTGCCCTGCCCCTGCGTGGTGCACGTGGCGACCGTGACCGGCGCGAAGGCCGACGCGGACGCCGTCTTCCAGGTCGCCGGGCACCCCGTGAAGGCGCTGCCCGCCGAGCCCACCGGCGGCCGCCTCTCGATGCTCACCGACACCCGCCTCGACGGCTCCTCCGGCCTGCTGACCTGGTTCGGCGCACCCCCCTCCCGCACCCTCGTCTTCACCATCGGCAACGCGGGCTCCACCACCCTCAAGGACCCCGTCTTCCAAGTCGGCACCGCACACGGCGTGTTCGCCCCCCAGTGGGACGAGCAGCAGTGGCGCGGCACCCTGGCGCCCGGCAAGAAGGCGCAGATCAAACTGCCCGTCGAACTCTCCGCCGGGGCGCACGGCGACTACACCGTCTCCCTCCGGTACGACGGCAAGGTCCTCGCCGAGCAGCCCTGGGGTGTCGGCCGCCCCTGGGGCGTGACCCTGTTCTGGCTCCTGCTCTGCGTGGTCGTTCCGGCCGCCGTCTTCCGCATCGGCATGGCGGTGGTGGACCGGATACGACCGCCCCGCGCGGGCGGCATCCGCCACCGGGGCGTGCACCGCCCGACCCTCCGGCGGCCGCGCCCGCGCGCGCCGGAGCCCGCGCCCGACACGACCTCGACCCTGCCGTGGTTCACCCCGGACAACGATCCGGGCACGGCGGCCGGTCGGCTCTCCGCACCGCACGACGACAGTTCCACGAGTCCCACGACTCCCACCAGGAAGGGAACCACGTGACCATGCGAAGGAGAGTGACACCGGTCAGAGCGGGTGCGGCGGCGGCCGCGCTGGTCCTCGGCGGGGCCGGCCTGCTGCTGGGCGCGGCCGCCGGGACCGCGCAGGCGGCCGAGGTGTCGTTCGCGACCCACTGCGTACCGCCCGCCGGGGTCGCCGACCCCGTCGACGGGACCACCAAGGTGGAGATCACCGCGCCCGCCACCGCGAAGGTCGGCGACACGGTCGACATCACCTGGAAGTTCGTGCAGGCCGCGTCCAAGAACCCGGACATCATCGACCTGCCCGCCAACTCGGTCCAGCCGTCCGGCACGCTCAAGGCGGCCGGCGCCCAGACCGCCGACATCGCCCTGCAGGGGCCGCGCGAGAACCCGGCGATCCCCAAGGGCGGCGACATGGTGCTGTCCGACATGACGGGCACGCTGAAACTGACCTCACCCGGCGCGGTGACGCTCACCCCGGACGCGTACAAGGTCAACGCGTTCGGGACGGACACCGTGTGCACCCCCTCGGAGACCGTGCAGAAGGCGGCGACGATCGAGGTGACCGGCAGCGGTTCGAGCGACTCGGCGACACCGACCGACACCGGCTCGGCCTCCCCGTCCCCCTCGGACTCGGCGTCGGAGTCCGCCTCCGCCTCCCCGTCCGACTCGGCCTCCGCGTCCGCCTCCGCCTCCGACGGCACGGGCACCGGCCAGACCGACTTCACGGGCAAGGAGGTCGACGTCCCCTACGCCTGCAAGACGCCCATCGGCGACAAGAACGCGACCTCGCCGGTGCAGATCAACGCCAAGAAGAACGGCGGGAGTTTCGACCTCACCGTGCAGTTCAACGGGTCCGTGATGGACAGCCCCGCGGACATCCCGGCGGACTCGGTGAAGCCGTCGATGGAGGTGGTCCTGGGCGGCGCCGACAAGGGCACGGTCCATGTGGAGGGCCCCACCAACTCCTCCGCGATCAAGTCCGGCGACCCGATCGAGATCCCGGACCTGACGGGCACGTACAAGCCGGGGGCGAGCGGCGAGTCGACGCTGTCGCCGGGTGTGCTCACGGTCAACGCCCTCGGTACGACGACCACGTGCACACCGACCAAGTCGGAGGTCTCCCTGACCCTGGACACGACCGAGCAGGCGAGCGGGGCGTCGGGGGGTTCGTCGACGTCGGGCGGTTCGTCGGGCGGTTCGAGCAGCAGCGGCGGACTGGCGGAGACGGGAGACA
Source organism: Streptomyces sp. NPDC048417 (assembly GCF_040651615.1). Taxonomy (NCBI): domain Bacteria; kingdom Bacillati; phylum Actinomycetota; class Actinomycetes; order Kitasatosporales; family Streptomycetaceae; genus Streptomyces; species Streptomyces sp. NPDC048417. The sequence continues at coordinate 59,101 of NZ_JBEZKI010000017.1, read as the reverse complement.
GCAGCAATGGCGCAGTGAAGGCACTTGGACTGGTGGCGGGTACCGCGATCCTCCTGGGCGGCGCTGTGTTCACCTTCATGCCTCGAAAGAGGACGAGGTGATCCACCGCCGTTAGGGGCGCGGGGCTGTATGCGACATGCGGCTCGGCCGCGTGGGCGCGAGCAACCCCCACGAACCGTTGGCCGAGACACGACGAGGGCCACCCCATTCCAAAGAATGCGGTGGCCCTCTGTCAGAAGACGATCAGTGAACGTTGCCCATGAGCTCCCGGACCTTCTTCCGGTACATCCACACCGCCGCACCGGCGAGCACCGCCAGCACCGCCTGGAACGCCACGATCCCCGTCTTGTTGAGGTCGACGCCCGCGATGGACAGCAGACCGGTGGTCGCGTCGCCCGCGGTGACCGCCAGGAACCACACGCCCATCATCTGGGACGCGTACTTCGCCGGAGCCATCTTGGTCGTCACGGACAGACCCACCGGAGAGAGCATCAGCTCACCCACGGTCTGCACGAAGTAGATGCCGACCAGCCACATCGCCGCGGCCTTGTGACCGCCGTCCGCGATCGACAGCGGAGCCAGGAACAGGAAGAACGACGCACCGATCAGCACCAGACCACCGGCGAACTTCACGGCCGTGCTCGGCTCCTTGCCGCGCCGCGCCATCGCCAGCCACGCCCAGGCGAAGACCGGCGCGAACGCCATGATCATGACCGGGTTGACGGACTGGTACCAGGAGACCGGGAACTCCCAGCCGAAGACGGTGTTCCGCGCGGAGGCCTCGGCGAACAGGGAGACCGTCGAGCCGCCCTGGTCGTAGATCATCCAGAAGACCGCGGCGGCCACGAAGAACCAGATGTACGCGCTCATCTTGGACTGCTCGGCGCGGTCCAGGTCCTTGTCGCGCTTGATGCGGGCGATGACGACGACCGGGATCAGCAGACCGGCGATCGTGATCGGGACCAGCAGCCAGTTCAGCGTGTAGACGCCGGAGACACCCACGACGACGTAGAAGACCACGGCGACGGCGGCCCACAGACCGGCCTTCGTGAGCGTCGCCTTCTTCTCCGCGGCGGACAGCGGCGTCGGGACGATGTCCGAACGCGAGCTCAGGTGGCGCGTGCCGAGCAGGAACTGGGCCAGACCCAGCGCCATGCCGAGCGCGGCCAGCGCGAAGCCGAGGTGCCAGTTGTAGTTCTCGCCGACCGTGCCGATGACCAGCGGCGCGGCGAAGGCACCCAGGTTGATGCCGATGTAGAAGAGCGTGAAGCCACCGTCACGGCGCGGGTCGTCCGGACCGCCGTACAGGTGACCGACCATCGTGGAGATGTTGGCCTTCAGCAGACCTGAGCCTATGGCGACCAGGCCGAGGCCCGCGAAGAACGTGCCGGAGCTGGGCAGCGCCAGCGTCAGGTGGCCGAGCATGATGATCGCGCCCGCGACGGCGACCGTCTTACGGGGGCCGAGGACACGGTCGGCGAACCAGCCGCCGGGCAGGGTGAGCAGGTACACGAGCGACAGATACACCGAGTAGATCGCCGTCGCCGTGGCCGCGCTCATGTGCAGGCCGCCGGGAGCGACCAGGTACAGCGGGAGCAGGGCCTTCATGCCGTAGTAGGAGAAACGCTCCCACATCTCGGTCATGAAGAGAGTGGCCAGTCCGCGGGGGTGGCCGAAGAAGGTCTTATCGGAACCGGGGGTGCCCGGTCGGACCGAGTCCTTCGTCAGGCTGGACGCCATTGGTCGTTCCTTGCTGGTCGGGACGCGCGGTGGGGCTGTGCGCGCCCGTGGGGGGAGCGGCCGGCACCGGCGGGTCGGACCGTCCACCCCACGCCCAGGGGGAGTCCGCCCCGGATCACGGAGCGGCGGACGGCGACCACCGGGATCCACGCCCCGTGACGCTGTGTCGCGTCCGGAGCCCGGCCAGAGGTCATTCCTTTCGAGGCCGGCATTGGCCGACCCGCACACAAAAGAGACCTTCAGTGTCAAGAAGCCCACCAAAGGTCCCCGGGTGTACTACAGGCGTTCACGTCACTGTACGTCAGGACACCGGCGTATATGGAAGGACTTGAGACGCGGATCACAGGTGTCGGGGGAACCGTGTGCCCGCATTCGAAGGCCCCTCTACGGTCTCACCTCTCGCTCACAGGTTCGTACCACTGTGCCCCAAGGTAAGAATCCCTGGTGCCGATCACACCCCGGCACAGCGCGTAATCGGACTACCATCACCTCATGACCCGTGTACTGCTCGCCGAGGACGACGCGTCCATTTCGGAGCCGCTGGCCCGCGCACTGCGCCGGGAAGGTTACGAGGTCGAGGTGCGCGAGGACGGACCCACCGCGCTCGACGCCGGAATGCAGGGCGGCATCGACCTGGTCGTGCTGGACCTCGGGCTGCCCGGCATGGACGGCCTGGAGGTGGCGCGCCGACTGCGTGCCGAGGGCCACGCCGTACCCATCCTCATCCTCACCGCGCGGGCCGACGAGGTGGACACCGTCGTCGGCCTGGACGCGGGTGCCGACGACTACGTCACCAAGCCGTTCCGGCTCGCCGAACTGCTCGCCCGGGTACGGGCGCTGCTCCGCCGCGGCGCCGCGGAGCCCGCGCAGCCGCCGGCCACGCACGGGGTGCGGATCGACGTCGAGTCGCACCGGGCGTGGATGGGGGACGAGGAACTCCAGCTCACCGCCAAGGAGTTCGACCTGCTGCGGGTGCTGGTGCGGGACGCCGGGCGGGTGGTTACTCGTGACCAGTTGATGCGGGAGGTCTGGGACACGACGTGGTGGTCGTCGACCAAGACGCTCGACATGCACATCTCGTGGCTGCGCAAGAAGCTCGGCGACGATGCGGCGAACCCGCGGTACATCGCTACGGTGCGTGGTGTGGGCTTCCGGTTCGAGAAGAGCTGAGTGCGGATCGCCCTGGGTACCTCACGCTGCGCGACTGACCGTCGTGGGTGGCTGGTCGCGCCCACGCGGCGGAGCCGCACATGTCAGCGTCCCGCGCCCCTGACGGGGCGCTGAAGTCGCCCCTCGGAGAATCCTGTGCGTCGTCGTCTGATCCAGTCCACCCTCGCTGTCGTACTGGTCGTGATCGCGGTCTTCGGCGTGTCTCTCGTGATCGTCGAGTCGCGGACCATCAGCAACAGTGCCCAGGAACGCGTCGACTCCGAGGCGCTCCGCCTCGCCAGCATCGTCGACAGCCGCATCCTCGGGGACGAGGACGTCACCGCCGAGATACTGCACAGCCAGGTCGGCAAGGACCAGTACGCCGTCATCCGGATCCCGGGCAAGGCGCCGATCGAGCTCGGCATCAAGCCCGAGGGTGACGTCATCCACTACACCGTCGACGGCGAGGAAGGCGAGACGGTCACCGTCCAGGAGCCGCGCTCCACGGTGACCCGGGAGGTCGGCCGGACGCTGCTGATCATCGGAGCCGTCGCGCTGCTCGCCGTGATCGCCGCCGTGCTGCTGGCCATCCGGCAGGCCAACCGGCTCGCCTCCCCGCTCACCGACCTCGCCGAGACCGCCGAGCGGCTCGGCTCCGGCGACCCGCGCCCCCGGCACAAGCGGTACGGCGTTCCGGAGCTGGACCGGGTCGCCGACGTGCTGGACTCCTCCGCCGAGCGGATCGGGCGGATGCTCACCGCCGAGCGGCGGCTGGCCGCCGACGCCTCCCACCAGCTGCGCACCCCGCTGACCGCGCTGTCCATGCGGCTCGAGGAGATCACCCTCACCGACGACCCGGACACCGTGAAGGAGGAGGCGAACGTGGCGTTGACGCAGGTGGAGCGGCTGACCGATGTCGTGGAGCGGCTGCTGACGAACTCCCGCGACCCGCGCACCGGCTCCGCCGTCACCTTCGACCTCGACGAGGTCATCCAGCAGCAGCTCGCCGAGTGGCGGCCCGCCTACCGCAGCTCGGGCCGGGCGATCGTCAGCTCCGGCAAGCGGCATCTGCGGGCGGTGGGCACGCCGGGCGCCGTCGCCCAGGTGCTGGCCGCACTGATCGAGAACTCGCTGATGCACGGCGGCGGCACGGTCGCCCTGCGCACCAGGGTCACCGGCAACCAGGCGGTCGTCGAGGTGACCGACGAGGGCGCCGGGGTGCCCGCCGACCTCGGCAACCGCATCTTCGAGCGCACCATCAGCGGCCGTAACTCCACCGGGATCGGGCTCGCCGTCGCCCGCGACCTCGCGGAGGCCGACGGCGGCCGCCTGGAACTGCTCCAGGCCCAGCCGCCGGTGTTCGGCCTGTTCCTGTCCCGCACCCCGCCGGCCCACAAGCCGCCGGACGACGACCGGCCGACGGTCCGCTAGAAGGACTCAGAAGACCCGCTGCGTGGGCTTGGGCTCCGCGGAGTCGGCGGCCTGCTCCAGGATCGCCTCCGCGTCGGCGACCGTCTCACGGGCCGGCAGCGCCTTGAACACCCAGGAGCGGTACGACCAGAAGCGGAACAGCGTCGCCACGCCGATGCCGACGAACTTGAAGACGTTGCTCTGCAGCGGGCTGTCCCAGCCGAAGCCGTAGGTAGCCAGATACAGCAGACCGTTCTCGATCACCAGGCCGACCGCGCTGAACAGCAGGAACAGGGTGAGTTCCTTGGTGCGGCCGCCCTTGTCACGGTCCCGGTACGTCCAGTAGCGGAAGCCGAGGTAGTTGAAGACAATGGCGACGACGGTGGCTATCACGCTCGCCCGCACCACCGGAAGCTCGGTGAGGTGCCGGACCAGGTTGAAGACGCCGAGATTGACGAGAATGCCGGCACCGCCGACCGCGCCGAATTTGGCGACCTCGCGCACGAGCCGTTGCAGCCCCGAGGAACCACCTTCCATGGTTGTGAGGGCTCCCGTCCGTAGGCATTGGCGACCCAGCCACTCTAACGACCCAGTATGTCCCACGCCCGTGGATGGCGACACAGGTCGGAAACGGCTTGGAAAGAACACCGGAAAAGCGGGGCAAGAGGCGGTGAAGCGTCAGGTAAGTGCCCTGGTCGCAGGCGCGGAAACCGGCCACCGTGGCGCGGCCGATACTCTGGGGGCGTGACGTTCCCGGTAGTCGGCATGGTCGGCGGGGGCCAGCTCGCGCGTATGACGCACGAAGCGGGCATCCCGTTGGGCATCAGGTTCAAGCTCCTCAGTGACACCCCTCAGGATTCCGCGGCCCAGGTGGTGAGCGATGTCGTCATCGGCGACTACCGCGACCTGGAGACACTGCGCGCGTTCGCGCGCGGCTGCGATGTGATCACCTTCGATCACGAGCATGTGCCCACCGAGCATCTGCGGGCCCTGGAGGCGGACGGCATCCCCGTGCGCCCCGGTCCCGACGCTCTGGTGCACGCCCAGGACAAGGGCGTGATGCGGGCCAAGCTCGACGCGATCGGCATCCCCTGCCCGCGCCACCGGATCGTGGCCGACCCGGAGGACGTGGTCCGGTTCGCGTCCGAGGGCGACGGCTTCCCGGTCGTCCTCAAGACGGTCCGCGGCGGCTACGACGGCAAGGGCGTCTGGGTCGTGGAGACCGCCGAGGAGGCCAGCGACCCGTTCCGCGCCGGCGTGCCCGTCCTCGCCGAGGAGAAGGTCGACTACGTCCGCGAGCTGGCCGCCAACGTCGTACGCTCCCCGCACGGCCAGGCCGTCGCCTACCCGGTGGTCGAGTCCCAGCAGGTGAACGGCGTCTGTGACACGGTCATCGCCCCCGCCCCCGACCTGGACGAGGCCCTCGCCCTGCGGGCCGAGGAGATGGCGCTGCGGATCGCCAAGGAACTGGGCGTGGTCGGCCATCTGGCCGTCGAACTGTTCCAGACCCGCGACGGCCGCATCCTCGTCAACGAACTGGCGATGCGCCCGCACAACTCCGGCCACTGGAGTCAGGACGGCGCGATCACCAGCCAGTTCGCCAACCATGTGCGGGCGGTTCTCGACCTGCCCCTGGGCGACCCGCGGCCCCGCGCCAGGTGGACGGTCATGGTCAACGTCCTCGGCGGGGACTACCCCGACATGTACTCCGCGTACCTGCACTGCATGGCCCGCGACCCCAAACTGAAGATCCACATGTACGGCAAGGACGTGAAGCCCGGCCGCAAGGTCGGACACGTCAACACCTACGGCGACGACCTGGACGACGTTCTCGAACGCGCACGTCACGCTGCCGGCTACCTGAGAGGCACGATCACCGAATGAGCCCTGTTGTTGGCATCGTCATGGGTTCGGACTCCGACTGGCCCGTCATGGAGGCCGCCGCCAAGGCCCTGGACGAGTTCGAGATCGGGTACGAGGTCGACGTCGTCTCCGCGCACCGCATGCCGCGCGAGATGGTGACGTACGGCGAGCAGGCGGCGGAGCGCGGTCTGAAGGTGATCATCGCGGGTGCCGGGGGAGCGGCCCACCTCCCGGGCATGCTCGCCTCCGTCACCCCCCTCCCGGTCATCGGCGTCCCGGTCCCGCTGAAGTACCTCGACGGCATGGACAGCCTGCTGTCGATCGTGCAGATGCCGGCCGGTGTCCCGGTCGCCACGGTCTCGGTCGCCGGCGCCCGCAACGCGGGCCTGCTGGCCGCCCGTATCCTGGCCACGCACGACGAGGACCTGCTGGCCCGGATGCGGGACTTCCAGCAGGAGCTCAACGACCAGGCGACCGAGAAGGGCAAGCGCCTGCGGTCGAAGGTCGAGGGCGGCTCGAACGGCTTCGGCTTCGGCAAGTAGGACACCGGGAAGCAATACGCAATGACCTCATCCGACGAAGCCCGGTCCCTGCTGCGCGAGTTCCCGGTCGTCGACGGCCACAACGACCTGCCCTACGCACTGCGCGAGCAGGTCCGCTACGACCTCGACGCCCGTGACATCGCCGGCCACCAGAACGCGCACCTGCACACCGACATCCCGCGCCTGCGCGAGGGCGGGGTGGGCGCCCAGTTCTGGTCGGTGTACGTCCGCTCGGACCTGCCGGGCGCGGTCCCGGCGACCCTCGAACAGATCGACTGCGTACGGCAGCTGATCGCCCGTTACCCGGCCGACCTGCGGGCCGCGCTGACCGCCTCCGACATGGAGGCGGCGCGCGCCGAGGGCCGGATCGCCTCCCTGATGGGCGCGGAGGGCGGCCACTCCATCGACAACTCGCTGGGCACCCTGCGCGGTCTGTACGAGCTGGGCGTGCGCTACATGACGCTCACCCACAACGACAACAACGACTGGGCGGACTCGGCGACCGACAAGCCGAACGTGGACGGGCTGTCGGCCTTCGGCCGCGAGGTCGTCCGGGAGATGAACCGGCTGGGCATGCTGGTGGACCTCTCCCACGTGGCGGCGACGACCATGCGCGCCGCCCTCGACACCACCACCGCCCCGGTGATCTTCTCCCACTCCTCCTCCCGGGCCGTCTGCGACCACCCCCGCAACATCCCGGACGACGTCCTCGAACGCCTCCCCGGCAACGGCGGTGTCGCGATGGTGACGTTCGTACCGAAGTTCGTGCTCCAGGCGGCGGTCGACTGGACGGCGGCGGCCGACGACAACATGCGCGCGCACGGCTTCCACCACCTCGACACCACCGAGGACGCGATGAAGGTCCACCGGGCCTTCGAGGAGACCCACCCCCGCCCGGTCGCGACGACCGCCACGGTCGCCGACCACCTCGACCACATGCGCGAGACCGCCGGCATCGACCACATCGGCATCGGCGGCGACTACGACGGCACGGCCTTCACCCCCGACGGCCTGAACGACGTCTCCGGCTACCCCAACCTGATCGCCGAACTCCTCGACCGCGGCTGGTCCCGCCCCGACCTGGCCAAGCTCACCTGGCAGAACGCGGTCCGCGTCCTGGGCGCGGCGGAGGACGTGGCCCGGGACCTCCAGGGGACGCGGGGGCCGTCGAACGCGACCATCTCCCAGCTGGACGGCTGACCGGCGAGACGGGACGGGGCGACCGGGTGCGACCGTCGGCCCCGCCCGGTCCGCCCCGGTGCGCCCCGGTCCCGGCGGTCACAGGCTCCGTCACCCGCGCCGTGCGGGCGGCCGTACCCCCGAACGCCCCGTCCACCAGGAACCCTCCCGGGCGGGCGTGCGACGGTGGGCTACAGCCCCATCACGACGTAGCTCACGACGACGTACGGAGCCCGCAATGGCCGACCTCCACGACGTTCCCACCACGACCGAGGTCGGCGAGGACGACAGCCTCCTGGGCGACCCGTTCCCGGTGGTGTCCCACGCCGAGTTCCTGGAACAGGCCCATGTCGTGCTGGCCGCGCACCCGGTCGCGGACGGCTACAGCGGGCTGCCGCGGGCGCTCGGGCCGCTGCCCTGGTACGACCTGGAACTGGGCGAGGCGGCCGTGGACACGGACGTACCCAGGCTGCGCGAGGGGCACGTGGGCGCGCTGTTCTGGTCGCTGGACCTGCCGGAGGAGGAACGCGGCGAACGGGCCGTGGGGGCCACCCTGGAACAGCTGGACCTGGCGCGCCGGGTGGTGGGCAGGCACCCGGAGGGGATCCGGCTGGTGCGCACCGCCGGGCAGATCATCGACGCCCGCCACTGCGGCCGGGTCGCCGTGGTGCTCGGCCCCGCCTCCGCCGCCGCCGTCGACGACTCCCTCGGCATCCTGCGCGTCCTGAACTCCCTCGGCCTGCGCGTGCTCTCCCTGGCCGGGGCCGCCTGGGCGGACCGCGAGGGGCTGACCCGGTTCGGCGAGGAGGTGATCCGGGAGATGAACCGGCTCGGCGTGCTCGCCGACCTGTCCGGCGCCCCGGAGCCGGTCCTCGCCCGGGTGCTCGCCCTGTCCAAGACGCCGGTCCTGTGCACCCGCTCCGCCGCCGCGGCCGTACGCCCGCACCCCGCCAACCTCTCCGACGCGCTGCTCGTGCAGCTGGGCGAGCAGCAGGGCCTGTGCATGGTGCCGCTGACCACCGAGCAGTCCGGGCCGGCCGTCCCGGACGTCGCCGACCACCTCGACCACGTCCGGATCGTGGCCGGCCCCGAGTGCGTCGCCCTGTCCGGCAGCTACGACACCGGAGCCGCCCACCCCCGCGACCTCGCCGACACCTCCCGCTATCCGCACCTGATCGCCGAACTGCTCCGACGAGGCTGGTCCGAGACCGAGCTGTCCATGCTGACCTGGGAAAACGTCCAGCGAGTGCTACGCAGCGCCGACTTCACCGCCCGCGCGGCCCAACGCCGCCGCGAGCCGACCCCCGCCAGTCCGACCGACCCGGAGGCGTGAGCCCGCCCGGTCGGCCGGTCCGGACCGCGTGATCAGGGGATCCGGCACAGGCAGAAGGGATGACCGGCCGGATCGGCGTACACCTGGAAGTCCTTCTTCTCCCGGTCCTCCAGATCCAGCGGGCGCGCCCCCAGCGCCAGCACCTTCTCGTGCGCCGCGTCGACCTCCTCCCAGGTCGACCCCGCGTCGAAGTCGAGATGGAACTGCTGGGGGTTGCGGTCGGCCCGCGGCCACTCGGGCGGCGTGTACCCCGCCACCCGCTGGAAGCCCAGCCGCGGTCCCTCCGGTACCCGCAGGACGACCCAGTCGTCGTCCTCGGCCACCGGGGTACCCCCGCCCACGGCGGCGTAGAAGCGGGCCAGTGCGAGCGGGTCGGGACAGTCGATCACCACGTTGCGCAGACGGGCGACGATCGCCATGAGTCCTCCCTCGTCAGCAGGCACAGAGACAGAACGGGTGCCCCGCCGGGTCGGCGTAGACCCGGAAGCTGCGCGCCCTGTCCGCCGCGTCCAGCGGCTTCGCGCCCAACTCCAGCACCCCCTTCTCGGCCGCGTCCAGATCGTCCACCACCAGATCCAGGTGGAACTGCTGGGAATCGTCGGGCGCGGGCCACTTCGGCGGGACGAGGCCGGGCGCCTTCTGGAAGGCCAGCGCCTGCCCGCCGGGCACCACCAGGTCCACCCACTCCTCGTCCCCCTCGACGCTGCCGCCGAGCACCGCCGCGTAGAAACCGGCGAGCGCGGAGGGGTCGGGACAGTCCAGGACGACGACACCGAGCTTGGCGAGAGCCATGACTTCCTCCTCGAAGTCCGAGTTGCCTGTTGCCGGCCACCCGTCACCTGTTACCTGTAGAGCCGGGTAACCAGTCACCGTTACCGCATGCTCCCCTAGTGGAGGTAACCTCGCAAGGTGATTCGGGAGGTAGCTTGCAGGGATGAGTGAGAGATCGCCCGCGCCGGGCGGCCTGGCCCTGGTCGAGGCCCTGGTGAACACGCTGGACATCGAGTCGGGCGCCGACGCGCTCGACACGCCGGACGGCAGGGCGCGCCTCGGCATCACGGAGGCCGGACTCCCGCTCGCGCGCGCCCTGCGCGAGTCGCTGCGCGCCACACTCCTCGCCCACGCCGGCCACCCCCCGCACCGCCAGGTGACCCCGCTCGGAGAACTGCTGGCCGACGCCCCCCTGCACATCGCCGTGGACCCGGCCGACGGCTCGGCCACCCTCGCCCCCGCGGACGAGGGTCCACTCCTGTCCCGCGTCGCGGCGGCGGTCGCCGGCGCCCTGGTCGAGGGCACCTGGACCCGCCTCAAGGCCTGCGAGGCCGACACCTGCCACTGGGCGTACTACGACCGCAGCCCGGCGGGACGCGGCCGCTGGTGCTCGATGCAGGTGTGCGGGGCGCGCGCGAAGATGCGCCGGTACCGGGCCAAGGACAAGTAAGGCACAGGCAGTTCACCGGCCACACCTGTGCCGCGTGGTGCAGAATGCACCAGGACACCGGTTCGGCCGACTGAGCCTCGGCCGAACCGGTGTCGTCTTCTTTGTTCTGGACGGATGCGGTACGACGCAGCACCCTGTGCCGGAGCGCCCCTCAGGGGCGCGGGGCCGTATCGATGTGCGGCTGCCGCCGCGTGGGTGCGACCGGGCTGTCTCGATGTGCGGCTGCCGCCGCGTGGGTGCGACCGGGCTGTGTCGATGTGCGGCTGTCGCCGTGGGCGCGAGCAGCCCCCACGCACCCGCGGACCTAAGCGGTCGGACGCCCCATCGCACGGAACGTCCACCCCGCCCGCCGCCAGACGTCCGGCTCCAGCGCGTTCCGCCCGTCAAGGATCACCTTCGCCGAGGCCACCGCACCCAGCGCCGCCGTGTCCAGCTCCCGGAACTCCCGCCACTCCGTCAGATGCAGCACGACATGCGCCCCCCGCACGGCCTCCAGCGCGGTCTGCGCGTAGCCAAGGGTCGGGAACAACCGCCGAGCGTTCTCCATCCCCTTCGGGTCGTACACCGTCACCTGCCCGCCCTGCAGATGGATCTGCCCGGCGACGTTCAGCGCCGGCGAGTCCCGTACGTCGTCCGAGTCCGGCTTGAACGCCGCGCCGAGCACCGCGACCCGCTTCCCGAGGAACGACCCGCCCCCCAGGGCCTCCCGGGCCATCTCGACCATCTGACCCCGGCGCCGCATGTTGATGGAGTCGATCTCGCGCAGGAAGGTCAGCGCCTGGTCGGCGCCCAGCTCGCCGGCGCGGGCCATGAACGCCCGGATGTCCTTCGGCAGGCAGCCGCCGCCGAACCCGATCCCGGCGCGCAGGAACTTCTTCCCGATCCGGTCGTCGTGCCCGATCGCCTCGGCCAGCTTGGCCACATCGCCGTCCGCGGCCTCGCACACCTCCGCCATGGCGTTGATGAAGGAGATCTTGGTCGCCAGGAAGGAGTTCGCGGCCGTCTTCACCAGCTCGGCCGTCGGGAAGTCGGTCACCACGAACGGCGTGTCCTCACCCACCGGCGTCGCGTACACCTCGCGCAGCAGCTTCTCGGCCCGCTCGCTGCGCACGCCGACCACGATCCGGTCGGGGTGCAGGGTGTCCTGGACGGCGAAGCCCTCCCGCAGGAACTCCGGGTTCCAGGCCAACTCGGCCTCGGCGCCCGCGGGCGCGTGCTCGGCGAGGTAGGCGGCCAGCCGCTCCGCCGAACCGACCGGCACGGTCGACTTGCCGACGACGAGCGCGGGCCCGGTGAGATGCGGGGCCAGCGACGCGATCGCGGAGTCGACGTAGGACATGTCGCACGCGTACTCCCCGTGCTTCTGCGGGGTGTTCACACAGACGAAGTGGACATCCCCGAAAGCGCCCACCTCGGCCCAGTCGGTGGTGAAGCGCAGCCGCCCGGTGGAGCCCTCGAAGCCGGCCACGTGCCGGCGCAGCAACTCGTCGAGCCCCGGCTCGTACATCGGGGTCTCGCCGCGCTCCAGCATGGCGATCTTCTCGGGTACGACGTCGAGGCCGAGTACCTCGAAGCCGAGCTCCGCCATGGCCGCGGCATGCGTGGCGCCGAGATAACCGGTGCCGATCACAGTGATCTTGAGGCTCATGATGCTCCAGCTCGGGGACGTGTGTGCTGCGGGGCCGAGCATAACCGGGCCCTCCCGCGGGCAACTTTCCCGCTGTCGCGTACCTCACGTCACCGTTCCGTGGGCCGCGCTCTAAACTTTGAGTTACTTAACAGTAATTAGCGTCAGCACCACTGCGTCTGGAGTGAGAGACCTTGGCCGGATCGGCTGACTTCGACCTGTACCGCCCGTCCGAGGAGCACGACATGCTCCGCGACGTCGTCCGCGCGCTGGTCGAGGCGAAGATCGCCCCGTACGCGGCCGCGGTGGACGAGGAGGCCCGCTTCCCGCAGGAGGCCCTCGACGCGCTGGTCGCGGGCGACCTGCACGCCGTGCACGTTCCCGAGGAGTACGGCGGTGCCGGCGCCGACGCGCTCGCCACGGTCATCGTGATCGAGGAGGTGGCCCGCGCCTGCGTCTCTTCCTCCCTCATCCCCGCCGTGAACAAGCTGGGCTCGCTCCCGGTGATCCTCTCCGGCGGCGAGGACCTGAAGAAGAAGTACCTGACCCCGCTCGCCAAGGGCGACGCGATGTTCTCGTACTGCCTCTCCGAGCCGGACGCGGGCTCCGACGCGGCCGGCATGAAGACGAAGGCGGTCCGCGACGGCGACCACTACGTCCTCAACGGCGTGAAGCGCTGGATCACCAACGCGGGCGTGTCCGACTACTACACCGTCATGGCCGTGACCGACCCGTCCAAGCGCTCGAAAGGCATCTCCGCGTTCGTCGTCGAGAAGTCGGACGAGGGCGTCTCCTTCGGCGCCCCGGAGAAGAAGCTCGGCATCAAGGGCTCGCCGACCCGTGAGGTCTACTTCGACAACGTCCGCATCCCCGCCGACCGCATGATCGGCGCGGAGGGCACCGGCTTCGCGACGGCGATGAAGACCCTGGACCACACCCGCATCACCATCGCCGCCCAGGCGCTGGGCGTGGCGCAGGGCGCGTTGGACTACGCCAAGGGCTACGTCCAGGAGCGCAAGCAGTTCGGCAAGCCCATCGGCGACTTCCAGGGCATCCAGTTCATGCTCGCCGACATGGCCATGAAGATCGCCGCGGCCCGTGCCCTCACCTACCAGGCCGCGGCCGCCTCCGAGCGCGGCGACGCCGACCTCACCTTCCAGGGCGCGGCGGCGAAGTGCTTCGCCTCCGACACCGCCATGGAGGTCACCACGGACGCCGTCCAGCTCCTCGGCGGCTACGGCTACACCCGCGACTATCCGGTCGAGCGCATGATGCGCGATGCGAAAATCACGCAAATTTATGAAGGTACGAATCAGGTTCAGCGGATCGTGATGGCGAGGAACCTGCCGTAGCAGGGTTTTTGCAGGTCAAAGGCGGTTTCGAGGGTCCGAGAGGACATCCTTGGCTTTCTGCCCCTTGCGGCCCGATCAGGACCGTTCCTGGGCGTCATGCTGGGGGAATCCTGGGTGGATGCCGGGCTGGAAACGGCCACTGACCTGCACAAACAACACAGCCCCCGGCGTGCTGCCGGGGGCTGTTGTCGTACGCGGATCAGGCGACTTCTGTCACCTCCGTGGGGTCGTTCGCGCCGGGCATCAGCATGGTTGCGATGGCTGCCCGGCCGCGCTGCTCGGCGCCTTCGAAGATGTAGTGGTAGTGCTCCCTGAGCACGTCAGTACTGCTGTGGCCCATCCAGTCGGCCACGTCGTTCTCGGGGACTCCGGCGTACAGCAGCCGCGACCCGTAGTAGTGCCGGGACCGTTGAAACCGTCCATGCCGAAGTCATTGTTACGGACCCGCGAGATGTGAGTCTCTACGTTGATAAGTTCGAAGGATTCGAGCGATCCGCGCTGGCCGGTGACGAAATGCGGGATCTGATCGAAGGTCACCATGCGGTCGTCACGGATGACGAAGGCATGATTTGCGATGTCGTGTTGCTGAACACGCAGCGGGACTATCCTGATGTCCACGTGTGAGAGTCGTGAAATAGAGACGATGCGATCAAGCTGAGCAGCCATCATCTGCGGTCGCACGATGCGCCAGCGCAGAACAGGTTCGGTGATGACGAAGCGAAGCGACTTTGCGTTGTCGTAGAGAACCGCTTGCCGTTCGAGTCGCCCATTGATCGTTCGCGTGAGTGCGTCTTCACTCAGGTTGTGGCGTTGCAGAATGGCCCGGATGTACTCGGGAGTCTGGAGCAGGCCCGGAACGAGCGCGGGTTGAAACAGCCGCAGTACAGACATCTGGGCTTCCAGAGCCTTGGCGGCCTGCTGGCCCTTGTGGACCCCGATCCGCTTGAGCAGGACGCCACGCCGTCGCCTCCGTCGCTGACGCGCGTGCGGCTTCCGCGTACTCCGCCTTGACCTCGTCCGAGACGCCGATGGCGGTCAGGATGCGCTCTACGTCCGTCGCGCTGGGGGCCAGCTTCGCATTCTCGATCTTGGACAGCTTGGATGGAGACATGAGGGCGCTGCGGGCCACCGCTTCGGCTTCCTTGCCGGATGCCACTCGCAGCGCCCGCAGCGCGGCTCCAAGCTGTGCTCTGTTCACGTCCCGTACTTGGCCCACCATTCGGTGAACGGTTCCGCGTGGGCGAGAGCCGCATCACGGTACCGCGTGAATTCCGCTGTTCGTTCCGACGGTAGTACTTCCGAACCCAGGTACTTTCCGCTTCCGTCGTAGTTCATCACGGCCACGGATTCGGAGTCGAAGATCCAGAAATCCGGAACGCTCTCCAAGGGGTTGGGTTTGCCGGTGATGTCGAGGATGAAGAACTCTTCGCCCCCGCTCACGTTCTTGTGGTAGCCCCAGCCGAGTTCGAACCTAAGATAGTCCGCGAGCGGGCGGGACAGGATATGGACCCGGTATACCCGTTTCCCCTTCTCGGTGTGCGAGCGTAGTTCTTCGACCCAGCCTGCGTTGTAGTCGTCTGGCTGTGGCTCCCCGGCCAGGAATGCCTGATAGGCGTCGACGCTCCCGGACTTGCTGTAGTCGTCCAGGGTCTCCAGCCGGAATGCCTCGCGCTCGAACGCGTCGAAGAGGTCGACGAGGGTCCTAGATGAGGTTGTCACGGATGGCCTTCTGGATCAGTTCCATCGGGATCTCGACCAAGGTTTCGTGCGCGGGAATCTGAAGCCCGTGGTCGGTCGGCGTCTCGCCCTGTACCAGGAAGGTGCCGCGATCCGTGGCGTAGATCGTCGGGCAGTCCTTGATGTCGCACGTGCTGACCAGCTTGGTGACCTTCATGGTCTGGGTTCCCCTCTCCCGTGCCGCTGCCAGTACCCCGCATCTGGGTTGATGCTCCCGAGGGCCGGGCGCACCGGTCAAGCGATCACGGTTGACGGAACGGGAAACCGCGTAACCTGCGCCGGGCCTGCTCGTATACCGCGCGACTGGCGGAGGTGCCTCCAGCGCACCTCCTGCCTGCGGAGACCCTTGACGATCACGGGGAATGCCGGGGAGACCCCCTCTCGGAGGGGTGTTCGCACAGGTCAGAGCCGTATGGCCTATAAAGCACGCAGATCTACGAAGGGACGAACCAGGTCCAGCGGATCGTCATGGCCCGCAACCTGCCGTAACCGCACCGGCATCCGGCGAGAAGGCGCCCTCGGGGCGCCTTTTTCGCGTCGGTCCCGAATGGCACTACCGGACGGTCGGGCTTAGGACGGGAACCACACGGGGACCGCCCCGGACCCCGCCCCTTCCCTGGAGGAGCCATGACCCAGACCGGACCCATGACGGCCATGAGCAAGCAGATGCAGGAGTGCGTCAACGCGTGCATGGCCACCCACACGATGTGCGAGGAGACCATGAGCTCCTGCATGTCGATGGAGGGCGGCCAGGCCCACATGCGCATCATGCGCGCGCTGAT
Source organism: Streptomyces sp. NPDC048417 (assembly GCF_040651615.1). Classification (NCBI taxonomy): domain Bacteria; kingdom Bacillati; phylum Actinomycetota; class Actinomycetes; order Kitasatosporales; family Streptomycetaceae; genus Streptomyces; species Streptomyces sp. NPDC048417. Next base: position 42,946 of record NZ_JBEZKI010000017.1, on the reverse strand, counting down.
GGACTGCTCCGAGGCGACCCGGATGTGCGCCGACATGATGATGCGGCGCTCGCCGCTGTCGGCCGAGATGTGCGCGATGTGCGCCAAGGCCTGTGACATGTGCGCCGAGGCGTGTATGTCCATGCCGGACGACCCGCAGATGAAGCGCTGCGCGGACGCGTGTCGCCGCTGCGCCGAGATGTGCCGCTCGATGGCGGCCATGCCCATGTGACGCCGCTTCGCGCGAACGCTGTCAGGGGCCTCCGGCCGGGGTCCCTGCCAGCGTCGCGGACACTCCTGCTCCAAGGAGACGGCAGGGACGCCGGTCCCGCACTCGTTCGAGCGGTGCAAGAGATCCTGCCCGATACGCTGATGCTCGGCGCCCCGCCCTTCCCCCGTCTGCGCTGCTCGCCGCCGGGACGGCTCGGTCGGCGGGTCAGTTGTCGGAGACGGTGACCTTCTCGTCGTTCTTCAGTTCGTCCACCAGGGTCTTGACCTTCGCCTTGTCCCAGACGAGGTTGCCGCCCGTGGAGCCGGAGACCGGCATGTTCATCGAGGTGCCGTCGCCGCCGTTGACGTCCTTCATCGCGAAGAACATCGAGGCCAGGTCCCACAGGCTCATGTCCTTGTCGACGGTGAGGGAGTCCAGGCCCGCGCCGAGGGTGGGGTAGAGCTTGAAGGGGTTCAGGATCGTCGACGGGGTGGCCACCTGGTGGGCCAGCGCCGCCAGGAACTTCTGCTGGTTCTTGGTGCGCTGGAGGTCGGACGCGGCGAAGGCGTGCCGGGTGCGGACGAACGCGAGGGCCTCCTCGCCGTTCAGGGTCTGCTTGCCCGCCTTGAAGTTCGCGCCCGAGTAGCTGTCCTTGAAGCCCTTGTCGATGTCGATCGTGACACCGCCGACCGCGTCCACGATGTCCGCGAAGCCGGCGAAGCCGATCTCCACGTAGTGGTCGATGTGCAGACCGGTGTTGTACTCGACCGTGCGGACGAGGAGGGTCGGGCCGTCCTCGGCGTAGGCCGCGTTCAGCTTCGTGTGCCGGCCGGTGCCCTGGTAGACCTTGCCGGACGTCGACCCCTGGTACGAGGGGATCTCCACGTCCGAGTCACGCGGCAGCGAGATCAGCGTGTCGCCGTTGTCGCCGACGTGCAGGATCATCATCGAGTCCGTGCGCTGGCCCTCGGCCGACCCCGTGTGCAGCTTCTTCTTCTCCTCGTCCGACATGCCCTTGCGGCTGTCGGAACCGACGATCAGGTAGTTGGTGCCCGCGCCGGCCGCGGGACGGTCGATGACCTTCGACAGGTCGACGTCCCGGTGCAGCTTGGAGTCGGCCCAGAAGTAGGTGGCGACGGATGTGACGATCAGCACGCTCACGACGACGATCGCCGTCCACTTTATCCGCTTGCGCCAGTTCGGAGCCGGACGCGGGCCGCGCTCACGGGTGCCGCCGGGTCCCCCGCCCCCGGGGCCGCCGCCGTACACCTGGCCGGTGTTGTAGCCGTTGTCGTACCCGGAGCCGTCGTCGTACCCGTTGCCGTACGCCGGCTGCTGCGGGACGCCGGCGTAGCCGCCGCCCCCTTGCTGCGGCGCGCCGTACGGCGGCGCCGACGGCTCTCCGCGTCGTACCTGGCGCATCACGCGGGCGCCCTCAGGCTGCGCGCTTGCGCTACCGCGTCCGTACTGGTTGCCGCGGTTGTCGTTCGACCGCCCCTCGGGCCATTCGTTCATGGGCCCCAGTGTGCAGGCAGCGACTGTGCCTCTTACAAGGGTCGTAGGAAAATCAGGGCACCGCTGTTGCGAACCCGACACAAATTCCGCGATTGTCGCCTCGGCATAAGGTGGGCGCCATGACAGACCAGGCCCCCGAGGCGGAATCCGATATACCCGGCAAGCCGACGTCCGCGTCCCGGACCACCCTGAGCCACATCATGACCCACAACGACACCAACCTCCTCGGCACGGTGCACGGCGGCGTGATCATGAAGCTCGTCGACGACGCGGCGGGCGCGGTCGCCGGCCGGCACTCGGGCGGTCCCGCCGTCACGGCGTCCATGGACGAGATGGCCTTCCTGGAGCCGGTCCGCGTCGGCGACCTGGTCCATGTCAAGGCGCAGGTCAACTGGACCGGCCGGACGTCCATGGAGGTGGGCGTGCGGGTCCTGGCCGAGCGCTGGAACGAATCGAACCCGGCCACCCAGGTCGGCTCGGCCTACCTGGTCTTCGCGGCGGTCGACGCCGACGGCAAGCCGCGCCGGGTACCGCCGGTGATACCGGAGTCCGACAGGGACCGCCGGCGCAATCAGGAGGCCCAGATCAGGCGGACGCACCGGCTGGCGCGGCGGCGGGAGATCCGTGAGCTGCGCGAGCGCAGGGTGGCGGAGGGATTCGAGGACTAGGGCGGTGCCGCACGGGGCCGCCGGTCGGCTGCGGGCCGGTGGCGGCTTGTCGCGCAGTTCCCCGCGCTCCTGAAAGCAGGGGCGCTGCACGAGCGTCCCCCCAGAGGCGCGGGGCCGCATTCATGTGCGGCTACCGCCGCGTGGACGCGACAAGCCCCCATGCGCCCGCAGCCGACCGACGACCCTCAGCACACCGTCTCGTCGCCCCGGATGACCGTGGCCTCCCCCTGCGGCGCCGGGTCCTCGGCCCGTACCTTCCGTACACTCGCCGGCCCCTTGAAGTCCGACCCGGTCGTCACCCGCAGCACCGGGCCCATCCCCTTCACCGCCAGCAGCTCGCTGCCGGGCAGGGCCGCCGCGAGCGACCGGGCCGAGCGGTCCCAGCGGGGATCGTAGGAGATCACCGTCCGCCGCACGTCGTGCCGGGCGCCGGTGACCGGCTGGTGGTTCGTCGCGAACCCCGCCGCCGCCAGTGCCGCGTCCATCCGCCGCGCGAGCCCCGCCGTCCCCGTGCCGTTCTCCACCTGCACACGGATCTGCTGCGGCGCCACCTCCACGGTCACCGGCACCGGTCCGGCGGGCCGCTTGGGTGCCGGCGGTGCCAGCGGCTTGTCGTCGCGCAGGGACCGGAACAGCTGGTCCGACTTGGCCTGGTCCCACTTCAGCGTCGAGCCGATGCCCTTCACCGGGTACGCGATCTGCCCGATGGGTACGGTCGTGAACTCGGACGAGGACGGGGAGAAGTTCCGCATCGCCCGGCCGAGGTCCAGCAGCTCGTCCGTGCCGAAGCCCATGTCGGCCCGTACGGAGCCCAGTACCGCCCGTGTCACGTCCCGGAACCTGATCGGGTTCAGCAGCACCCCCGACGACGACACCCGCTCGATCAGCGCGGCCAGGAACCGCTGCTGCCGTTTCATCCGGCCGAGGTCGCTCGCCCCGTCGACGTGCCGGGCGCGGACGTACTGCAGGGCCTGGCCGCCGTTCAGCCGGTGCGTGCCGGAGGAGAGGTCGAGGCCGGTGTAGGAGTCCTTCAGCGGCTGGGGCGTGCAGATCCGGACCCCGCCGAGCACGTCGACGGTCCGCATGAACGTGATGAAGTCGACCTCGAGATAGTGGTCGATCTTCAGATGGGTCATGTCCTCGACCGTGCGGACGGTCAGCTGCGGGCCGCCCTCCGCGTAGGCCGCGTTCAGCTTGATGGGATGGGCGCTGTGCGTCCGGCCCGTCGTCTCGTCGACGTGCGGCGGGACCTCGGCGTACGAGTCGCGCGGCAGGCTGACGACCGTCGCCCGCTCCCGGTCCGGCGAGATGTGCACGATCATGATCGTGTCCGTGCAGTGGCAGGGCGCACCGCCCAGCCGGTACCGGCGCCGCTCTTTCTCCGTGATCTTGTCGCGGCCGTCGGTGCCGACCAGCAGGACGTTCATGCCGTGACCCGGGGCCGGACGGTTCTTCATGTCCTTGAACGGGTCGACCCGGGCGATGTCCGCGTCCAGACTGGCCATCACCGAGTGTCCGATCCCGGCCGACGCCAGCACCACCACCGAGAGTGTGGTCACGGCCCGCATGGCCCAGCGCGGCCGCCGGGGCCTCGTGGGTCGTACCGGCGGCCGCGGGGCCTGACGGGTGGGCTGCGGTCGACGCTGCGGCGGGGCGGGCCGGGCGGGGGACCGGGGCGGGCTGGCGGCCAAAGGACACCTCCGGACGAGGCCGTACGTGGGATCCGTGAGCACGGTAGGCCGATACGACCTTCAGCCCGCGGCTTGGCCCCGGCGGCGCGCACCGGTGTCCCCCGTTCGCGGTAACGTGAGCCCCCTATGAACGCCAAGCCCGACGTGCGGCACCCCGCAGTTTCTGTGATCATGCCCGTCCTCAACGAGGAGCGGCATCTGCGTGGGGCCGTCCAAGCGATCCTCGCGCAGGAGTACGCCGGCGAGCTGGAGGTCGTCATCGCCCTCGGTCCGTCCACGGACCGCACGGACGAGATCGCGGCGCAGCTCGTTGCGGAAGACGCGCGCGTGCACACCGTCCCGAACCCGACCGGCCGCACCCCGGCCGCGCTGAACGCCGCGATCAAGGCCTCCCGGCATCCGATCGTGGTGCGCGTGGACGGCCACGGCATGCTCTCCCCGAACTACATCGCGACCGCCGTACGGCTGCTTGAGGAGACCGGCGCGCAGAACGTCGGCGGCATCATGCACGCCGAGGGCGAGAACGCCTGGGAGCACGCGGTCGCGGCGGCCATGACCTCGAAGATCGGCGTCGGCAACGCCGCCTTCCACACGGGCGGCGGGGCCGGCCCCGCCGAGACCGTCTATCTCGGTGTCTTCCGCCGTGAGGCCCTGGAACAACAGGGCGGCTACAACGAGGAGTTCATCCGCGCCCAGGACTGGGAGCTGAACTTCCGGATCCGCGAGGCCGGCGGCCTGATCTGGTTCTCGCCGGAGCTGAAGGTGTCGTACCGGCCGCGGCCGTCGGTGAAGGCCCTCGCCAAGCAGTACAAGGACTACGGTCGTTGGCGGCACGTCGTCGCCCGCTACCACGAGGGCTCCATCAACCTGCGCTACCTCGCCCCGCCGGTGGCGGTGTGCGCGATAGCCGCCGGGATCGTCGTCGGGGCGCTGGTGACCCCGTTCGGTTTCGTGATCCCGGGCGGTTATCTCGCGGCGATCGCCGCCGGCTCCGTCCCGGCCGGCAAGGGGCTGCCGCTCAAGGCGCGGCTGCAGATCCCGCTGGCCCTCGCCACCATGCACATGTCGTGGGGGTACGGCTTCCTGACCAGCCCCAGGTCCCTGGCGAAGCGGGTCATCGCGTCCCGCCGTCCCGCGGTGCTCAGCTCTTCCTCCAGCTGAGCACCTGCCTTCGGCGCGGCCCGGACTACCAGGTGTAGTCCGGGTCGACGTGCATGCACGCCTTGGTGTCCGCGGCGTTGAGGGCGCTCGCCGAGGCCGGGGTGGTGTCATCGTCGTCGGCGGTGTACTTCGTACCCGAGCGCCAGTCGGCGCCCACCACCAGCGTGACCCCGTCGACGTCCGTGGACTTCTTCACCTGGCCGGCCGGGACGCCCAGCGCCTTCGCGACCCGCTGGGCGTCGCCCGCCAGGTCGGCGCTCGGATAGCGCACCAGCGTCCGGTCCTCGCTCAGCAGCGCCGAGGAGTCGGCCGCGGCCTTGGTGAAGCCCTTGGCGACCAGCAGCTCGGTGACCGCGGCGGCCCGGCCGGTGACGGCGGACTCCGTGCTGCTGCTGGTGCCGTTCTGCACCTGTACGGCGATCCGGTCGTCGGCCGCCGCCTTGTCGGTGACCTTGGTCGTGGTCGTCGTCTTCTTCTTGTCCTTGCCGTCGAGGGCGATGTCCTCGCGGACCAGCCGCCACAGCTTGGCCGCGTCGGTGGGCTTGGGCAGGACGCGGTTGCCGTCCGAGGAGTACACCCACGGCATGGTCGTCATGGTGATGCGCTTGGTGGGGACCTTCTTCAGCTCCTTGCTCAGGTCGTAGAGCTTGGTGACCGTGCCGAGGCCGTCGTCGACCGTCAGTGCCTTGGTGGCCGTCTCGGCGAGCTTGAGGAGCTTGTCGGGGTTGCTGAGGGTCGCGTCGGAGCGCAGCTGGCGGACCATCGAGTTCATGTACATGTGCTGGGCCTTGGTGCGGGCGATGTCGCTGCCGTCCTCGAAGCCGTACCGGGTGCGCAGCCACTGCAGGGCCTGCTTGCCCTTGACGGAGGTGGTGCCCTTCGTCAGCTTCAGGCCCGAGCCGTGTCCCGTCGAGGTGTGCGAGTAGATGTTGGCGTCCACGCAGACCGGCACCCCGCCGATCGCGTCCGCCATGGACACCACGCCCGAGAAGTCGACCATCATGAAGTGGTCGATGTGGATGTCGGTGAGCTTCTCCCAGGTGGCCACCGTGCAGCCGGGGCCGCCGCGCTCCAGGGAGGCGTTGGTCATGGTGTCGGAGGTCGCCGCGTACACCTTGCCGGTGTCGGTGTCCGTGCACTTGGGGATATCCACCAGGGTGTCGCGGGGCATGGACACCACCGACATGTTGGTGCGGTCCGCCGAGACGTGCAGCAGCATCTGTACGTCGGCGCGGGCGGCGGTGCCGATGTCCTTGGCGCCGCCCAGCTTCTGGTTCTCGGCGGTGTCCCGGGCGTCGGAGCCGATGAGCAGGATGTTCAGGGGCGTCTGCCCGGCCGCGTTCGCCTTCGACGCGGCCGCGCGGTCCTTGGAGTCCCCGATGTTCAGGGACTCCTTCTTGATGTTGCCGTTGAGGTGCTCGTAGTACAGGTATCCGGCGCCGGCGGTGCCGGCTATCGCCAGCGCCACGACCGAGGCCGACCAGCGCAGCACCCGGCGTCTGCGCCGCCCGCGGTCACCGTCCGCCCCGCCGCCGCGCCCTCTGCCGCCGCGCCGACCGCCACCGTCCTGGGGCGTCAGGGTCATCGTGTCGTCGACCACGGCCACGTCGGACACCTCCCCTCGCACATTGCCGCGCACCAACTGCCCGCCCTCCCGCTCGCCACTGCCGCCGCACCCGACTCCCGGGCACCTGGGCACCTGGGCACGGCGGCAGTGTCATGCAGTCGCTTAGGAGTTGCCTGTGCGTAGCTGTGCGGACCTGTGGGTGAAGAGGCCGCCCTGTCCGTAAAGTCCTTGCAGGGGCTACTGCCACCGATAGGGCGCGTACACGTCCATGCACTGCTTGGTGTCCGAGCCGTTGATGGCGTCGGAGTTGTCGGGCAGGTCACCGGCCTTCGGCGCGGACTGCTGGGGATACGTCGTCCCCTCGCGCCAGTCGGCACCGACGACGAGCGTGACACCCGACACATCGGTGGTCTGCTTCACCTGGCCGACCGGGATCCCCAGCGCCTTGGCGACCGCCTGGGCGTCGCCCTGCAGGTCCGCGCTCGGATACTCCACGACCGTCTTCTCCACGGACTCGGTGGCCGACGAGGTGTCCGCCGCCGCCCGGGTGTAGCCCTCGGTGCCGAGTTCCGTGGCCATCGCCCGGGCCCGAAGGGGGACCGCGGCCTCGGTCGAGGTCCCGGTGGCGTTCTGCACCAGCACCCCGAGTTGGCCGGCGGGGACGGAGGGCGCCTTGGTCGCCGCGGCGGTCCCGGTGTTCTTCTTCTTGCTCTCCTTGGCGTCGCCGTTCTTGTCGAACGCCACGTCGTCGCGGAGCATCTGCCACATCTTGTCGGCGTTCGCGGTGTCCGGCACGAGGTGGTCCCTGTTCTGCGGGTCCTGGAGGTTCGGCATCGTGAGCGAGGTGATGCGGTCCGTCGGCACCGACTTGAGCTGCATGCCCAGGTCGTAGAGCTTCTTCGGGGTGCCGATCTCCTCGGAGACCGTCAGCGACTTGGTCGCCGCCTCGGCCAGGTCCATCAGCCTGCCGGTGTCGGTGAAGACGTTCTGCCCCTTCAGCGTCCGGATCATCGAGTTGAGGTACATGTGCTGGGCCTTGGCCCGCAGCGGGTCACTGCCCCAGGCGTGCCGGGTGCGCAGCCACTGCAGGGCCTGCTTGCCCTGCACCTTGTGGGTGCCGGCGGTCAGCTTGAGCCCGGAGCCGCCGGACACCGCGGCCGTCGGCCGGTCCCACACGTTCTGCTTCACACAGACGTCGACGCCGCCGATGGCGTCCGCCATGTTCACCACGCCCGCGAAGTCGATCGTGATCCAGTGGTCGATGTAGACCCCGGTGAGATTCTCCCAGGTGGCCAGCGTGCAGCCGGCGCCGCCGCGGGCCAGCGACTCGTTGATGATGGTGTTGGTCGCCGGGTACACCTTGCCGGTGTCCGGGTCCGTGCACTTGGGGATGTCGACGCGGGTGTCCCGGGGGATGCTCACCATCGCCGCGCTCTTCCGGTCCGCCGACAGGTGGATCAGCATCTGGACATCCCCGAGCGGCGGGCTGCCCCGGTCGTACTTGGCACCGCCGAGCTTCACGTTCTCGTCGGAGTTACGGCTGTCGGAGCCGATCAGCAGGATGTTCAGCGGCGTCTGACCGGCCGCGTTGGCCGCGGTCTTCCGCGCCTTGGCGTCGCCGATGTCGCGCTCGCCCTTGTGGATGTTGCCGTTCAGGTGCTGGTAGTAGAGGTAACCGGCACCGGCCGTACCGAGGATCACCACCGACAGCACGGTCGCCGACCAGCGCAACGCGCGCCGTCGGCGTCTGCCCCGGCCACCGTTCGAACCGTGCGAACCGTGCGACCCCTTCGGGCCGTTCGGGCCGTTCGTGCTGTCCTTGCGACGACCGCCGCCCGCACCGCCCGGCGCCCCGGATGTCTTCGGTGCGAGGGACATCGTGTCCTCGACCGCAGGCTTTTCCCCCCGCACATCGCTCTGCGTCAACTTCCAGCCCTCCCCGCCCTGCGCACTGTGCGCACCGGCCCGCCGCCGACGCCCCCCATCGGACGCTCCACGGACCACACGGGTCCGCCCCGCGCCCGGTTAGACGCGTGACGGACCCATAGGGTTACCTGCTTATTCGCTGTGACTTGGTGTCATCGTGGAGCAACTCCCCGCTACCGCACGCCGCTTGGCGCTACTTGGCGCAGGTCACCTTGTCCGCGGTGGTCTTGCTGTCCACGTCCGGCGCCTTTGTCGGAGTGGTGAGGGGCACCCCCGCCCCCTGGAAGTCCTTGCCCAGCGTCAGGGTCATCGCGGGCAGCCCCTGGGAGTTGGTCACGCTCTTGCCGGGCTTCAGCGCCGAACCGGACAGCCCCATGATGCTGGCCAGTTCACGCGCCTGGGCGGCCTGGTCGGGGGCGTACTCCAGGGTGGTCTTGCTGAGCTTGGCGTCCGCGTTGCCGGCGTTCTCCGACTTCAGGACGCCCTCGTCGTTCTGCAGCCAGTTGAGGGCCTTCTGGGCGCTGCCGTCCGCGGCCCCGCCGTTGAGGATCCGCACCCGCACCTCGGAGGCCGCGGACTTGCTGCCCTTCAGGCGGGCGGCCGCCGCGTCCTTGCTGGCCTGCGCCTGCTTCTTCTTGACCGCGGTGAAGGAGACGTCGTCCTTGATGGCCTGGAACACCGGCGGAGCCTTCGTGTCGTTGAGCACGACGGTCGCCTTGACCTTCTCGGCCGGGTTGTCGATGACCGGGATGGTGGTGAAGGTCAGGTTCTTCGGGTTGAGTTTGCCGAGCTCCAGACCCAGGTCCTTCAGCTTGCCGATGTTGTCCAGCTTGGAGTCGACGGTTAGTGCCTTGGTGCCGACGTCGGCCAGCTTCAGCAGCTTGGTCGGGCTGGTGAGCGTCGAGTTGGAGCTGAGCTTGCGCATCAGCGCGCTGAGGAACTGCTGTTGGAGCTGGATCCGGCTGAGGTCACCGCCGAAGCCGACCGAGTGCCGGGTGCGCACGAAGGCCAGCGCGGTCTCGCCGGAGATGTTGTGGGTGCCCTTGGACAGCTTCAGATGCGAGTCCGAGTCGTCGATGTCCTTGGCCAGGCAGACCTCGACCCCGCCGACCGCGTCGGTCAGCGTCTTGACCGCGTTGAAGTCGGCCACCATGAAGTTGTCCGGTGTGATCCCGGTCAGCTCCGTCACCGTGCGCACGGTGCAACTGGCCGTACGGCCGTCCTGGCCGAGGCTGGTGTTGAAGCGGACGCCGGTGCTGCCCGGGATGACCTTCTGGGTGCCGTCGGCCTGCTCGGTCGGGCAGTCCGGGATGTCCACGATCAGGTCGCGCGGGATGCTCAGCGCGGTCGCGTTGGAGCGGTCCTTGGAGATGTGCAGCAGGATGTTGGTGTCGGCGTGCCCGACGCTGCCCGTGTCGCCGTACCCCTCGTTGCCCTTGCCGGTGCGCTTGTCGGTGCCGATCACCAGCAGGTTGATCGCCTTGTCCTTGCTGAAGCCACCGGTGCTCGCGCCGTCGTCGGAGACGGACGTGATGTTGTCGTTGAGGTGCTTCACATACAGATAGCCGGCGGCCGAGACGGCCACCAGGACGAAGGCCATCGAACCGCCGGTCCATAGCAGCACCTTCTTGGCCTTCGACTTCTTCTTCACGGGCCGCCGTGAGCGCCGCCCGGCCGGCGGCTCGGGCTCGCCGCGCCGCCTGCGCTGCCCCGGAAGCTGACCGGGAACCTGCCCCGGAACCTGCCGGGCCGCGCTCTCCCGCGGCGCGTCCGTGCCGGCGCGCGACGAAGTCGGCCTGCGCGGTCCGGGTACCGACGACTGCGGTGCGGAAGGTGTCAGTCGCAGTTCGTATTCGCCGGTGTTCGGATTGAGTACCCACTGGTCTGCGGGATCGATGTCGTCCGCCCGCCCACGGCCTTGCGCGTCCACGGTTGTCCGAATCCTCCGTCGGGGCCACGCGGCGCCTTCCCCCCATCAAGGCGCTCGGTCACGGTTAACAGTGCACGACCCCAGGACAGACCTTGCGGCCGGGTGCACCGGAGGGCTCACACTATCCGTCCAGTTCAGCGTCACGGGAAGCCAGTGACAAATTAGTCATCCCTACAACCGGGCAATCCATCCCATTTAACTGACAACGAACGGCGTGGAAGTTCGCCGCCTTGGCCGGTGCTTTACGCGCAACTGTCCTCGGCGGCGGTGTTCCCGCGGAACCCGGGCGCCTCGGAGTTGTCGGAAGAGGGGGCGTTCTTCTTGGTGACCGGCACCGGTTTGTCGGCTCGCAGCAGCGCGAAAAGCGCGTCCGCCCTGCCCTCCACGAGCTGGTCGCGATTGGAGTCGTACACATACGGCTCCCTCGGGACGGTGAGGAACTGCACCTGTTCGGTGGGGATGTCGCGCAGCCCGCGGACGAGCTGGTACAAACCGCGCAGGCTGGCCAGCTCCGGGTCGGTGGTGAGCGCGGAGGTGGCCGCGTCCAGCAGCGGATAGAGCTTCGCCGGGTTCAGCAGTACGTCACTGCCCCGCACCTTGTTGACAAGCGCCCCCAGGAACAGCTGCTGTCGCTCCATCCGCTCGGTGTCGCTGCCGTTGCCGAGCGACTTGCGCGCCCGCACGTACCCCAGCGCCTGCTCCCCGTCGAGGGTGACCCGTCCGGCGGGCAGCCGCAGTTTGGCCGCCTTGTCGTTGATCGGTTCCTTCAGGCAGACCTGCACCCCGTCGACCGAGTCGACCATGTCCTTGAACCCGCTGAAGTCGACGACGACGTGATGGTCGATCCGGATGTCCGTGAGCTTCTCGACGGTACGGATGGTGCAGGCCGAACCCCCGACCTCGAAGGCCGAGTTGAACAGCGTGAACGAGGGCTCGCTGCGGCGGCCGTCGCCCCGCAGGCAGCTCGGCACGTGCACCATCAGGTCCCGGGGCAGGGACACCGCGGTGGCGCTGCGCCGGTCGGCGGCGAGATGCAGCAGGATCGTGGTGTCGGACCGCTCGGTGCCCAGGTCCTTGCCATAGCGGCGGTTCCCGTCCCCCGCTCGGGTGTCCGACCCGATGAGGAGGATGTTCTGCGCGCCTCGCACCAGCGCGGTGGGCCGCTCCCGCTCGTAGCGGGCCAGCTCGGCGGCGGCCGCTTCGTCGGGGGTGATGTTGTCGCTGAGCCGGTCGTAGAGAACCCAGCCGCAGGCGAGGGTGCCGGCGCCGAGGAGCCCGGCGACCGCTGCCGCACCCGTCAGCCAACGCCGCCGCCGACGCCGGGCAATGCCGTCCCCGGTCGCGGTGGCCCCTCCGACGTCGGTCACTCCTCCAGAGTGCCTGGGGGTGGGGGCGGGGGGTGGCGGTAACTACTCCACAAGGGTGAGTGGACGCACGCGGGGGCGCGGGCCACAGGGATGCGCGGCTCCGCCGCGCCGGGCGCCCCCGGCCGGTCCGCGAACGGCGAACGGTCCGACCGGTCTGCGGCTGGCGCCCTCCGAACGGCTCGAGGCCGGCGCCCTCCGACTGGTCCCGGGCCGGCGGACGGCCCGACTGGTCCGGGGGCGGCGGACGGCCCGACCGGTCTGCGGTCGGCGCCCTCCGAACGGCCCGAGGCCGGCGCCCTCCGACTGGCCCGGGGTCGGCGAACGGCCTCACCAGCGGTCGGCCTCACCGGCCCACGGCCTCACCGGCCCACGGCCTCACCGGACCGTCGCGGTCACCCGCTCGCTCTCGATTCGCTTGGCGATCCCTTCCTCGCCCAGTTCCTGCAGATGTCGGCACAGCACCACGGAACCCCCGACCGCGAGCGGCGCGTACAGACCCGCGCTCAGCCCCTCCCACGTGTCGTACCCCAGCCCCGACAGCAGCCGCGACCCCGGCCCGGTCAGATCCAGCCCCGGTGCGTCCCCGAGCGCCCGCTCCACAACCTCGGCGCCGCTCATCTCCGCACCGGCCACGATCAGCGCGGGCTCGTCCGGACCGACGGGCGAGAAGGGAGCGAACCGGTCTCCCTGGCTCGGCACCTCCACCGCGTAGTCGGCGAACCCGTCCGGGACCGCAGGGAAACGCCCGCCCAGCGGCCGTAGCGCGAGAGCGACCCGCTCCCCGCGGCAGGCCCGAGCCGCCTCCAGCGAATCGGGCCCGCTCACCACCACGTCGGCCGCCGCCGGGTCCCCGGCCACGTCGGCGATCGCACCGACCGACGAACAGGCGAGCAGCCACACCGCCGTCTGCCAGTGCGCGGGCAGCAGCAGGGCCACCCGGTCGCCCGGCTGTGCCGCGAGGTCGCCCTGGAGCAGGTTCGCCGTCTTGGCCACCCAATTGGCGAAGGTGGCCACGGACAATTCGACGCGTTCGCCCGTGGCGTCGTCGTAGAAGGTCACCAGGGGGCGTCCGGGATCCGCGGCGAGCGCGGAACGCAGCAGGTCGGCAGGGGTGCGATCGGTGGCGTTCACCCGGGCAAGCGTACGCCGCGACCGGCGCCCGCACCGACCGGCGGGGCCACCGGTTCGGCGCAATCGCTCCCGACGGACCGTCAGTTCCACAATGGACATATATGTCTGACTATGTTCAAGATCAGGGGCATGCGTGGATTCCTGACTTCCTCGATCGGCGTCACCTGCGCGGCGGCCCTCACTCTCCCCGCGGCCGCGCTGAACGTGCCGTCCGCGGCCGCCGCACCGGCGGAGCGGGCCACCACGACCACCGGCCGTCCCGCCGGGACCGCTGCCCTCGCCGGCAGCACCCGGTCCCTGCCCCTCGTCCCCCGCACCCGTGAACGCGTTCTCGGCCGGGCCCCCGAACAGGGCCTGTACCGCGACGACCTGGAGCACTTCTCGCTCGTCGGCGTCAGCTGGGACAACCCCGGCACCGAACTGCACGGCCTGGTCCAGGTCCGCACCCGGTCCGCCGCCACCGGCCACTGGTCGGGCTGGCAGGACGTCGACACCCACAACGCCGACCACGGCGCCGACCCGGACACGGCGGAGGCCGACTCCGGCCATGTGCACGGCGGCACCGCGCCCCTGTGGGTGGGCGACTCAGACGGCGTCGACGTACGCGTGCGTGCCGAACTCGACGACGATCCCGGCCCGCGCGGCAGCACCCCCACCGGCGGTCACGACCTGCTCCCGGCCGGACTGCGCCTCGAACTCGTCGACCCCGGCGAGGAGGCCCCGCCGCAGGGCCCGCCGGCCGACGTCCCCCGCACCGGCACCGAGGCCGACGCGGCGGCGGCCGTCAACACCGACCTCGCGCCCTTCGGTGCCGCCGAGATCCCGGCCCTGGACCGGCAGGACACCGAGGACGAACTGGCGCAGCTGACCGGCGTCCCGCGTGCGAAGCCGTACATCGGACCGCGCCCGAGGATCGTCACCCGCCGCGGCTGGGGCGCCGACGAGGCACTGCGCGAGAAGGGGTTCGTCTACACCGGAAAGGTCAAGGCGGCCTTCGTCCACCACACCGCCTCCGGCAACGGGTACAAGTGCTCCCAGGCCCCGTCCGTCATCCGCAGTATCTACCGCTACCACGTGGTGAGCATGGGCTGGCGGGACATCGGCTACAACTTCCTCGTCGACAAGTGCGGAACCCTCTACGAGGGCCGCGCCGGGGGCGTGGCGAAGGCCGTCAGGGGCGCCCACACCCTGGGCTTCAACAACAACAGCATGGGCATCGCGGTGATCGGTTCGTTCGGCTCGCACAAGCCGCCCGCCGCCGTCGTGACGGCCATCGCCAAGCTCACCGCGTGGAAGCTCGGGCTCTTCGGAGCCAATCCCAAGGGAAAGACATATCTGAAGTCCGGAGGTGGCAATCTCTACCCAAAGGGGAAGAACGTACGACTGAACGTGATCTCCGGCCATAGGGACGGGTACGCCACCGAGTGTCCCGGCGCGAAGCTCTACGCCAAACTCGGCTCGGCCCGGACCAGCTCCGCGCACCTCCAGGGACGCTGAGCACGGGGGCCGCGTTCAACGCCGTCGGGGGCAGTCGGGGGAAACCGCACACCCATGCCGCGTGGCACCGCGCGGCCGTCGAAGGCGCCGTCGCACGGTCTGCATACACTGGCCGGCCGACAGAGAGTTCGGCCGGTCCCGGCAGGAAGCAGAGACGACAGGTGACAGAAGCGATCCTCCTGGTCGGCGGCAAAGGCACCCGGCTGCGCCCGCTCACGGTCCACACGCCCAAGCCGATGGTCCCGGCGGCGGGCGTGCCGTTCCTGACGCACCAGCTGGCCAGAGCCAGAGCGGCGGGCGTGGACCACATCGTCCTCGCGACGAGCTATCTGGCGGAGGTCTTCGAGCCGTACTTCGGCGACGGCGCGGCACTGGGCCTGCACATCGAGTACGTCACCGAGGAGGAACCGCTCGGCACGGGCGGCGCCATCCGCAACGTGGCCGCCCGTCTGCACTCGGTCCCCGACGACCCGGTCCTGATCTTCAACGGCGACATCCTGACGGGCCTGGACATCAGGGCGCTCGTCGAGACGCACGAGACGTCCGACGCCGACGTGTCCCTCCACCTCACCAAGGTGACGGACCCGCGCGCGTACGGCCTGGTCCCCACCGACGAGACGGGCAGGGTCCTCGCCTTCCTGGAGAAGCCGGCGACCCCCGAGGAGATCGTCACCGACCAGATCAACGCGGGGGCGTACGTCTTCCGCCGCTCGGTCATCGACACGATCCCGCAGGGCCGCCCGGTGTCGGTGGAGCGGGAGACCTTCCAGGAGCTGCTGTCGGCCGGTGCGCACCTCCAGGGCATGGTGGACTCCACGTACTGGCTGGACCTCGGCACCCCGGCGGCCTTCGTCCGGGGCTCGGCGGACCTGGTCCTGGGCCGCGCCCCGTCCCCGGCCGTTCCCGGCCGCTGCGGTGACCGCCTGATCCTGCCCACGGCACGGGTCGCGGCGGACGCGAAGCTGACGGGCGGCACGGTGGTGGGCGAGGGCGCGTTCGTGGCGGAGGGCGCGCGGGTCTTCGGCTCCACGATCCTGCCGGGCGCCGTGATCGAACCCGGCGCGGTCATCACCGACTCCCTGATCGGCAACCGCGCCCGGGTCGGCGAACGCGCGGTCCTCACGGGCACGGTGATCGGCGACGGCGCGACCGTCGGCGCCGACAACGAGCTGCGGGAGGGCGCGCGGGTGTGGTGCGACGCGATGATCCCGGCGGGGGCGGTGCGGTTCTCCTCGGACCAGTAGGGGTGGCCCGGGAAGTCGGTCGGCTGCGGGTGCGTGGGGGCTGGTCGCGCAGTTCCCCGCGCCCCTGACGGGGCCCCATAGCTGCGGGCAGTCGTGCCTCCCCCGGTGCCTTGAGGGCCTGGGAGGTGCCCCCAGGCGGCACGGGTGGGCGCTGGGGGTACCCCCTCTGGGGGAGGCACCCTGCAAGCGCCGGTAAGCGCCCCCGCCCCCCCACCCGCACGTCACAACCGGCCGATGTCCCCCCGCGGCATCCGCGGCGCCCGCCGCTTCGGCAGCTGCCCGCTCAGCAGAATCAACCGAGCCGCCCGATGCCGCTGCCCCGCATACGGCTCGAGCAACCGCAGCATCGCCTCGTCGTCGGCATGCCGATCCCCGGCCAGCGCGAACCCCACGATCCCCGGCAGGTGCAGGTCCCCGACCGTCACCGCGTCCGCCGCCCCATGACTGCGCTGCACGGTTTCCGCGGACGTCCAGGGCCCCACCCCCGGCACCACCTCCAACCGCGCCTGCGCGGCCTCCGCCGCCATCCCCACGGCCTGCTCCAGCCGCGCGGCGACCCGTACCGCCCGCAGAATCGTCGACGCCCGCTTGTTGTCGACGCCGGCCTTGTGCCACTCCCAGGAGGGAATCAGCGCCCAGGTCCGAGGCGCCGGCATCACCCACATCGGCCGCTCGCCCACCCCGGCGGGGCCGGGCGCCCGCTCTCCGAACCTCCGCACCAGCAACCGCCAGGCCCGGTACGCCTCGTCGGTCGTGACCTTCTGCTCCAGGACCGACGGAATCAACGACTCCAGCACCAGCCCGGTCCGCGTCAGCCGCAACCCCGGGCGCCGATGCCGGGCGGCGGCGAGAACCCGGTGCCGGGGCACGAAGAGGGACGGGTCGTCGGCGGAGCCGAGCATCTCCGGCAAGTGCTCCAGCAGCCACTCGGCACCGGCCCCCCAGGCCTCCCCGCGCACCTCACCGCCGTACGCGGCGACCCGCAGCGTCCCCGGCCCGGCAGGCGTGAGACTGGCCCGCCACACGGACCCGTCGGAGGTGGCCCGAAACGTCGGATCCCCGGGCCCCCGCCGCAACGGCCCGAGCACGAGCCCGAGGTCAAGCGCCCCGTCGGGCTTCCACGACCGAACCCGGCCGGGTGCGGCCTGCCGAGGCACTCCGACAGCGGGAACGACGACGTGCCCACCCCGCACAGTCGTACGAGTGGGCCGCGGAGCAAACCGTCCAGCCACGAAAGATCCCCGATGCGAGAGATGTCTGCTGTGGGCTACGAGCCTAGGGGTAAAGCGCCCCGTCAGGGGCGCGGGGCGGTACCGACTCGCGGCCACCGCCGCGTGCGCGCGACCAGCCCCCATCCCGCACCCGCCCGGACGCAGGTCCCCCGGCCCCCGGACGCAGAAAATCACCGCACCTCGATAAAGTCCCCGACCTCCCTCGGCGCCCTCTCCTTCGGCTCCTCCGCCGCCTTCCCCACAGCAACCGCCCCCATCGGATCCCACCCCGCCGGAAGCGCCAGCACCTCCCGCACCACGTCCCGGCAGAACATCGTCGACGACACCCACGCCGACCCCAGCTGCTCCCCGGCCAGCGCGACCAGGAAGTTCTGCACGCCCGCCCCCGCCGCGACCACGAACATCTCCCGCTCGGCCGCGTCCCGCCGCGTGTCTTTGTACGTGTGCGAACCGTCCATCACCAGACAGGGCACCACCAGATACGGCGCGTTCCGCAGCACGTTGCCGCGCCGTACCCGCTTGGCGATGGACTCCTCGGACTTGCCGTCCTTCCTCAGGTCGGCGATCCAGGCGTCCCGCATCGCGTCGAGCAACCGGGCGCGTGACTCCGCCGACTCCAGCAGCACGAACCGCCACGGCGTCGTGTGGTGCGGCGCCGGCGCCGTCACGGCCGCGGCGACCGCCCGCCGTACCGCTCCGGGGTCGACGGGTTCGTCGGTGAACGACCGCACCGTCCGTCGTAGTGCCACGGCTTCCCGGACCGCCTCGGACGTGCCGAGCCGGAACATGTCCGTGGCCGCGTCCCGGATCAGCGCCCGCGCGCTCTCGCCCTCGTCCCCCGCCTCGGCCACGACGTGCGCGAGCCCGCGCACCACGGCCACCGGCAGGCCCGTCGCCTTGCCCTTCACCAGATCGCCGGCGGCGGCCAGTTCGTCGGCCGTGGCGACGACCGTCGCGACCAGCGGATTGCCGTACGCGTCCACGCCACCGCGCAGATCGTCCAGGACCTGCACCCCGGCGGCGCCGATGGTCACGTCCGTGAGGCCCGCGCGCCAGGGGCGCCCGAAGGTGTCGGTGACGACGACCCCGACGTTGACGCCGAGGGCGTCGCGAAGCCCCGCGCGGATCGCGCGGGCGGACGCGTCGGGGTCCTCGGGCAGCAACAGCACGGTCCCGGACGGGGTGTTGGAGGCGTCCACCCCCGCCGCCGCCATGACCAGCCCCTGCCGGTTCTCCACGATCCGCAGGGTCCCGCGCCGGGCCACCACCCGCACGGTCTCGGCGTCGATCGCCGCCTCCCGGTCGGTCGCCTCGACGAGCCGCCCCTCCGCCTTGGAGACGATCTTCGACGTGACGATCACCACGTCCCCGTCGGCCAGTCCCGGCCCGGCCGCGGCGATCAGCTTGGCCAGGTCGTCGCCCTGCTGGACCTCGGGAAGCCCGGCCAGGGCCCACACCCGGTACTCGGGCACCGCGTCCCCGGTCACGTCGGTCGGGGCGGTGGTGTCGTGGATCGCGCCGGTCATGCCCCGCGCACCTCCTCGGCGAGTGTCAGCGCTTCCCGCGCCATCTGCGCGGCCGCGTCCAGGTCGGTCATCATCAGCGGTACGGCCCGGCAGCGGATGCCGGCCTCCTCGACGCGCGCCACGCTGCCCGCGTCCACGGTGTCGACGAGCCAGCCGTCCAGCAGCCCCGAGCCGTAGTGCTCGGCGACCGCCGCCGCCGTCGACTCCACGCCCACCGCCGCGAGCACCTTGTCGGCCATCCCGCGCACCGGCGCGTCCCCGACGATGGGGGAGAGGCCCACCACCGGCACCCCGGCGTTCGCGATCGCCTCCCGGATGCCCGGCACCGCGAGGATCGTGCCGACGGAGACCACCGGGTTGGACGGCGGGAAGAGGATCACGTCCGCTGCCGAGAGGGCCTCCAGGACGCCCGGCGCCGGCTTGGACTGCTCGGCGCCGACCGGGACGACCGCCTCGGCGGGCACGGACGCCCGCAGCCGGACCCAGTACTCCTGGAAGTGCACCGCCTTGCGCTCGCCGTCGACCTCGACGGCCACATGGGTCTCGACCCGGTCGTCGGTCATCGGGATGAGCCGCACCCCCGGCTTCCAGCGGTCGCACAGCGCCTCGGTCACCGCGCTCAGCGGATAGCCGGCGCCCAGCATCTGGGTGCGCACGATGTGCGTCGCGAAGTCCCGGTCGCCCAGCCCGAACCACTCGGGTCCCACCCCGTAGGCGGCGAGCTCCTCCTTGAGGTGGAAGGTCTCGTCGGCCCGCCCCCAGCCCTGCTCCTCGTTGATGCCGCCGCCGAGGGTGTACATCACCGTGTCGAGGTCCGGGCAGACCTTCAGCCCGAAGAGGTGGATGTCGTCCCCGGTGTTGCCGATGACGGTCACGTCGGCGTCCGGCACGGCCTGCTTGAGACCGCGCAGGAACCGGGCACCGCCGATACCGCCTGCCAGAACCACAATGCGCATGCGCCAAGTCTTGCAGGCGGGTCCGACAACGCGTCACGCAGTCACGGGTCGCGCCTCGCAGCTCTGCGCCGTGTGCATCGGCATCTCGGTGAGGCCCGGGTAGTAGACGTGCAGGCTCACCGCCGGCTCCAGCGCGTCGTTCACCACCTCGTGCACGTACCCCGGCGCGAAGACCCGTTGTGCGCCGGCGGACAGCGCGCGCGTGCCGCGCCCGGTGTGTTCGGTGAGCGTGCCCTCCAGGACGGTCAGCACCCCGGAGGAGCGGCCGTGGTCGTGCGACCCGCTGCCCTGACCGGGCACCCAGGACAGCAGCCACACCTCGTAGCCGGGACCGGTGCGCAGCCGGTGGTACCAGCGCGTGGTGGCGTCGTACCGCACGAGGTGCTCCCACTGCGCGCGGTCGGCGGCGATCGTGCGGGCCAGGCCGGCGAACTCGGCCACGGTGACCGGGTGCTCGCGCGGGGGCTGCAGCAGGTGGGGGACCTCGAGGATGTCGCCGGCGATCTGCAGGTCGTTGTCGCTGTTCATGGGGTGCGGTGGTTCCTCAGTGAAGAAGGTCAGCGGGGAACGAAAGGCGAAAACCGAGTCCTGGGGACTCGGTCCCCAGCTGGAGCGGTGGGATACGGCTACGGCTCAACAGCTGGAACAGCAACAGCTACAGCGAGCGCGGGCAGCACCGTGGGACCCGGCGGTGCGGGTCGAGGTGAATGCCAAGTTCGCGAGCATGCCCACTAGGACATCGGTTCACACCCGCAGTGTCAACTCGGCGCCCGGTATGTGGGACATGTTTCACCTCATCCGGTTCATCTCCCTGCCGAAAGGTTTGTTCAGCAAGCACCCGGGACACATGGCGCACAACCGGGCGCGCGCGCACCGCGGAACGCGATCGAACATCTGGGCGTCCTTCTCCGTACAAGGTCTGTATGGGGTCGGGGGTCCTCGTGGGCCTCGTCTGCATGTCAAGGTTTATGGCGATTTGAACACTTTCCGCATGGCCTTGGTTCCGCAGAGTGAATAACGGGCTCAATAGCAGATCTCGGCTTGACTCGCCCGGAGCAGCACACTTGTAATTTCACTCGTGTCGTTCAGCCGAAATCGGTAACGGCCAGGCACGGGGACGTGAAAGACAGACGAGGGGCGCACATGACCGAGCTGGTGCAGCAACTGCTGGTCGACGACGCGGACGAGGAACTCGGCTGGCAGGAGCGCGCGCTGTGCGCCCAGACCGACCCCGAGTCCTTCTTCCCCGAGAAGGGCGGCTCCACCAGAGAGGCCAAGAAGGTCTGCCTCGCCTGCGAGGTGCGCTCCGAGTGCCTCGAGTACGCCCTCGCCAACGACGAGCGATTCGGTATCTGGGGCGGACTGTCCGAGCGGGAACGCCGCCGCCTGAAGAAGGCCGCCGTCTGAGAGGCCGCCGTCTGAGAAGGAGGCCGCGGTCCGGACCGGGCGTCCACCCGACGCACACAACTGAACTGCGCGAACGGCCCGTCATCCGTGGGTTGTCCACAGGGGGCGGGCCGTCGACATGCCCAGCCGATAGTGTGGGCGCTCGTCCGAGACGCCTCGCCGCCACCAGCGGGCGCAGGAGTCCACCGCAGTCCATCGAACCGGGGCCCGTACCTCGATGTCCGTCCACAGCCACCAGGCAGCCCAGCCAACGGGTGCACCAGCGGTGTCCGACCCGACCCGCCCACCCGAGTTCCCGCGTCATGTGGTGACCGCGGTCCTCGTCTCCCACGACGGCGCCCGCTGGCTGCCCGACGCGCTCGCCGGGCTGCTCGGCCAGGAGCGCCCCGCCCAGTACGCGGTGGCGGCCGACACCGGCAGCGCGGACGACTCCGCCCGGCTGCTCACCGAGTCCCTCGGCGACGCCAACGTCCTGCACCTCGCCCGCCGCACCGGCTTCGGCCAGGCCGTCGAGGAGGCGACCCGCACCGCGCCCGTCCTCACCCCGGACGACCTGCCGTACCTGAAGCGGCCCAGCGGCTGGGACCCGGTCACCCGCCAGTGGCGCGACGACGCCTACGACATGCCCGAGCTGCCCCACGGCGAACCCGTCCAGTGGCTGTGGCTGCTGCACGACGACTGCGCCCCGGAACCCGACGCCCTGGCCCAGCTGCTCCGGGTCGTCGACAACGAGATGGAGCTGGGCCGCGACGACGTGGCGGTCGTCGGCCCCAAGCTGCGCGGCTGGTACGACCGCCGGCAGCTGCTGGAGGTCGGCGTCACCATCGCCAACTCCGGCCGCCGCTGGACCGGCCTGGACCGCCGTGAGCAGGACCAGGGACAGCACGACCACGTCCGGCCCGTGCTCTCCGTCTCCACCGCCGGCATGCTGATCCGCCGCGACGTCTTCGAGGAACTCGGCGGCTTCGACCGCCGGCTCCCCCTGATGCGCGACGACGTCGACCTGTGCTGGCGCGTGCACAACGCCGGCCACCGCGTCCTGATCGCTCCCGAGGCCGTCGTACGGCACGCCGAGGCCGCCTCCCGCGAGCGCCGCGCCGTCGACTGCGCCGGCCGCACCGCCGCCTCCCCGCACAAGGTCGACAAGGCCGGCGCCGTCTACACCCTGCTCGTCAACACCCGTACGGCCGCACTGCCCTGGATCCTGCTGCGGCTGGTCCTCGGCACCGTGCTGCGCACGATCGCCAATCTCGTCGGCAAGATCCCCGGACAGGCTCTCGACGAGATCCGCGGTCTGCTGGGCACCCTGCTGCGGCCCGAGCGGATCATCGCCGGGCGGCGCAGGCGCGGCCCCTCCCAGCTCGACAAGGGCGAGCTGCGCCCGCTGTTCCCGCCGCCCGGCGCGACCGTGCGGGCCACCGTCGAGCAGGTCGCGGGCAACTTCTTCGGTGCCGACGAGGACCTCTCCGCGGCCGGCCGGCACGGCGGCGCGGTCGAGTCCGGGCCCGGCGGCGACGACGCCGAGTTCCTGGAGATCGAGCAGTTCGCCCGCCTCAAGCGCATCGCCCGCAAACCGGGCCCGGTGCTCTTCCTGGTGCTGCTGCTGTTCTCGCTGATCGCCTGCCGTGCACTGCTCGGCAGTGGCGCGCTCGCGGGCGGCGCCCTGCTGCCCGCCCCGGGCACCGCGGGCGAGCTGTGGTCCGGCTACCTGGACGCCTGGCACGCGGTCGGAGCCGGCGGCACCCCGGCCGCCCCGCCGTATCTCGCGATCGTCGCCTCGCTGGCCTCAGTGCTGTTCGGCTCGACCGGGCTCGCGGTGACCGTGCTGCTGGTCGCCTCGGTGCCGCTGGCCGGGTTCACCGCCTACTTCGCCTCCCGGCCGCTGGTCACCTCCCGCCTGCTGCGCGCCTGGGCGGCCGTCGCCTACGCCTTCCTGCCCGCCGCCACCGGCGCGCTCGCGGGCGGCCGCATCGGCACCGCCGTGCTCGCCGTCCTGCTGCCGCTGATCGCCCGCGCGGGCGTCGCCGCCAGCGGCCTCACCAACGCCTCGGGCGGGCGCGGCAGCTGGCGTGCCACCTGGGCGTACGCGCTGCTGCTGACCATCACCACCGCGTTCACGCCGATCGTCTGGCCGATCGCCCTGGTCCTCGGTGTCGTCGTGCTCGCCGTCCGCCGCTCCGACCTGGTCGCCTCCGGCCTGCGGCTGCTGACCCAGCTCGGCACCCCGCTGCTGGTCCTCGCGCCCTGGTCGCTGACGCTGCTGCCGTTCGGCTTCTTCAAGGAGGCCGGACTGGAGTACGGCTCCTCGGCCGCCTCCGCCCTCGACCTGCTCGGCGCCAGCCCGGGCGGCCCCGGCACGGTCGACGGGCTGATGCTCATCGGCATCGTCCTGGCCGCGCTGGCCGCCCTGCTGCGCTCCGAGCGCCAGTCGGCGGTCCGCTCCGCCTGGGCGGTCGCCCTGGTCGGCCTGGTCTTCGCGGTCCTGTCCAACAAGTCGGCCTGGGCGGGCCCGGCGACCCTCGTCTACGGCATCGCGATCGTCTCCGCCGCCGCGCTCGGCGCCGACGGGGCACGCTCGCGTGTCGCCGAGCAGAGCTTCGGCTGGCGCCAGCCGGTGGCCGCACTGATCGCCTTCGCCTCGGCCGCGGGCCCGCTGCTCCTGGCCGCCGGCTGGATGATCGCGGGCGCCGACGGCCCGGTCGAGCGGCGCGACGCCACCCAGGTGCCCGCGTTCGTCGCCGAGGACAGCTCCACCACCGACCAGGTCCGCACCCTCGTCCTCGACAGCGACAGCACCGCGCGCGTGGACTACATGCTGGTGCGCGGCTCCGGCGCCCGTATGGGAGACGCCGAAGTGACCGCCGCCGACGGCGAGAACGCCAAGCTCGACAAGGTCGTCGCCAACCTGGTCGCCGGCTCCGGCGCCGACCAGGCCGACCAGCTCGGCGGGTTCGCGGTGCGCTACGTCCTCGTCCACAAGGGCGCGCCGCGTGACATCACCCGCGTGCTGGACGCCACGCCCGGCCTGTCCCGGCTGAGCCAGCAGAACGGCAGCGCCCTGTGGCGTGTCGACCAGCAGGTCTCCCGCGCCACCATCGTCTCCGCGAACGGCTCGGGCACCCCCGCCTCCGTCGCCGCCGGAGCCGTCGACATCCACACCACCGTCCCGACCGGCGCCGACGGCCGCATCCTGCGCCTGGCCGACTCGGTCGCACCGGGCTGGACGGCCACCCTGGACGGCAAGCCGCTGACCCGCACCACGGTCGACGGCTGGGCCCAGGGCTTCGAACTCCCCGCCGCCGGCGGAAAGCTGGACGTCACCTACGACACCCCCTTCACCCACACCGTCTGGCTGTGGGTCCAGGGCGCGCTCGCCGTCGTCCTGGTCGTCCTCGCCCTGCCCGGCCGCCGCCGCGACGTCGACGACGACCTCCCCGAGGAGCAGCCGATCCCCGCCCAGCCCGTCGAGGGCGAGGGCCGCCGCGCCCGCCGGCTGCGCGCCCAGGCGGAGTCCGAGGAGGCGGCGACCGCGGAGAACGGCGCCGACTTCCCGGCCGCCGGGGAGGAGCAACTCCCGGTCGCGGTCCCGCAGCAGCCGTCCTACGACGAATGGGATCCCGCGTCCTACCCGGCGGCCGACGGTTACCGAACCGGCTACGCCGACCAGTACCAGGACACCGGCCAGTACCACACGGGCGGCTACGACCAGCAGACGTACGACCCGTACCAGACCGGCCAGTACGACCCGTACGCCTACGGCGAACAGCAGGGGCAGCCGGCGTACGACCCGACGTACCAGCAGGGCTACGACCCCGCCTATGACCCGGCCGCCCAGCACCAGCACGGCACCGGCGGCGAGCACCACGACGGGAGCCAGCAGTGAACCGCACCACCCTGTCCCTGCTCGCCGGTACGGCCGCCCTCGCGGCGGTCACCGGGTTCGCCGCGCTCAACCCGCCTGCCGCCGCACCCGCGCACACCGCCGAGGCGGCCGCCCAGCTGCCCGTGGAGCGCACCACGCTGCTGTGCCCGGCACCGAGCCTGTCCGACATCGCCGACACCTCGTACACCTCGTTCACGCCCGTCACCAAGGGCACCACGAGCGACGGCAAGGCCGAACTCCAGGCGGCCACCGCGCAGTCGGCGGACGGGACGAGCGGCAAGAAGAAGAAGGCGTCCAAGCCCGTCCTCACCCCGAAGGCGCCCGGCACCCCGGCCACCGGGGACACCTCAGGCGCCGACGGGCCCGGCTACGTCGGCACCGCCGAGGGCAGGTACGCCCCCGGCTGGACCGTCCAGGAGACCACCGAGGTCGCCGCGGGCACCGGACGCGGCCTCCAGGGGGTCAACTGCACCTCCGCCGACACCGACTTCTGGTTCCCCGGCGCCAGCACCGCCTCCGGCCGCACCGACTACGTGCACCTCACCAACCCCGACGACAGCGCCGCCGTGGTCGACATCGAGCTGTACGGCAAGGACGGCCAACTCAAGTCCTCGGTGGGGGAGGGCATCACGGTCGCGCCGCACGCCAGCGAGCCGGTCCTGCTGTCCACGCTCAGCGACGAGAAGCAGACCGACCTGACCGTTCATGTGAACGTGCGCAGCGGGCGGGTCGGCGCGAGTGTGCAGGCCCTGGACGACAAGACCGGCGGCGACTGGCTGGCCGCCTCCGCCGACCCCTCGGGCAGCCTGGTGCTGCCGGGCATCCCCAAGGACGCCACGGACGTCCGGCTGATCGCCTTCACCGACGGTGACTCCGACGCCGACCTCAAGGTGCGCCTCGCCTCCCCGGACGGCCTGATCACCCCGGCCGGCAACGAGACGCTGCATGTGAAGGCGGGCATGACCACCGCGACCGACCTCGGCGACGTCACCCGCGGCGAGGCGGGCTCGCTGATCCTCACGCCCACCGACCAGTCCGTCCCGGTGGTGGCCGCGCTGCGTGTCACCCGCGGCAAGAGCGGCAAGCAGGAGACCGCGTACATCCCGGCGACCGCGCCGGTCGGCACCCGCGCGACGTCCGCCGACAACAGCGGCAAGGGCACCACCCTCTCGCTGACCGCCCCCACCGGCACCGCCCAGGTCAAGGTCACGGCGTCGGCGGGCAGCGGCGGCGGCAAGGCGGTGTCCAAGACGTTCACGATCAAGTCCGGCACCACCCAGGACGTCGACGCCCCGGCCCCGTCCGGCCTGAAGGGCACCTACGCGCTGACCGTGGAGCCGATCTCCGGTGGCCCGGTCTACGGCGCCCGCACCCTGGCGGCCACCGAGGAGGGCGTCCCGGGCTTCACGATCCAGACCCTCCCCGACGACCGCGGCACGGTGGCCGTACCGGAGGCGGACCAGGACGTGTCGGTGCTGCAGAAGTAGCCCGTGCCGGCAGCCCGTCCCGGCAGCCCGCGCCGAAGGGACCCGCGCTCACTCCTCGCCGTAGCGGGGGTCCACCGTCTCCGGGGTGAGGCCGAGCAGTTCGGCGACCTGTTCCACGACGACCTCGTGCACGAGCGCGGCCCGCTCGTCACGGCCCTTGGTGCGGATCTCGACCGGCCGCCGGTACACGACCACGCGTGCCCGGCGTCCCTCACGCGCGGGAATGACCCCGCCCAGCGGCACCGCCTCGTCGCTCCAGCTCTCGTCGTGCCGGTCCTGGAGCCGGGGCACTTCGAGCACCAGGAAATCGATGTCGGCCAGCTGGGGCCAGCGCCGCTCCAGGCGCTCCACGGAGTCCTGCACCAGGTCCGCGAACACGTCGGCGCGGCTCGCGGCCAGCGGCACCTGAGGTGGCGCGATCGGCCCGCGCATGCCCCGACCGTGGCGATCGCGTCGACGGGGCCCGGGGCCGGCGGCACGGGGCGGTACACGGTTGTCCATCACTGGTGAAGCGTAGTCCTCGCGGGCTCCGGGCGCGCCGCTCCACGCCTCGACACCGCCCGGGGCGACATGTCGGAGGATGACCATTCCAGCCAAGGTTGGGCTCGTTTCCGTATCTCCACACGACCGGCGGACTCAAGGCAATTGACGGTGTTTGTACCGACTCGTGACCGGATGCGATAGTGTCCGGGAAGGTGGGAGGTGTCGTCCACGCAGGTCAGCGGGGCGTGTCCGGAGAGGTGTGTGGGGCGTTTCACAACGCGACACGGTGGAGTGACCTGGGGGAGAGTCGTCGCGGCCCGCTCAAGAGTGCGGTACCGTCCAACGTCGTGAGCCCTGTACGTCGCTGTTCGCGAACCGCCTGCGGCCGACCCGCCGTCGCGACGCTGACGTACGTCTACGCCGACTCGACCGCGGTCCTCGGCCCGCTCGCCACCTACGCCGAACCCCACTGCTACGACCTGTGCGCCGAGCACTCCGAGCGCCTCACCGCCCCACGCGGCTGGGAGGTCGTCCGGCTCATCGACGGCTCCGCCCCGGCCCGTCCCAGCGGGGACGACCTGGAAGCGCTCGCCAACGCGGTGCGCGAGGCGGCCCGTCCCCAGGAGCGGGCGGCCGAAGCGGGCGGCGGACGCGGCGCGGACCCGATGGAGGTCGCACGGCGCGGCCATCTGCGGGTGCTGCGGTCACCGGACAACTGAGCCGCTCCCTGCCTGGTGGTCCCGGGTTTCCTCCCGCTCCTCCACGTTCGGTCCTTCCCTCTCCGTCCTGTTCGTCGATGCACACCCATTGACGTGTCGTTGTCGCGGACACGACCATTCCGGGTGACCGGCGGGAAATCGCTTTCCGCATGCCGGAATCCGGGGAGGCGCCCGTGTACGTCCAGGAACTGCAACCCCTCGCCGACTCCCTGGGCCTGTCCGCCCTGGTGGCCGCCCTGCCCCTGGTGATCGTCCTGATCCTGCTCGGCGGTGTCCGGGTGAAAGCCCACCTCGCGGGCCTGACGGGCCTTGTGGCGGCCGTACTTGTCGCCCGCCTCGCCTATGGCATGCCGCTCGGCCAGACCCTCTCCAGCGCCGCCCAGGGGGCCGCGTTCGGTCTGTTCCCCATCCTGTGGATCGTCGTCAACGCCCTGTGGGTGTACCGGATGACGGTCCGCACCCGGCACTTCGACATCCTGCGCCGCTCGTTCGGACGGCTCTCCGACGACCCGCGCATCCAGGCCCTGGTGATCGCTTTCTGTTTCGGCGCCCTCCTGGAGGCGCTGGCCGGATTCGGCGCCCCGGTCGCGATCTGCTCGGTGATGCTCGTCGCCCTCGGCTTCGACCCGGTACGCGCCGCCGTGCTCGCCCTGGTCGCCAACACCGCCCCGGTCGCCTTCGGTGCGATGGGCACGCCCGTGGTCACCCTCGCCCAAGTCACCGGACTGCCGCTGGACTCGGTGGCCTCCGTGGTGGGCCGTCAGACCCCGCTGCTGGCCCTGGTGGTGCCCCTGGTGCTGGTCGGCCTCGTCGACGGCACGCGCGGGCTCCGCGAGACCTGGGTGCCCGCCCTGGCGTGCGGAGTCGCCTTCGCCGCCGCCCAGTTCGCCGCCTCCAACTACGTCTCCGCCCAACTCGCCGACATCTGCGCCGCGCTGGCCGGCGCGGCCGCGCTGGTCGCCGTACCGCACGCGCGCGTGCCCGCCGCCGAGGAGGTGCGGGCGGCCGTGCTCACCGGCGCCCGCAGCGCGGACCTCGACGAACCCGACCCGCGCCCCGAAGTCCTGCGCGCCTACGCCCCGTACGCCCTCATCGTCGTCGTCTTCTCCGTCGCCCAGATCCCGCCCGTCAAGGACTGGCTGGCACAGGCGAACCAGGTCTACGACTGGCCCTTCCTGGACGTCGTCAACCCGAACGGCCAACCGGTCGGCGGGAATCTCTTCACCTGGCCGGTGGTGTCGACCGGCGGCACCCTCGTCCTGTTCGCCGGCATCGCCACGGCGGCCGTCCTGCGCGTGCACGCGCGCGTGGCGGTCGCGGAGTGGGCGGCGACGGTACGGGAGTTGAGGTTCGCGATCCTCACCGTGACATCCGTCCTCGCCCTCGCCTACGTCATGAACCTCTCCGGACAGGCGGCCACCATCGGCCAGTTCGTGGCGGCGGCCGGTGCGGGCCTCGCCTTCCTGTCACCGGTCCTCGGCTGGTTCGGCGTCGCGGTCTCCGGCTCCGACACCTCGGCCAACGCGCTCTTCGGCGCCCTTCAGGTGAGCGCCGCGCACGAGTCGGGACTTTCGCCGGAACTCCTGGCGGCCGCCAACAGCTCCGGCGGCGTACTCGGCAAGATGATCTCCCCGCAGAACCTCACGATCGCCTGCGCGGCGGTCGGACTGGAGGGACGGGAGGGGGACCTGCTGCGCAGGGTGCTCCCGTGGAGCCTCGGGCTGCTGCTGGTGATGTGCCTGATCGTGGCGGGGCAGAGCTCACCGGTACTGGGGTGGATGCTGCCGTGACGGGCTGTGCGTGACTGATCTGCGCGTGACTGATCTGCGCGTGACTGACCTGCGCGTGACCGGCTGTGTGGGACCGGCTGTGTGGGACCGGCTGTGTGGGACCGGCTGTGTGGGACCGGCTGTGTGGGACCGGCTGTGTGGGACCGGCTGTGCGGGACCGACCGTGTCCGACCGTGGTGGACCGCATGGGATCGCCGTAGGTCGCCGCAGATCACGGCCGGGAGTCCGCCGGGAGTCCGCCGGGGATCCGACAGCGGATCCCGCGTCCGTGCCTCACCCGGGGCAGGTAGTTTGGGGCGACCGATAGGAATTCAGGAGGGTTGGCCCGTGGTTGCTGATCTGTCGCAGATCGTCAAGGCGTACGACGTGCGCGGGGTGGTGCCGGACCAGTGGGACGAGGCGCTCGCCGAGCTGTTCGGCGCCGCGTTCGTACAGGTGACCGGCGCCGCCGCGATCGTCGTCGGCCACGACATGCGGCCCTCCTCGCCCGGCCTGTCCCGCGCCTTCGCGCGCGGCGCGGCGGCCCGCGGCGTCGACGTGACCGAGATCGGCCTCTGCTCGACCGACCAGCTGTACTACGCCTCGGGCGCATTCGGCCTGCCCGGCGCGATGTTCACGGCCTCGCACAACCCGGCGCAGTACAACGGCATCAAGATGTGCCGCGCGGGAGCCGCTCCGGTGGGCCAGGACACGGGCCTGACGGAGATCCGGGACCTGGCGCAGCGCTGGTCGCAGGAGGGCGCCCCCGAGCCGGCCGCCACGCCCGGAACCATCACCTCCCGCGAGACGTTGTCGGACTACGCGGCCCATCTGCGCTCGCTCGTGGACCTGACCTCCATCCGCCCCCTGAAGGTCGTGGTCGACGCGGGCAACGGGATGGGCGGCCATACGGTCCCGACGGTCTTCGAGGGCCTGCCGCTGACCCTGGTCCCGATGTACTTCGAGCTGGACGGAACCTTCCCGAACCACGAGGCCAACCCGCTCGACCCCGCCAACATCGTGGACCTCCAGCAGCGCGTCCGCGAGGAGTCGGCCGACCTCGGCCTGGCCTTCGACGGCGACGCCGACCGCTGCTTCGTCGTGGACGAGCGCGGCGAGCCGGTCTCCCCGTCGGCGATCACCGCCCTCGTCGCCGTCCGCGAACTCGCCCGGAACGGCGGCAAGGGCACGGTCATCCACAACCTGATCACGTCCTGGACCGTCCCGGAGGTGGTCCTGGAGAACGGCGGCACCCCGGTCCGCACCCGCGTCGGCCACTCGTTCATCAAGGCCGAGATGGCGAGGTCCGGCGCGATCTTCGGCGGCGAGCACTCGGCCCACTACTACTTCAAGGACTTCTGGAACGCGGACACGGGCATGCTGGCCGCCCTGCACGTCCTCGCCGCCCTCGGCGGCCAGACCGGCCCGCTGTCCTCCCTCGTCGCCCAGTACGACCGCTATGTCGGCTCCGGCGAGATCAACTCCACGGTCGCCGACCAGCAGGCCAGCCTCGCGGACATCCGCGCCACCTACGGAGACCGCGACGACACCACCCTGGACGACCTGGACGGGCTCACCGTCACCGCCGCCGACTGGTGGTTCAACGTCCGCCCGTCCAACACGGAACCGCTGCTGCGCCTGAACGCGGAGGCCAGGGACGAGGCGACGATGACGAAGGTACGGGACGAGGTACTGGCGATCATCAGGGGCTGAGATCGGCCCCGCCCACCCCGGCGGCGGTAATCTGACCGCACGCGAACATCCGCTCCCCGCATCCCCGAAGGGAAACCCCATGCCGCTCGAAGCCGGCCTTCTGGAGATCCTCGCCTGCCCGGCCTGCCACGCCCCTCTCAAGGAGCAGGACGCCGAGCTGATCTGCACCGGCCAGGACTGCGGCCTGGCGTACCCCGTCCGCGACGGCATCCCCGTCCTCCTCGTCGACGAGGCCCGCCGCCCCGCGTAAGCAGCACCACCGCGACCACAACCGCACCGCACCAGGACCCCGGCAACCGGAGGCCGCTCCCATGCTCGACGAATCGCTGCTCGACACCCCGGAGGGCCTCGCCGAGGCCGACCGCCGAGGTCTGCTGCGCGGCGCGGCCGAGGCCGGCGCCCGTGTCCGTACCGCGGCCCGGCACGCCATCGAGGCAGGTGTCCAGGAGCTGAAGCCGGACGGCCGCCCGCGCGCCGTCCTGATCGCGGGCCCCGGCGTCGCCGCCACCCACGCCGCCGACCTCCTCGGCTCGCTGGCCGGCCCCGGTAGCCCCGTCATCCGGCTGGCCCCCTCCGGCGTCGCCCCGGCCGCCGGCGCCCTGCGCTGGGAGCTGCCCGGCTGGGCCGGCTCCGTCGACCTGCTGCTGATCGCCACCCCGGACGGCACCGAACCCAGCCTCTCCCTCCTCGCCGACCAGGCCTACCGGCGCGGCTGCTCGGTCGCCGCCGTGGCCCCCGCGGGGACCCCGCTCGCCGAGGCGGTGGCCGGCGCCCACGGCATGTTCGTACCGATGGCGACGGCCCCCTACGACCAGGGCGAGCCGCTCGCCGGTTCCTCTCCGGGCGTCCTGTGGGCGCTGCTCACCCCGCTGCTGGTGCTCCTCGACCGCATCGGCCTGGTCACCGCCCCGCCGGAGGACCTGGAGAAGGTCGCCGACCGCCTCGACCGCATCGCCGAGCGCTGCGGCCCGGCCATCGTGACCTACAGCAACCCCGCCAAGACCCTCGCCTCGGATCTCGCCGACGCGCTCCCGGTGGTCTGGACGGAGGGCGTCTCGGCCGGCCCCGCCGGCCGCCGCTTCGCCGCCGCCCTCGCCGAACTGGCAGGCCGCCCGGCCCTGGTCGCCGAACTCCCCGAGGCCCTGGCGGCCCACCACGCCCTGCTCGCCGGCCCGCTCGCCGCCAGCGCCGACCCCGACGACTTCTTCCGCGACCGCGTGGAGGAGGCCCCCGCGCTGCACGCGCACGTGGTGCTGCTGCGCGACCGCCCCCTCGGCGGACTCACCGCCGCGCCCGCCGCTCGCGAGCTCGCCCTCGGCCACGACACCCCGGTCAGCGAGCTGGAGCCCGAGGAGGGCGACGAGCTGGAGACCCTCGCGGAACTGATCGCCGTCACGGATTTCGCCGCCGTTTACCTGGCGCTCGCTTCGAGAGCCTGAGGTGGACACCGGCACCGGGGCCGCCGTACGAAGGACGACCTGAGGGCCGTACCGGAGGCGAACCGGTGGGGGAACACACGGTGAACACGGCCGCCGTACACCGGCGCACGCGCGCGTACACCGGCGTTCGGGGGACGTGGCCCCGTCGCGGATCCTCGTCACCGTCGTACGACGCGCCCCGCGTCCCTCGCGACCCTGTTCGCTGATCGTCCCGTACGCAGAGAGAACCGGCAGAGAGAAGTCATGGACCGCCTCGACAACACCATCCGCCCCTACGCCTGGGGTTCCCCGACCGCCATTCCGAAGCTGCTCGGGGTCGAGCCGAGCGGCGAGCCGCAGGCGGAGATGTGGATGGGCGCGCACCCGGGCGCCCCCTCGCGCACCGCGCGCGGCACGCTGGTCGAGGTCATCGACGCGAACCCGAAGGCCGAGCTGGGCGAGGCGGCCGTGGCCAAGTTCGGCCCGCGGCTGCCCTTCCTGCTCAAGATCCTCGCCGCCGGCGCCCCGCTCTCCCTCCAGGTGCACCCCAACCTGGAGCAGGCCAGGGAGGGTTACGAGGACGAGGAACGGCGCGGGATCCCGGTCGACGCCCCGGACCGCAACTACAAGGACGCCAACCACAAGCCCGAACTGATCTGCGCGCTCACCGAGTTCGACGGCCTGTGCGGCTTCCGCGCCCCCGAGCAGGCCGCCGAACTCCTCGAGGCCCTCGGCGTCGACTCCCTCAAGCCGTACGTCGACCTGCTGCGCGCCCACCCCGAGGAAGCGGCCCTGCGCGAGGTCCTCACCGCGATCCTCACCGCCGACCGCGAGGAGATGGCCCACACGGTCGCCGAGGCCACGGCCGCCTGCACCCGCCTCGGCGGCGACCACGCGCCCTACGCCGACCTCGCCCACCACTACCCGGGCGACCCCGGCGTGATCGCCGCGATGCTCCTCAACCACGTCCGTCTCCAGCCCGGCGAGGCCCTCTTCCTCGGCGCCGGTATCCCGCACGCCTACCTCAACGGTCTCGGCGTCGAGATCATGGCCAACTCCGACAACGTGCTGCGCTGCGGCCTGACCCCCAAGCACGTCGACGTCCCCGAACTCCTGCGCATCGTCCGCTTCGAGGCGGGCGACGCGGGCGTGCTGCGCCCGGAGGCCGCCCCGGACGGCGAGGAGGTGTACGAGACGCCGATCGACGAGTTCCGGCTCTCCCGCTACGTCCTGCCCGAGGGCACCACGGCCCACGACCTGACCCTGCCGACCCCGCAGATC
Organism: Streptomyces sp. NPDC048417; assembly: GCF_040651615.1. NCBI lineage: Bacteria > Bacillati > Actinomycetota > Actinomycetes > Kitasatosporales > Streptomycetaceae > Streptomyces > Streptomyces sp. NPDC048417. Next base: position 9,185 of record NZ_JBEZKI010000017.1, on the reverse strand, counting down.
CTGCTCTGCACTGCCGGCACGGTTCGGGCGGGCGAGTACGACCTGGCCCCCGGCCAGTCGGTGTTCGTCCCCGCGGGCGAAAAGGCGGAGGTCTCGGGCGCGGGCACAGTCTTCCGTGCCACGGTGATCGTCTGAGGGGTCCGTGGTTCCGGATGGGTCGGATTGTCGTACCGGGATTGTGGATACCTGACGAGCCGCTCCCGGGCAGGGCTGCAAGAATGACCCATCCGGCAAAGCACGGGCAAAGACGAGCGCACGCCTGGACGGCGTAGACGGATGACGGCGAGAAGGGACATCGCGGACACATGAGCGCGTCAGGCGGCAACAGGGCGATCGTGGCGGCACTCGGCGCCAACCTCGCGATCGCGGCAGCGAAGTTCGTGGCGTTCGCGTTCAGCGGCTCCTCGTCGATGCTCGCCGAGGGCGTGCACTCGGTCGCCGACTCCGGCAACCAGTTCCTGCTGCTCATCGGCGGCAAGAAGGCCCAGCGCGAGGCGACCCCGCAACACCCCTTCGGCTACGGCCGCGAGCGGTACATCTATGCCTTCCTCGTCTCCATCGTCCTCTTCTCGGTCGGCGGCATGTTCGCCATCTACGAGGGCTACGAGAAGATCAGCCACCCCCACGCAGTCGAACACTGGTACTGGCCGGTGGGCGTCCTGGTCTTCGCGATCATCGCCGAGGGCTTCTCCTTCCGTACGGCCATCAAGGAGTCCAACGAACTGCGGGGCAAGCTGTCCTGGTCGCAGTTCATCCGCCGCGCCAAGGCACCCGAGCTGCCGGTCGTCCTCCTCGAGGACTTCGGCGCCCTCATCGGCCTGGTCCTCGCCCTCGGCGGCGTCGGCCTCGCCCTGCTCACCGGCGACGGCGTCTGGGACGGCATCGGCACGGTCTGCATCGGTGTCCTGCTCGTCCTGATCGCCCTGGTCCTCGCCGCCGAGACCAAGTCCCTTCTTCTCGGCGAGTCCGCGGGCGTCGAGGAGGTCAAGAAGATCGAGGCCGCGATCGTCGACGGCGACACGGTCACCGGCATCATCCACATGCGCACGCTCCACCTCGGCCCTGAGGAACTGCTCGTCGCCGCCAAGATCGCCGTCCGGCACGACGACACGGCCGCCGAGGTCGCCAGGGCCATCAACGCCGCCGAGGCCCGCATCCGCACCGCGGTCCCCATCGCCCGCGTGATCTACCTCGAACCCGACATCTACAGCGAGGCCGAGGCCGCCAAGGGCCCCGACCCCGAAGCCACCCCGGGCGGCCCGACCCCCCACCCCGCCGACCACTGACGCCCCCGGACCGACACAGCGGCGGGCCCGCCTCTTGAGACAGGGGAGCGGGCCCGTGGCCGTCGGGTGCCCTTCGCTGCCGAGCCCGCTCATGCCCGGCTCATCGTGGCCCTGGCTCTGGCCCCGGTTCTGGCTCTGACTCTGACTCTGGCCCAGCGCACGCCGACCATGGGCCCGCCCACCCCGCCCGCCGGGGAAGCGGGCCCGCCGTCATCCGGTCATCCGACCTCGCTCAGCACGCCCAGCACCGCCCGCTCGTCCGGTGCCGCCAGCAGCCGCTCCCGGAACCCGGCGTCCATCAACTTCCGGGACAGCAGCGCGAGTATCCGCAGATGCTCGTCACCGGCGGCCGCCTCCGGTACGGCGATCATGAAGACCAGCCGTGCCTTCGTATTGTCCAGCGAGCCCCACTCGACGCCCTCAGCCGATCGCGCGAACCCGACGACCGGCGCGGTCACCGCATCCGTCTTGGCATGCGGGATCGCGATCTCCTCACCGAGCCCGGTCGTCCCCTGCTCCTCGCGGCGCAGCGCGGTGGCCACCAGCTCCCCGACATCCGCGACCCGGCCACTGCCCGCCAGCAACCCGGCCATCTCCCGGATCGCGTCCTCCTTGCCGTCCGAGTCCAGCCGCACCTTGACGGTCCGTTCGGTCAGATACCCGGAGAGAACCTCGGCCGCGCCGCGTTCAGCCGCATCCGCCGTATCCGCCGCATCCGCCGTACCGGGCGCATCGGGCGCCCCCGGTCGGCCGATCGCGCTCGTCACCCCCGACCGATCAGCCGCATCTGCTGCCGCCGTATCCGCCGTATCCGCCGTATCCGCCGTATCCGGCGTGTCCGTTGCCGTCCCGGCTGTCCTCGCCGTCCGATCGGGCGCACCGCCTGTACCGCCCGCACCGACTGTCACCGGAACCGCAACCCCGCCGGCCAGCGCCCCGACCAGCACGGACCCGGGCATCTCAACCGGTGCGCCCGCGCCTGCACCCGCACCCTCCGCCGGCTCGCCGCCCCTCTTCCGCATGCTCAGGTCGACCAGCGCCACGGTCGTCGTCGCCGTCACCACCGCCCCGATCACGACGGCCACGAAGAACATCGGTACGCCGCTCACCGCGCCCAGCACCGCCACGATCGGCCCGCCGTGCGGCACCGCGTCCTTCACCCCGGCCAGCCCGGCGATCGCACCGGCGACCGCGCCGCCCAGCATGTTGGCCGGGATGACCTGCGCGGGCCGCGCCGCGGCGAACGGGATCGCGCCCTCCGAGATACCGAAGCAGCCCATGAACAGGGAGGCCAGCCCGGTCTCCCGCTGCTGCTCGTCGTACCACCGCTTCCGCATCAGCGTGGCCAGCCCCTGGCCCAACGGCATGACCGGGATCGCGGCGGCGCACATGCCCATCACCGTCTGGTTGCCGGTCGCGATGAGCCCGGCGCCGAAGAGAAAGGCCGTCTTGTTGACCGGCCCGCCCATGTCGAACGCGATCATCAGCCCCAGGATCGCGCCCAGCAGGATCGCGCTCGTGCCCGTCATCCCGCTGAGCCAGCTGGTCAGATGCTCGAAGACCCAGGCGATCGGCTTCCCGATCACGTAGATGAAGAGCAGGCCGAGCGCCGTCGTCGCCACGATCGGGATCACGATGATCGGCATGATCGGCTGGACGAACTTCGGGACCTTGACCCTCTTGATCCACAGCACCAGATATCCGGCCAGGAACCCGGTCACGATCGCCCCGATGAACCCCGCGCCCGCCTTCGAGTCGTACAGCGACCCGGTGTTGGCGATCCAGCCGCCGATCATGCCCGGCACCAGCGCGGGCCGGTCGCCGATGGCGTACGCGATGTACCCGGAGAGGATCGGCACCATCAGCGTGAAGCCGATGACACCGATGTTGTTCACGTCCATCCAGAAGGAGTCCTTCGGGATGACGAGCCCGCCCGACGGGTCCGGGTTCCCGCCCAGCGAGAGCGAGATCGCGATCAGCAACCCGCCGACCACGACGAACGGGATCATGTAACTGACGCCGTTCATCAGTGCCTTGTACGCGACGCTCCGCTCCGTGCCACTGCTCGCTGCCGAGTCCGCGTCCGAACCCCCGGGCTGGTGCACGGGCGCCGACCGAACCCGTTCGATCAACTGCTCGGGATGGCGGATGCCCTCGGCCACCCCGACCTTGAGCACCCGCTTGCCGACGAAGCGGCTCAGATCCACGTCCTTGTCGGCGGCGACGATGACACCGTCCGCGGTCCTGACATCGTTGTCATCCAATACGTTCTCGGCCCCGATGGAGCCCTGCGTCTCCACCTTCATCTCGACACCGCGGCTCTGAGCGGCCTGCGCGAGCTTCTCCGCGGCCATGTAGGTGTGTGCGATACCCGTCGGGCACGCGGTCACCGCCAGCAGCTTCAACGTCTTCGGCTCGTCACCGTGGCTGCCCGTGGGGGGAGGGCCGGCCGGACTGGTCACGTCGATCTCCTAACGCCTTCGTCACACGAAACGCCGTCCCGGACGCTCCGCGCGCTCGATCGGAACTCCCGATCACCCTGCATCCTGCAACACCCCCACCCTGGATCAAAGGAGCGAAAGTCCTGGTTGATCCCCTTCTGGCCGCTCCTGTGCACCCCCTCGCGGAGACCCTCATCACCTCTTCACATCCCACCCCGCCGACCGTGCTCGCCCCGTCGAACGGCGTGAACTGTTCGGAGGCGGACTGGGGACGTCCGCCCTACCGGTGTAGCTTGGGACGGAGCCAGACGTCGCTGCTGATGGCGGTCGGGCGGTCCCCTGCGGGCCGGCCGAGGGAGAGAGGGCCTCCGACGGACTGCGCTGCGCGTACGTGGGCATGCCTGTGTCCTCTTCTCGGGCACCCCTGTGTCCGCCGCCGCGCAGACCAGCCGTACCCACCCTCGACCCGATACCGAGGAGCAGCTCGCAATGACGACTGTCGACAACCGACAGGACTTCAAGGTCGCCGACCTCTCCCTGGCCGACTTCGGCCGCAAGGAGATCACCCTCGCCGAGCACGAGATGCCCGGCCTGATGGCGATCCGTAAGGAGTACGCCGACGCGCAGCCGCTGGCCGGCGCCCGCGTCACCGGTTCCCTGCACATGACCGTGCAGACCGCCGTCCTCATCGAGACCCTGGTCGCCCTCGGCGCCGAGGTCCGCTGGGCGTCCTGCAACATCTTCTCCACCCAGGACCACGCGGCCGCCGCCATCGCCGTCGGCCCGAACGGCACGCCCGACAACCCGCAGGGCGTCCCCGTCTTCGCCTGGAAGGGCGAGACGCTCGAGGAGTACTGGTGGTGCACGGAGCAGGCACTGACCTGGCCGAACACCCCCACTGGCGGCCCGAACATGATCCTGGACGACGGTGGTGACGCCACCCTCCTCGTCCACAAGGGCGTCGAGTACGAGAAGGACGGCAAGGTGCCGTCCGTCGACACCGCCGAGTCCGACGAACACCGCGTCATCCTCGAACTCCTGCACCGCACCATCACGGACGGCTCGCAGAAGTGGACCCAGCTGGCGTCCGAGATCCGCGGCGTCACCGAGGAGACCACGACCGGCGTCCACCGCCTGTACGAGATGCAGCGCGACGGCGAGCTCCTGTTTCCGGCGATCAACGTCAACGACGCCGTCACCAAGTCGAAGTTCGACAACAAGTACGGCTGCCGCCACTCCCTCATCGACGGCATCAACCGCGCCACCGACGTCCTGATCGGCGGCAAGACCGCGGTCGTCTGCGGCTACGGCGACGTGGGCAAGGGCTGCGCGGAGTCCCTGCGCGGACAGGGCGCCCGGGTGATCATCACCGAGATCGACCCGATCTGCGCCCTCCAGGCCGCGATGGACGGCTACCAGGTCACGACCCTCGATGAGGTCATCGACAAGGCCGACATCTTCGTCACCACGACCGGCAACAAGGACATCATCATGGCCTCCGACATGGCCAAGATGAAGCACCAGGCCATCGTCGGCAACATCGGTCACTTCGACAACGAGATCGACATGGCCGGCCTCGCCAAGATCCCCGGCATCGTCAAGGACGAGGTCAAGCCGCAGGTCCACACCTGGAAGTTCCCCGACGGCAAGGTCCTCATCGTGCTGTCCGAGGGCCGTCTGCTGAACCTGGGCAACGCCACCGGTCACCCGTCGTTCGTGATGTCCAACTCCTTCGCGGACCAGACCCTGGCCCAGATCGAGCTGTTCACCAAGCCCGACGAGTACCCGGTCGGCGTCTACACGCTGCCCAAGCACCTCGACGAGAAGGTCGCCCGCCTGCACCTGGACGCGCTCGGCGTGAAGCTCACGACGCTGCGCCCCGAGCAGGCCTCGTACATCGGCGTGAAGGTCGAGGGCCCGTACAAGTCGGACCACTACCGCTACTGAGGTACCGCTGTTGAGGTACCGCAACTGAGGTGCCTCGGCTGACTCCGCGGTCCGCCCTCCGGGAGAGCACGCCAGTGCACTGGCGTGCTCTCCCGGAGGGAGACGCTCCGGTCCATCGAGGCAGGCCCCCGCACCCCCGTGTCGGGGGCTTGCCCCTTTGGCACGTCGGCCCACCCCCGCGGCCGTACCGCAGGACCGAGCACCGGACCGGCAGCCCGCTAAGACCCAGGACCCCCATGCCCCGCGGCCGTTATTCGCTCCACGATCCGCACGATCACACCCCCCTCGGCGAAGAACACTTCCAGTGCGCCCCCGGCCCCTCCGGCTGGCGTTATGTCTCCCAGGTGACCACCCCCTCCGGTGACCACGGCGGCTCGGTGGATCTCGCCCTCGACGACCTCGGCCGCCCCATCCGCCTCGAACTGCACGCCGGGAGCTGGCAGGTGCGAGGCGCCGCCCTCGACGGCGTCACCTGGGTCCGCACGGACCCGACCGGCACTCATGCCACCGAAGGCCATGTGCGCGCCCACGCCTTCACCGGCACGTCCCCCGCGTTTCTGGTCGCCACCGCCCGTCTCCTGCGCCTCACCCCTTCCGCCGCCGCGACCCGCGTACGCCTCGTGGCCTTCACGGACCCCGTCCTCGCCCCGCGCACCGTGGACCAGTCCTGGGCCTTGGTGAAAAGCGAAGCACACGCCACTGACAACGGCCCTCTGACCGTGGACGAATACCAGGTCACAGCCCTGGACACGGGAGAACAGCACGTCGTGCACCTGGCCGGCGACGTGGTCCTGGCGGCACCCGGAATCGAGCTGGAGGACCTGCGGTCGCCGCCGTCCGTCTTCACCGACTGACCGGACTTCGGCTTCGGGCCTAGGCCGGCGGCACGAACCCGGTGGAGGGCCGTTCGGTCGCCGGGGAAGCGGCGGGTGCGGGAGCCGGAGGCTGTTCCACCGGCGGAGGCGGGGGATACGTACCGGCCGGCGCCGTCGGCCCGGGCCGGTACGGAGCCGACAGAGGCGCGGGACCCTGAGGCACCGAAGGGGCGTAGCTGTTCGGCGCACTCGGCACCGGAGGGGCGTAGCCGTGGGGCGCGCCCGGCGTCGAGGGGACGCCGTACGCATAGGGAGCACCCGGCGTCTGCGGGCCGTACGCGCCCGGCGTACCGGACTCCGAGGGGGCGCGGCCGACGAAGGTCCGCCGGGCCTCCCGCGCCTGCCGCTCCTGTGCCACCGCCGCCAGAAACGCCGCCGGCGGAATGCCCTGCGGTGCCGGAGTCCCCGTCCGGGCCGCGAGGTCGGCCGCGAGCTGCTCGGCCATCGTCCAGGAGACCTGCGGATCGAGCTGCTGCATCCGCGTCAGGTACTGCCGGACGGCAAGCCACAGCCCGTCCGGAACGGCCGACAGATCCAGCTCGGTGAAACGTCCCGCCAGCCAGGGCGGAGGCGGCGGAATGAATCGGGTCTGCCCGACGGGCACCCGCTCACGTACGACCAGAGTCCCCGCGAACACATCTCCCAACCGCCGGCCGCGTGCCGAGACCAGCGAGGCGATACAGGCGACGACCCCGAACGTCATCAGGATCTCGATCACGCCGAGAGCACCACGCACCAACGCATGCCGGAACCGGATGGGCCCGCCGTCATCGCGCACCACACGCAGTCCGCACGCCATCTTCCCCAGCGAGCGCCCATGGCTCAGCGTCTCCACCGCGATCGGCCCGCCCACCAGCACCAACAGGAAGGCCGCGAGCGACAGTGCGACCTGCGCGGCCTCGTCCAGCGAGGCCGTGCCCGCCACCAGGCCTATGGACACACCGATGTACACGGTCATGGCCACGACCAGGTCCAGCAGTATGGCCAGCGCCCTGCTGGGCAGCCTCGCGGGACGCAGTTCGAGCGCCACCGCCTCACCTGTCACCAGCTCACTCACGCCTGCCGCCTTCCCCTGGTCTGCCCCGTACAGCGCAAGTCTGCCAAGCTGAGAGCGCATCGCGCCGCAGTACGACAAGCTGACAGCTACGACAGGCAGTCGACGACCAGCCGAGGAGCAGGCAGACCCGATGGACCTCGACGTCTTCGCCTCCGCACACCGAGCCGAGTGGGACCGCCTCGACGTGCTCCTCCGCCGCCAGCGACGCCTCAACGGAGCCGAAGCCGACGAACTCGTCGCTCTCTACCAGCGCACCGCCACCCACCTGTCCCTGATCCAGTCCAGCGCACCCGACCCACAGCTCGTCGGACGCCTCAGCCAACTCGTGGCACGCGCGCGTAGCGCTGTGACCGGGGCCCGCCGCGCCTCCTGGCGCGATGTCGCCCGCTTCCTGGGACAGGGATTTCCGGCCGCCGTCTACCGGTGCCGCCACTGGTGGGTCCCCACCGCGCTCATATCCACCGCCATCGCGATCCTTCTGGGCTGGTGGATCGGCACCCACCCGGACGTGCAGTCGACCATCGCCGCCCCCAGCCAGCTCCGCGAGCTGACCCGTCCTGGTGGTGAGTACGAGACCTACTACTCCAGCCATCCCGCGGCCTCGTTCGCCGCCCAGGTGTGGACGAACAACGCCGAGGCCGCCGCGATGTGCCTGGTCCTGGGGGTCTTTCTCGGCCTCCCGGTCCTCTACATCCTCTTCGAGAACATGCTCAACCTGGGCGTCGGCTTCGGCCTGATGTCCTCGGCCGGCCGCCTCGACGCCTTCCTGGGGCTGGTCCTCCCGCACGGGCTGCTCGAACTCACCGCGGTCTTCGTCGCCGCGGGAACCGGGCTCCGCCTCGGATGGACCCTCATAGACCCGGGCCCGCGCAGTCGCCGTATCGCCCTGGCCGAAGAGGGCCGCGCCGCCGTGGGTATGGCGATCGGGCTGGCCCTGGTCCTGTTCGTCTCCGGCGCCATCGAAGGCTTCGTCACCCCGTCGGGCCTGCCTACCTGGGCCCGCATAGGCATCGGAGTCGTCGCTGAGCTGGCCTTCCTCGCCTACGTCTTCGTCCTCGGCGGCCGTGCCGCCCGCGCCGGCGAGACGGGCGACCTCGAGGAGAACGAGCGCAGCGCCTTCGTCCCGACGGCCGCCTGATGTGCGGAGACCCCTCGTGAGCTGCTAGTCTCCTCTTCGCCCCGGAAGACCTGTTGACACAGGTCCGGCGGGGAGGTAGATTCAAACAGTTGCCTAGAACTGGACAGGTTCAGGGCTGATCGTTAGAATCAATCTGCTTCATAACGGAGACTTCTCTCCGAACATCGAAGCCACCTCCGATTTACTCAGAAACGAGTGTCCGGTCAGACCGGCCAAGAACTTCTGATAAAGTCGGAAACGCCGAAAGAGAGCCGGAAGGCGATCGAATAGGCAAAGGCCCTCCAACGGCCACCGGAAATGAATTCCGACCGGAAACGGAACGGAAAGCGGATCTGGTAAGGTTGGAAACACCGAAGGGAAGCCCGGAGGAAAGCCCGAGAGGGTGAGTACAAAGGAAGCGACCGTTCCTTGAGAACTCAACAGCGTGCCAAAAGTCAACGC
>NZ_JBEZKI010000016.1:122204-264907 GCF_040651615.1 Streptomyces sp. NPDC048417 | reverse complement strand
GCCCGCGGACGTCGAGCTCGCCGCATAACCCCAGCAAGCCCGAATCACCCCAAACCCGACAGGAGTGCCTTGACGAAGGACATAGAGGCACCCCCTCCCTTCTGCCATTTCTTCCACTCCTCTCGGTCGGAGGAGCCGGGCCGTGCAGGGCGGCAGCTGTGAGCGCAGCTGCCGTGGACAGGACGATAGGCCCACCCGAGAAACCCTGTAAGGACCTCACACAGGGCGCGCGTTACGGCGCCTCCAGCAAGTCGCCGGTTCCGGGCAGGGGTTGGTGCGGGTCGTCGTACAGCAGGGCCAGCACGTGCCGCCCCAGCGCAGCACAGGCACCGGGCTCGCCCTCCTCCAGTGCGTTGAGCAGCTCGTTCGGCAGGACCGTCTCCGCCTCGCCTCGCCTCGTTTCACCACGAGCCCTGCGTACACCCTGTGCGCGCAGGCGGTGCACTAGGCCGGGCAGGGACTCAGCGCCGGTCGCGTCATCCACGGTCAGCTCGGCGCCGCGGTGGAACTCCCCGCACACGGAGTCGGTCTGGCGTTTCCAACGGCGCCACAGCACCACTCCGTGGCCGCCCCGGACGATGCGCCCTGGCGATGCCGCGCCGGACGATGCGCCCGAGCGTGCGGTGAGGTCGCCCGGGTAACGCTGGTCGCCTTGGCGGCACAGCACCGGGACGCTCCCGGGCGCGAGACCGCGCAGCACCGCCACGCCCGGCACGGGTCGACGCACTCCGCCGCCGCAGTCCGGTCTCTCGGCCTGGCCATGCTCGGCGCGCAGCCGATACCAGCGGTTGCGGCGGCTGATCGCGGTCGCGGCAGCGGGCCACGACCGGGCCTTCGGCGCCCAGCGGTTCGCCGTCGGGCCGCAGCCGCCACTCGTCCACCGGCAGGTCGAGCAGCAGGGGTGGCGCGGCCACGTGCAAGGGGACTGGCCGCGCGGGTTCGTCGCAGCGCCGGAAGCCCCCGCAGAGAGCGGCGGCGACACTCCGCAGGAAGGTCGTACAGCGGGCCCCGTTCCCCTCGCGTGGCTTCAGCACTCCGACGACTCCGCCGCGCACCGGGTCGATCACAGGACCGCCGGAGACACCGAGCGGAAGTTCGTTCTCCCCACAGACGCATCTGGGCGCCCGGACCAGCAGCCGATGGCGCCGTGCACGGTCAGGAAGCCGTCCAGCGGCTGCGGCTACCCCTGGAAGGGAGCCCAGCCGGCGTAGAACACCCGCCCCTCGGTGCAGTGCATAGATCACGGTGACCTCGCCCCCTTCCCCGCCATCGATCACATGGGCGCAGGTCAACACCCAGTTCGGCGCGATGAAGAAACCACTGCCGAGGAACGCCCCGGACTCCTCCGGGGCATACCCGACGCCTGTGCGATGGATGCGTACGGTGACCGCCAAGGCAAGTCCGCGCAACGCATGGTCCTGCCGGACCCCGCCGCCGGATGCGCCCCCGTCGTGCCGGTCCGTCACTCCGCGCCCCCGGCCCCGGTCCCCTGGGCGCCCCCGTGCACCGGGCGCCGCCGGATGCGCCCACGCGAGCGACCGGGGAGCCGTCGTGACCGGGGAGCCGTCGTGACCGGCGTCCGGATCGGGCGGCCCGTCTCCGTGCACCGGAGCGCCGACCTACGCTGGTACCCAGCAACCCCACGCACCCGTACACGCAGGAGACCGACCCATGTACTTCACCGACCGCGGCATCGAGGAACTGGAGAAGCGGCGCGGCGAGGAAGAGATCACCTTCGAGTGGCTCGCGGAACAGCTCCGCACGTTCGTCGACCTGAACCCCGACTTCGAGGTCCCGGTGGAGCGCCTGGCGACGTGGCTGGCGCGGCTGGATGACGAGGACGAGGAGTAAGCGTCCCGTCAGGGCCGGGGAACCGCGCGACCAGTCCCACCGGCCCGCAGCCGCAGTACGGACCTGAGCCCCGGGTCCGTCAGTCCCGTGGGAACACCGTCTCGTACGACAGCTCCAGCGCCCCGTGCATCATCAGCGCCGCCCCCACCACGGCCCACCCCACACTGTGCCGCCGCACCCCCCACGCGGCGGCCGGCACTCCCACCGCCACCTCGGCCAGGGCCAGCCGACGGGCCCCGGGCATCCCGCCCTCGGCCACACACGTGAGGACCGCAAGCAGCCTGCGCAGACGCGCACGCGTGCCGGCCTCCGGAGACCATGCCTGGGACCAGGGTTGGGACCAGAGCTGAGACCGGGACCGCTGGGACTGGGGCCAGGGCTTGGGCTGAGGCCGGGAGACGGCCTTGGATTCGTCCGTCGGCATGGATACACGCTAAGCAATTCATCCGGTTGTCGCCCTATATGCAGTCCCGCACGCGGCCCGGCATGCACCCCACCCACACCCCCCGGCGTCAAGTCCGAGGCCAGCGGGTCACCCCAAAGAGCGCCTTGACTTCCGACAGCCACGATATATCGTGTTTACGGAAGACGCGATATGGCGCGAGCCGTGCATGAGCGTCCGTGTCCAGCCGTCATGCCCGGCCGAGGGAGGTCCGCACCATGTCCGAGTGGTCCGTCGCTGAGCCCAGGAAGCTCACCTTCGACACCCCCGTGAGCGATCTGCACGTGCGCATCGTCAACGGAACAGTCAACGTCGTGGGCACGGACGAGGGTTCCGCCCGCCTGGAAGTCTCCGAGATCGAGGGCCCGCCCCTGATCGTCACGCACCGGGGCGGCACCCTCACGGTGGCCTACGAGGACCTGCCCTGGAGGGGCTTCCTCAAGTGGCTCGACCGCAAGGGCTGGCGGCGCAGCGCGGTCGTCTCGCTCGCCGTCCCGGCGGACACCCGCGTGGAGGTCGGCGTGGTCGGCGCCGCCGCGGTCGTCTCCGGGATCAGCGGTACGTCGGTGGTCAAGGGCGTCACCGGTGACACGACCCTGGTCGGCCTCTCCGGCGAGGTCCGCGCGGACACCGTCTCCGGGAACCTGGAGGCCCAGACGGTCACCGGTGACCTGCGGTTCAACTCCGTATCCGGCGACCTGACGGTCGTCGAGGGCTCGGGCTCCGCCGTGCGCGCCGAATCGGTCAGCGGATCGATGATCATCGACCTGGACCCGGACGGCCCGACGGACGTCCGGCTGACCAGCGTCTCCGGCGAGATCGCCATCCGGCTGCCGCACCCGGCCGACGCCGAGGTCGAGGCCAACACCGCGAGCGGCACGATCTCCAACGCCTTCGACGGGCTGCGGGTGCACGGCCAGTGGGGCGCCCACAAGATCACCGGCCGCCTCGGCGCGGGCACCGGCAAGCTCCGCGCCACCACGGTCTCCGGCTCCATCGCCCTGCTGCGCCGCCCGCCCAAGGAGGACGACGACGAGAAGACGGCCTGGGAGGCCGAACCGGCGACCGACCCCTCGGGACCGACGGGACCGGCCGCCCCCTCCGCGCCCACCTCCGCGCCCACCGCCGGGTCCGAATCCGGCTCCGGCTCCGCAGCCCCGGCCGACGGTACGACCGACAAGAAGGTGCTCTGACATGCCTCCCGTCTTCGCCCACGGTCGCCTCCGCCTCTACCTGCTCAAACTGCTGGACGAGGCCCCGCGCCACGGCTACGAGGTGATCCGGCTGCTCGAAGAGCGCTTCCAGGGCCTGTACGCCCCGTCGGCGGGCACCGTCTACCCCCGCCTCGCCAAGCTGGAGGCCGAGGGCCTGGTCACGCACACCACCGAGGGCGGCCGCAAGGTCTACGCCATCACGGACGCCGGCCGCGCCGAACTGGCCGACCGCAGCGGCGAGTTGGCCGATCTGGAGCTGGAGATCCGCGAGTCGGTGGCCGAACTGGCCGCGGAGATAAGGGCCGACGTACGCGGCGCGGCCGGCGATCTGCGCCGCGAGGTGCGGGCTGCCGCCTCCGAGGCCCGGCGCGGCAGCGGGACGGCGACCGGTGACCTCGGTGACCTCGGTGACAGGGAGTCCTGGCGGGCCGCCAAGGAGGAGATGCGGCGCGTCAAGCAGGAGTGGAAGGAGCAGGCCCGCCGCGCCAAGGACGAGAGCCGCCGGGCCCGTGACGAGGCCCAGCGGGCCCGCCGACAGGCCCAGGAGGCCCAGGCCCGGGCCCGCGCCCAGGCCCAGGAGGAGATGCAGCGCATCGCCCACCGGGTGCAGGAGCACGTCCAGGACCACTTCGCACGCGGTGACTGGCCGACAGGGGTCCGCGAGGGTCTGACCGAACTCACCAAGGAGTTCGGGGAGTTCGGCAAGGACTACGGGAAGGACTTCGGGAAGGAGTTCGGCAAGGACTTCGGCTTCGGCGGCCGCACCGAGCCGCAGCCCGGATCAGGCCCGGACCTCCGCAAGCCGGCACCGCCCCAGGCGCAGACACCGGCACCGGAGTACTCGGAGACCCCGGAGGACTTCCCGGCCCAGTACGTCCCGGAGTGGGCGCACGGCGACGAGACCGGCACCGGCGACCCGGCCCGCGACCTCGACCGGCTCCTGGACCGCTTCCGCGACGACATCCGGGACGCGGCCCGCGACCACGGAGTCACCGCGGAGCAGCTCGGCGACACCCGCCGCCACCTGTCGACGGCGGCGGCCCGCATCGGAGCGCTGCTGCGCGGCCCGAAGTCCTGAGGAACCGGGCGAGCGACAGCGGGCCGACCACACACGGCCCGCCCGTTTCCCCTCCCCCTCACGCAGCACCCGGTCGCTCTCCCGCCGCTCAGGAGTCGGTCAGGAAGTGGTCAGGACGATCTTCCCGAACTGGTCGCCCGACTCCAGCCGTGCGAAGCCCTCGCGGGCGCGGTCGAGCGGGAGCAGTTCGTCGATGACCGGGCGTACCCCGGTGGCGGCGCAGAAGGCGAGCAGGTCCTCCAGCTCGTCCTTGGTCCCCATGGTCGAGCCCACGACCTTCAGCTCGAGGAAGAAGATCCGGGTCAGCTCGGCGTGCGAGGGCCGGTCGCCGCTGGTGGCGCCGGAGATGACGAGGGTGCCGCCGGGCCGCAGCGACTTCACCGAGTGGGACCAGGTGGCGGCGCCGACGGTCTCGATCACGGCGTCCACACGCTGCGGCAGCCGGGCGCCCGGTTCCACCGCCTCGACGGCGCCCAGTTCCAGGGCCCGCTTCCGCTTCGCCTCGTCCCGGCTGGTGGCGAAGACCCGCAGCCCCGCGGCCTTGCCGAGCACGATCGCGGCGGTGGCGACCCCGCCGCCCGCGCCCTGCACGAGGACCGAGTCACCGGGACGGACGCCCGCGTTGGTGAACAGCATCCGGTACGCCGTCAGCCAGGCGGTGGGCAGGCAGGCGGCCTCCGCGAAGGAGAGTTCCCTGGGCTTGGGCAGGAGGTTCCAGGTGGGTACGGCGACCTGCTCGGCGAAGGTGCCCTGGTAGCGCTCGGTGAGGATGGACCTGGGTTCGTTCGGCCCGACCCCATGGCCGCTCTGCCCGATCACGGAGTGCAGGACGACCTCGTTGCCGTCCGCGTCGACACCGGCGGCGTCACAGCCGAGGATCATCGGCAGCCGGTCCTCCGGGAGGCCGACGCCGCGCAGGGACCAGAGGTCGTGGTGGTTGAGGGAGGCGGCCCGGACATCGACGATACTCCAGCCGGGGCGGGCCTCGGGGGCGGGGCGGTCCCCCAACTCAAGGCCGGAGAGCGGCTGGTCGCGGTCGATTCGGGCGGCGTAGACGGCGAACATAGGGCCGACGATAGGTTCCCGGGGCCAGGCGCGAAACCGGGCACCGCTGTGACACATCCCCTCTTGCGCACAACGGCCCCCCTGACAGCACCCCGCCAGCAACGCGGAGAACCGGCACGCCCAGCACCCCGCCAGGAACGCGGGGAAACAGCACGCCCAGCACCCGAGCCCCGCCGGGGACACGCAGAAACGGCACGCCCAGCGCCCGTCAGGTGCGCGGCGCTGCGCTGCGCCACTTGCCGCTCCGCCGCGTGGGCGCGCTCAGCCCCCGCCCACCGGCACCCGACGACCGGCGGCTCCCACCACCCGGATGCACAGCCACCCCTGTACACAGCCGCCCCAATAGACAGCCACCCCGGTACACAGCCGCCTCGGTACACAGCCGCCCCGATAGGGGTTCCGGGGGCGGCGGCCCCCAGGGCGACGGTCACCTGCCACCCACTCGATCGGGTGGGTGGCAGGGCAAAGAAATGGCCCCGCCCAAGGGGGCGGGGCCATCCGGGTTACCGTCGGGCGACGCCCTCGGCCCGCGCGGCCGCGGCCACCGCCGCGGTCACCGCCGGCGCGACCCGCTCGTCGAACGGCGACGGAATGACGTAGTCCGGCGCAAGATCGTCGCCGACGACCGACGCCAGCGCCTCCGCCGCCGCGATCTTCATCCCCTCGGTGATCCGGGAGGCCCGCACCTGGAGCGCGCCCGCGAAGATCCCGGGGAAGGCCAGCACGTTGTTGATCTGGTTCGGGAAGTCCGACCGCCCGGTCGCCACGACCGCCGCGTACTTGTGGGCGACGTCGGGGTGCACCTCAGGGTTCGGGTTGGCCATGGCGAACACGAACGCGCCCTCGGCCATGGAGGCGACGGCCTCCTCCGGGACCGTACCGCCGGAGACGCCGATGAAGACGTCGGCGCCGGCCAGCGCGTCCTCCAGGGTGCCCTTGAGCCCGGCCTTGTTCGTGAACCCGGCGACCTCGCGCTTGACGGCGGTGAGGTCGTCCCGGTCGGCCGAGATGATCCCCTTGCGGTCGGCCAGGGCGACGTCCCCGATGCCGGCCTCGACCAGCATCTTGGCGATCGCGACCCCGGCCGCGCCGGCGCCCGAGATCACCGCCCGCAGCTGGCCGATCTCCCGCCGGCTGAGCCGCGCCGCGTTCCGCAGCGCCGCCAGCGTCACGACGGCCGTACCGTGCTGGTCGTCGTGGAAGACCGGGATGTCGAGCCGCTCCTGGAGCTTGCGCTCGATCTCGAAGCACCGCGGTGCCGAGATGTCCTCCAGGTTGACCCCGCCGAAGGACGGGGCGAGCCGGACGACGGTCTCCACGATCTCGTCGACGTCGGTGCAG
The DNA here is from genome assembly GCF_040651615.1 of Streptomyces sp. NPDC048417. Classification (NCBI taxonomy): domain Bacteria; kingdom Bacillati; phylum Actinomycetota; class Actinomycetes; order Kitasatosporales; family Streptomycetaceae; genus Streptomyces; species Streptomyces sp. NPDC048417. The sequence continues at coordinate 257,916 of NZ_JBEZKI010000016.1, read as the reverse complement.
GCGAGGGCGATCGGGACCGCGTCCACGCCGCCGAACTGCTTGAAGAGGATCGCCTTGCCCTCCATCACGGGGAGGGAGGCCTCGGGACCGATGTCCCCGAGGCCGAGCACGGCCGTGCCGTCGGTGACGACGGCCACGACGGACGACTTCCATGTGTAGTCGTTGACCAGCTCGGGCTGTTCCGCGATCGCGGTGCACACGCGCGCGACTCCGGGCGTGTACGCGAGGGAAAGGTCGTCCTTGTCACGGATCGGCACGGTGGCCTGCACGGCCATCTTGCCGCCGCGGTGCAGCGCGAACACCGGATCGAAGGAATCGAGGGGCTCGGCCCCGCCGTCCTGGTCCGAATTGCCCGACGCGCTGTCGCTGCGAGGATTGACGATCTCCGCTGCCACTTGTCTTACCCCTTAGGTATGCATGGTTTGAGGGTCGGCCACTCCCGGTGAGGGAGTGGGCGGGCACCGCGCAGGGCCCGATCACTGATACGTACGAGTGGCACGTACGAGCACCTGCGCGACGGGCGCGCCGCACACGCGCCCTGGAGCCCCGGATGAGGGGTGTAAAGAACCTTCTTACCGGACGGACAGCGCTCACGACGAGTCGAATAGGCGCAAGGTCACATCACGGATGTCGTAGGTAGCCGACAGATGAGCGGCCGAGTGACCGGCGGACGGCCACGAGGCACAGCCCGAGATGAACCGGCGGTGAACCGAAGATCTTCCGGCCGGAAGGTCGGATTCCCGCAGATGTGCGGGGCGGCGGGTCGAGGAAGGACCGGCCTGACGCGTCACGGGGGTCACCCGTTATCCGATTTTGACATGGTGACACGTCTGCTTGGAGCAATCCCAATGGCAGGATGCCGTAAACCCACGAGGTCGCGACACCCGAAGGTGTGTGTTTCCGTCGACCCATCGGCATATCGACATATCAGGCATCTCGGTATATCGGCTTGTTCAACCCACCGCCGGAGGAACCCACCATGACCGCAAGCTCCACCCGTCGTACCACTGTCGCGCGCTCCAGGACCGCAGCGTTCGGTGCGATCGCGGTCGCAGGCGCCCTGATCCTCACCGGCTGCGGTGACCAGACGGACAAGGGCAGCGACAGCGGCTCCTCCTCGACGTCCTCGGCCCCGCTGGCGAGCAAGCTGCCGGACGACATCCGCAAGGCCGGCGTGATCAAGGTGGGCTCCGACATCGCCTACCCGCCGGTCGAGTACATGCAGAGCGGCAAGGCCGTCGGTGTCGACCCGGACATCGCGGACGCGCTGGGCAAGCAGCTGGGTGTGAAGTTCGAGTTCCAGAACGGCAAGTTCGACAACCTGATCGTGGGCCTGCAGGCCAACCGCTTCAACGTGATCATGTCGGCGATGAACGACACCAAGGACCGCCAGAACGGCATCGACTCCGACACCGGCAAGAAGGTCGGCAACGGCGTCGACTTCGTCGACTACTTCACCGCCGGCACCTCGATCCTGGTCCAGAAGGGCAACCCGAAGGGCATCAAGTCGCTGGACGACCTGTGCGGCAAGGTCGTGGCCCTGCAGAAGGGCACCACGTCCGAGGGCATCGCCAAGGCGCAGAGCGAGAAGTGTACGAAGGACGGCAACAAGGCCATCGACCTCCAGACCTTCGACACCGACCCCGAGGCGCTGCTCCGTCTGAAGCAGGGCGCCTCCGTCGCCGACCTGAACGACTTCCCGGTGGCCGCCTACAACGCCAAGACCTCCGGCGGCGGCAAGGACTTCGAGGTCGTCGGCGAGCAGATCGAGGCCGGTCCGTACGGCATCGCGATCAGCAAGGACAACACCCAGCTGCGCGACGCGCTCCAGGCCGCCATGGCCGCCATCATCAAGAACGGCGACTACCAGAAGATCCTGGAGAAGTGGAACGTCACGCAGGGCGCGGTCACCGAGGCCAAGACCAACGGCGGCTCCTGAGCGGCCCGGCACGACTGAAGGGCCGTCACTGTGACTGACACGGTCGACAAGACTCCGGCGCCGTCCGTGCCGCCGGAGCAGATCAAGGCCATCCCGGTGCGCCACTACGGGCGCTGGGTGTCCGGCGTCGTGGTCGTCGCCCTCGTGGTGCTGATCGGGATCGCCTTCTCCAACGCGAAGATCAACTACAGCGTCATCCCCGACTACCTCTTCGACCAGGGCATCGTCTCCGGCGCCTGGACCACGCTCTACATCTCGGTGCTGGCCATGGTGCTCGGCGTCGCGCTCGGCGTGGTCCTCGCCGTGATGCGGCTGTCGTCGAACCCGGTCACCAGCACGGTGTCCTGGTTCTACATCTGGTTCTTCCGCGGCACCCCGGTCCTGGTCCAGCTGCTGCTCTGGTACAACATCGCGCTCGTCTTCCCCATCCTGAACCTGGGGTTCTACAAGGACGAGATGAACCAGGTGATGACGCCGGTCCTCACCGCCCTGCTGGGACTCGGCCTGAACGAGGCCGCGTACATGTCGGAGATCGTCCGCGCCGGCATCCAGTCGGTCGACGAGGGGCAGACCGAGGCCTCGCACGCGCTGGGCATGACCCAGAGCCAGACGCTGCGCCGGGTGATCCTCCCGCAGGCCATGCGGGTCATCATCCCGCCGACCGGCAACGAGTTCATCAACATGCTGAAGACCTCGTCGCTGGCCTACGCGGTCCAGCTCCCCGAGCTGATCAAGAAGGCCACGGACATCTCCAGCACCTCGCTGGCGGTCGTCGAGATGTACTTCGTCGCCTGCATCTGGTACCTGTTCCTGACCACGATCTTCAGCATCGTCCAGTACTACATCGAACGCCGTTACGCCCGCGGGTCCTCGCGCAACCTCCCGCCCACCCCGCTGCAGCGGCTGCGGAAGAATCTGGCCCAGTGGGGTTCGTTCCGCCGCCCGGAGGTGGCCCGATGAGCTCTCTCGCCAAGGACATCACCCCGCCGAGCAGCGGCGCCCCGATGGTCAAGGCCGAGGGCGTGCACAAGTCGTTCGGACTGTCGCACATCCTCAAGGGCATCGACCTGGAGGTGCTGCCGCGCGAGGTGTTCTGCCTGATCGGCCCGTCCGGTTCCGGCAAGAGCACGTTCCTGCGGTGCATCAACCATCTGGAGAAGATCAGCGCCGGCCGGCTGTACGTCGACGGCCGTCTGGTCGGCTACCGCCAGCACGGCGACAAGCTCTACGAGCTGAAGGAGAAGGAGGTCGCGGCGCAGCGACGGGACATCGGCATGGTGTTCCAGCGCTTCAACCTCTTCCCGCACATGACGGCCCTGGAGAACGTCATGGAGGCGCCGGTCCAGGTCAAGCGCGAGTCCAGGGCGGTGGCCCGGGAGCGCGCGGAGCGGCTCCTGGACCGGGTGGGCCTCGGCGACCGCAAGGGCCACTACCCGGCGCAGCTCTCCGGCGGCCAGCAGCAGCGCGTCGCGATCGCCCGCGCCCTCGCCATGCAGCCGAAGCTGATGCTCTTCGACGAGCCGACCTCCGCGCTCGACCCGGAGCTGGTCGGCGAGGTCCTGGACGTGATGCGGGACCTGGCCGAGGACGGCATGACGATGATCGTCGTCACCCACGAGATGGGCTTCGCCCGCGAGGTCGGCGACAGCCTGGTCTTCATGGACGACGGCGTGGTGGTCGAGTCCGGCCACCCGCGCGACGTCCTGACCAACCCCCAGCACGACCGCACGAAGTCGTTCCTGTCGAAGGTGCTGTAGCGAGTACGACGATTCCCTCGCGGTACCACGCGAAGTCGCGGTACGGACGGGAAAGGGGCGGTACGAGGATGCTCGTACCGCCCCTTCGGCGCTTCGGGCTTCGGCGCTTGGCTCCGTCGGCGCCTACCTGACCGCGAGCAGCAGCGTGTCCGAAGGCGAGCACCACACCGCCCGGGCCTCCCCGAACCCCTTCTCCCGCAGCACGCGCGCGTGCCAGGCCGCCGAGGGCATGTCGCCCTCCGCGTGCTCGCCGTAGATCTCGAACCGGCGGGCCGTCGGTCCGGCCAGTACCGGGTCCTGCGCGGCCAGCTGCCACCACTCGGCCCAGTCCAGCGCCCCCGACTCCTTGGCCTGATCCATGCGGAGATGGCGCTGCGCCCGCTCCGCCGCGTTGATCCGGGGCGTGCTGTCGTCGATCATGTGGTCCGCGTTCATGAAGACACCGCCGTCGCGGACGAGTTCCGCGACCTGACCGTAGAGGGCCGCGAGGGGTTCGCTGTGCAGCCAGTGCAGGGCCGTGGCGGTCAGGACGGCGTCGTACGAGTCGTACGGCAGCCTCGCGAGCCACTCGGGGTCCTTGAGGTCGGCGGTGACGAACGTGGCCCGCCCGTCGCCCTCGAAGGTGCCCTCGGCGATGGCGAGGAGGGCCGGGTCGAGGTCGACTCCGACGCTCACCGCCGCCGGGAAGCGGGCGAGCAGCCGGGCGGTGATGCTGCCGGTGCCGCACGCGAGGTCGAGGATCCGCGGAGCCGTACCCACGAGCGCCTCGACCATGTCGAGCATGATCCGGAACCGTTCCTCGCGGTCCGGCATGTACCACTCCTGCTGCCGGTCCCAGCTCTTCTGCCAGGCGCCCCAGTCGGCCCCGGTCGTGGTCGTCTGCGTGTCCGTCATGGCAACCCTCCGCCGCACAAGTCCCGTAATACCCTGGAAGCACGACCGGCTGTTACCCGACCGCACCACTGACCGTAGAGCACCCCCGTAAGGACTACAAGTGGAACTGGCCTATTACTCGGACTACGCCGTCCGACTCGTCAACAGCGAGGAACCGGCCCGGGGCAAGGACTCTCTGACCTCGGTCGAGGCCGTCCGCGACCTCTTCGGGGTCAACGCGTCGGCGGCCCGCCGCACCACCGACGCCGATGTCACCCGCTTCCGCTCGGTACGGGCCCGGCTGCGCGCGGTCTTCGAGGCGGCCGACAAGGGCGACGAGACGCTCGCCGTGGACCTGCTGAACTCACTGCTGCTCGAATTCCCGGTGTCGCCGCAGATCTCCGGCCACGACAACCGGGACGAGGACGGCCGCCCGCTGTGGCACATGCACCTGGCCGACCACCCCTCCAACGCCACCGCCGGCTATGCGGCGATCGCGGCGATGGGCCTGGCCTTCCACCTCACCGAGTACGGCGTCGACCGGCTCGGCCTGTGCGAAGCCGCGCCGTGCCGCAACGCCTACCTCGACACCTCCACCAACCGCTCCCGGCGCTACTGCTCGGACCGCTGCGCGACCCGCGCCAACGTGGCCGCCTACCGGGCCCGCAAGCGCCTGGAGGCGGAACGGCCCGAGCGGTCGGCGAGCACCGGGCGGGCCGCCGAGAACGCCCAGCGGGCCAGCGCCAGCGGCGAACGCTGACCGGCCTTGAGCGGCCGCCAGCGGAACAGGGCGCGGCCGAGGATCAGCTCCTCCGGCACGGTCCCGTAGTCCGTACTGTCCCCGCCCGCGTACGCGTTGTCCCCGAGCACCCACCAGCCGCCCTCGCGCAGCTCCACGGCCCGCTTGACGACCAGCAGATCCTGCTGGAAGGGGTGGCGCAGGACGACGACGTCACCGGCCCTCACCCGGGCCCCGTACCGCACCAGGAGCTGATCCCCCTGGTACAGCGTGGGCACCATCGACGGGCCGGTCACCTCGGCCAGTCCGAAGGGCGCGGCGCCCCTCCCCCGCTCGGTCTCCTGCGACAGCTCCGGCATCGCCGGCACCTCCCCGGTCCGTTCCTCCACCAGTCTCAGTCTGACCCTGGACTTTTGTCCTAAGCCCATGGGGGCACTCGCGAAATCAGGCTTCCCAGGGAGTAATGTCCCACCTGAGAAGACGATCACGAGGAAGGAATGCTCCATGCTTTCCCGCCTGTTTGCCCCCAAGGTCAAGGTCAGCGCGCACTGCGACCTGCCCTGCGGTGTGTACGACCCGGCCCAGGCCCGCATCGAGGCGGAGTCGGTGAAGGCCGTGCAGGAGAAGATGGCCGCCAACGACGACCCGCACTTCCAGGCGCGCGCCACCGTCATCAAGGAGCAGCGCGCCGAGCTCGCCAAGCACCACGTGTCGGTGCTCTGGAGCGACTACTTCAAGCCCCCGCACTTCGAGAAGTACCCCCAGCTGCACGTGCTGGTCAACGACACCCTGAAGGCCCTGTCCGCCGCCAAGGCGTCCACGGACCCGAAGACCGGCGAGAAGGCCCTCGAGCTCATCGCCGAGATCGACAAGATCTTCTGGGAGACCAAGAAGGCCTGACCTTCCGGTCCACCTGTCCGCACCCGGCCCGCAGGCCGCCGCTCATGGCGTCCACGGCGGTCCGGGTGCGGTCGTCTTCCCCGGCCGCAGCTGACGGTCTCCCTCCCGGAAGGGCTCGGGCATGAGTGACGCGCCTCGCCTCTGGAAGGTGGTCACCGCCCTTGAGGCCACCTCGGAGCAGGTGGAAGCCCTCACCGACCGCTTCGCCGAGACCATCTGTCCGGACCCGAACCACGAGGGCCGGTGCGACACTCCCTGGGCCCTCCACGTCACCGACGGCGCCTCGCTGAGCGCACGGGAGCAGAAGAGACTCCAGGACGAGATCACGGACGCCATGGACGACTGAGGCGTGCTTCTGCGCCCTGGTCGTGCCGGTGACCGGAGTCGGCGGACGTAGTGGGCGGACGGCCGCCGTCCGGTGCCGCGCGCCCCGCTCTGCCTCCGCGGCACTCCGGTCCGCAGGGCGTCGCGCGGATCATGCGGAGGATCCCGGGGCCCCGCACCGAGGCTTGTGCACTCGGTTTCACAAGCAAAGAGGCCGACCGGAGATCCGGTCGGCCCCTGCCCTGTCGCCGGTGCTAGTGACGGCCGTCGTGGTCGTCCTCGCCCGCCTCCAGGAGGCCCGCCGCCGCACCTACTATCCGCGGGTCCGGACTGCCGACGACCTCCTCGTCCTTGTTGGCGTAGTCGAAGCGGGCCAGGACGCTGCGCATGGCCTCGACCCGAGCGCGCTTCTTGTCGTTGCTCTTGACCACCGTCCAGGGCGCGTACTCGGTGTCCGTCTCCCGGAACATCGCCACCTTCGCGGCCGTGTAGTCGTCCCACCGGTCCAGTGAGGCCAGGTCCATCGGGCTGAGCTTCCACTGCCGTACCGGGTCGACCTGGCGGATGGTGAAGCGGGTCCGCTGCTCGCTCTGCGAGACCGAGAACCAGAACTTCACGAGGTCCACCCCGTCGTCCACCAGCATCCGCTCGAACAGCGGCGCCTGGCGCATGAAGCGCCGGTACTCGTCGTCCGAGCAGAAGCCCATGACCCGCTCGACGCCGGCCCGGTTGTACCAGGACCGGTCGAAGAGGACGATCTCACCGGCCGTCGGGAGGTGTTCGACGTAGCGCTGGAAGTACCACTGGCCGCTCTCGCGTTCGGTGGGCTTCTCCAGCGCCACCACCCGCGCGCCACGGGGGTTCAGGTGCTCCGTGAAGCGCTTGATGGTGCCGCCCTTGCCGGCCGCGTCCCGTCCCTCGAAGACGATGACGATCCGGCGTCCGGTCTCCTTGATCCAGGTCTGCAGCTTCAGCAGTTCGATCTGCTGGAGCCGCTTGTGCCACTCGTACTCCTTGCGCTCCATCCGGGACGCGTACGGGTAGTTCTCCCGCCAGGTGTCGATCGGGGATCCGTCCGGGCGGATGAGTACGGGGTCGTCGGGGTCGCTGTAGTCGACCGTCAGATGGGCCAGGTCGGCCAGGTCGGACAGCAGGTCCGGCGTCGTCATCCAGTCCTCCTCAGCGGCTCGGTGGGGCAGGGGATCAGTGGAACTGCGGGACGATCAGGTAGATGCCGTACGCCACCACCGCCGCGCAGGCGAGGAAGCACAGCCCTGCCTGGGCGACGCCGACGGTGCTGGTGCCGCCCTGCTCCTTGGCCCCCTCGTAGCGGGCGAGCCCGAGGACGCCGAAGGCGAAGACGACCACCACTGCGAATGTAACTCCGATGCTCACCGCGGCGACCTGGCCGAGTGAGGTCCAGTCGATACTCATGGGAACTCCCTCATTCAGGCGGCGGTGCCGACGTGGGACGGGGGCGTGGTGCGGATGGCGACCTCGTGGCCGTCGTTGACGTTCTTCGCGTCGATCGGGTTGCGACGCGACAGCAGGACGATGCCCGCCGCGAGCGCGGCGCCGACCAGCGCGACCACGACCGTGCCGAAGTTGCCGCCGTGCTTGACCGCGGCCGCGGAGATTCCGCCGACCAGCGCGGCACAGGGCAGGGTGACCAGCCAGGCGGCCACCATGCGGCCGGCGATGCCCCAGCGGACCTCCGCGAGCCGCCGGCCGAGGCCCGCGCCGAGGATGGAACCGGAGGCGACCTGCGTGGTGGACAGGGCGAAGCCCATGTGGGCCGAGGTCAGGATGACGGCCGTGGAGGCGGTCTCCGCCGCGAAGCCCTGCGGGGACTGGATCTCCGTCAGGCCCTTGCCCATGGTGCGGATGATCCGCCAGCCGCCGATGTAGGTGCCGAGGGCGATGGCGAGACCGGCGCTGAAGATCACCCAGACCGGCGGGCCGGAGTCGCCCGGGAGCGCGCCGACGGAGATCAGGGTCAGGGTGATGATGCCCATGGTCTTCTGGGCGTCGTTGGTGCCGTGCGCGAGCGAGACCAGTGAAGCCGAGCCGATCTGCCCGAGCCGGAAGCCCTTGGTCACGGAGCCCTCGCGGCCGCGGGCGGTGAGTTTGTAGGCGCAGTACGTCGCGATCAGCGCGGCGACGCCCGCCACCACCGGCGAGGCGAACGCCGGGATGATGATCTTCTCGAGAACCTTTCCGAAGTCGACCGCGCCGGAGCCGGCGCCGACCCACACCGCGCCGATCAGCCCGCCGAACAGGGCGTGGGAGGAGCTGGAGGGCAGTCCGACCAGCCAGGTCAGCAGATTCCAGAGGATCGCACCCACCAGCCCCGCGAAGATCATCGCTGGGGTCACCTTGGCGTCGTTCACAATGCCGCCGGAGATCGTCTTGGCGACCTCCGTCGAGAGGAAGGCTCCGACCAGGTTCAGCACACCACTGATCAGAACTGCCGTCTTCGGTTTCAGCGCGCCGGTCGCGATGGACGTGGCCATCGCGTTCGCCGTGTCGTGGAACCCGTTGGTGAAGTCGAAAGCAAGTGCAGTGACGATCACGACCGCCACGAGGAACGTGATGTGGTCCATTCTTTTATGCAAACAAGTGCGGACCAATTGCGCGAGAACCGGAGGGAAACGAAGGCTCAAGAACAGACCCGGTCCATGTGCGTGATGTGCATGCCATGCTGAGGCCATGACCCTGGAGGACCTGAGGCGGCTGCGCCGGGCGCGCGACCGCATGGACCGCGAGTACGCCGAGCCGCTCGACATGACCGAGCTCGCGCGGACGGCCCTCATGTCCCCGGGGCACTTCCAGCGCAGCTTCCGCAAGGCATTCGGGGAGACCCCGTACAGCTATCTCATGACCCGGCGGGTCGAACGGGCCAAGGCGCTGCTGCGGCGCGGCGACCTCTCGGTGACGGAGGTGTGCATGGCCGTCGGCTGTACGTCGCTGGGCTCCTTCAGCTCGCGGTTCACCGAGCTGGTCGGGGAGACGCCGAGCGCGTACCGGGCGCGGGACCATCAGGAGAGCACGGTGATCCCGTCCTGTGTGGCCCGTACGTTCACCAGGCCCCGTCGCCGTCCGTACTGACCCGCTCGCTTTCCGCTGCCCCGGCCCTACACTGGCCGTCAAGGTCAACACCGTTGCCCGACAAGGTCTCTGGACGCTTCGGGCTAGGTCGGTGCACGCATCGGGGGGATCCGTGGCAACTGCGATCATCTGTGTTCTGAGCCCCGCCCCGGTCGCGGACGCCGAGTCCCTGACCGACTGGCTCAGTGGTGAGCCGGCGCTCGCCGGCAAGGTCCGGCTGACCGGGGGCGCCCCGGCCGAGGGCCGGTTGGGCGGCCCGCTCGACACGGTGTCCGTGCTGCTGGGCGCGGGCGGCCCGCTCACCGTGCTCGCCTCCTGTCTGCGCGCCTGGCTCACCCAGCCGCGCCGCAGCGACGTGAAACTGAGCGTCAAGCACGAGCACGGGCCGGCCGTCGAGATCGACGCCAAGCGGGTCAGCCGCGAGGACATCGAAGAGATCCTGCGGCAGGCCCTGGAGGAACGGCCGGAACAGGACGGGTGACATGCGCCTCCCCGACCCCCACCGCTCCCGGGTCGTCCTGATCGGCGCGAGCCGCTACCGCGACCCGGCACTGCCCGACCTGCCAGCCGTCGAGCGGACCGTCACCGACCTCGCCGGGCTGCTCACCGAGCCCGCGTACCGGCTCGTCCCCGAGAGCCACTGCACGGTCCTGCTCGACGACGGCGACCTGCGCACGGTCGGCGACCGGCTGCGCTCCGCCGTCGCCGAGGCCGAGGACCTGCTGCTGGTCTACTACGCCGGTCACGGCCTGGTCGCCGGCCGCCGCCACGCCCTGTACCTGGCGCTGCCGGACAGCCGCTGGGAGGCGCCCGAGTTCAACTCCCTGGAGTACGACAAGCTGCGCGACGCCGTCCTGGACTCGCCCGCCGGGACCAAGGTGGTCGTCCTCGACTGCTGCTTCTCCGGCCGGGCCGTCGGCGACTCGCTCAGCGGCGACACCGGGCGGATCGACCGGCTGGAGGTGGCCGGCACCTACGTCCTGACCTCCGCCCAGCGCGACCAGGTCGCCCTCGCCCTCCCCGACGAGGAGCACACCGCGTTCTCCGGCCGGTTGATACGACTGCTGCGCGAAGGGGTGGTCGGCGGGCCCGAGTTGCTCACGGTCGACGACCTCTACCGCCGCCTGAGCGCCATCATGGCCGCCGAGGGCCTGCCCAGCCCGCGCAACCGGGGCGCCGGCACGGCCAGTTCGATCGCCCTGGGTATCAACCGCGCGTTCGGCACCACCGCCGGACCCGAGCTGCGCCGCCGCCACACGGCCGCGGTCGAGCAGGGCCGGGCCGGGGACTGGACGGGGGCCGCCGCGCTGCTCCGGGAGATCGTCGACGAGCAGACCCGGATCCTGGGCGCCGAGCACGAGGACACCCTGCGCGGCCGCCAGTCCCACGCGCACAGCCTCGGCGGCGCCGGCAGCCCCGTGGAGGCGGCCGGGCTGCTGCGCCGGCTCCTCGCCGAACAGCTGCGGCTGCTCGGCCCCGACCACGAGGACACCCTGCGCACCCGGCAGTTCCTCGCCGTCAACCTCGGCGAGGCGGGGCACCGGGAGGAGGCGGTCGGGATGCTCCGGGTGCTGCTCGCGGACCGGGGTCGGGTGCTGGGCACGGAACATCCGCACACGCTGCGGACCCGGCATCTGCTGGCCCGCAACCTGGCCTTGGCGGGCGGCCGGGAGGAGGCCCTGGCGCTGCTGCGGGAGGTGGTGGCGGTGCGGGAGCGGCTGCTGGGCGCGGAGCACCCGCACACCCGAAGGGCCCGGGCGGACCTGGCGGGGGTGAGCCATGTACGAGAGGTTCAGTGACCGGGCGCGGGAGGTCGTCGGCCTCGCGCGCGAGGAGGCACGGGCGCTCAAGCACTGGTACGTCGAGTCCGGGCATGTCCTGCTCGCGCTGCTCGTCGCGGACGAGACCGAGGTCGTACGGCTGCTCGGCACACCCGCCGAAGGGCTGCGCGCGGCGCTGACCACGGCGCTGGGCAGGGGCACGGCCGAGCCGGGGGACCACCTGCCGCTGACCGGTGAGGCCACCGCCGTGTTCGAGCGGGCGCCCCGGGAGGCCGACCGGCTCGGTCACCGGCTCGTGCAGCCCGTTCACATCCTGCTTGCGCTGCTGGCCACCGCACACACCCTGCCGGCGGACATCCTCACGGAACACCAGGTCGACCGGGGGCGGGTCCGCGCGTCCTTCACCACCCCGGACGCCCCCGCCCCGCCGGACTCCCCCTCCGAGGGTCCGGCCGCCCACTCCCTGCTGGAGTCCCTCACCCGGGATCCGGCCGCCGGCGCCATGCCCGTCATCGGCCGCGCCACCGAGATCGACCGGGTCCTGCGCACCCTCACCCGCCGAGACCGCCGGGTCCCGCTCCTCACCGGCCCGCCCGGCGTGGGCAAGGAGGCCGTGGCCGTGGGCGTCGCCCGGGCCGTCGGCGAGGGCCGGGTACCGGACGTCCTCCTCGGCCACCGGGTCCGCGCCCTCGACCTGAGTGCCGTCCTGACCGACCCCCGTCACCGTGCCCGCGGCACCGCCCTGATCGCCGGCCTCCTCGACGAGGTCGGGGAGAGCACCGGCCTGGTCCTCTACCTGACCGGCGCCCTCACCCCCCTGCACCTGCCCGAGGGCACCACCACCCCTCTCGGTCTGCTCCGCCCGCTCCTGGCAGCCCCGGGTGTCCTGGTCTTCGGCGACTGCGGCCCCAGGGACTACGAACGCCGGGACCCCGACCCCGGCCTCGACCGCCTCGTCCAGCCCGTCCCGCTCGAAGAGCCGCCCGCCGCCGACGTACGCGAGATCCTCCGCGCCGGGCGGGCGGGCCTTGAGGAGCACCACGGGGTGCCCCTCACCGACGAGGCACTGGTGGCGGCCGCCGCCCTCGCCCACGACCACATGCCCGACCGGGCGCTGCCGGGCTCGGCGTTCGACCTCCTGGACGAGGCGGCGGCCCTGGCCCGGGCCCACGCCGCCCGCGCGGACGCACCCCCGGACGGCGCGCCGGCCGTCACGGCCGCCCATGTCACCCAGGCCCTCGCCGCCGCCTCGGGCATCCGCGCCCCGGCCCCCACCGCTCAGGCCGGCCCGCCCCCCGGCCACGACCCCTACGTCTGGGCCATGAGCTGAGGCCCCGGGCTGAGGCCATGAGCCGAGACTATGAGCCGAGGCCATGAGCCGATCCGGCACGGCCGGCCGTTTCCTCCTAGCCTGACCCCATGGACGTAAAACTCGCGCAGTGTTTCATCGCCGTCGACGACCACGACAAGGCCCTGGCCTTCTACCGGGACGTCCTCGGCCTGGAGGTCCACAACGACGTGGCGTTCGAGGGGATGCGCTGGGTGACCGTCGGGTCGCCCCAGCAGCCGGGCGTGGAGATCGTGCTGGAGCCGCCCGGCGCCAACCCGGACGCCTCCCCGGCCGACCGGCAGGCCATGGCCGAGCTGCTCGCCAAGGGCATGCTGCGCGGGGTGATCTTCTCCACGACCGACTGCGACGCGCTCTACGAGCGGGTGCGGGAACACGGCGGTGACGTGATACAGGAACCGATGGACCAGCACTGGGGCGTACGGGACTGCGCGTTCCGGGACCCGGCGGGCAACCTGCTGCGCTTCACGGAACGCCGGGACAATTAGCACCTCTACGATCCCGTCCATGACCATCCGCTGGACGTACGCCTTCGCCGACCGCCCCGCCGCGCACCTCGCCGCCGCCCAGGCCTTCTGGACGGCCGTCACCGGCACCTTCCTCTCCGCACCCCGCGGGGAGAACGACGAGTTCGTGACGCTGCTGCCGGCCACCGGCGTCGACGCCTGCGTCAAGCTCCAAGGCGTCGACTCGGGCCCCGGCGGAGCCCACCTGGACCTCTGCGTGGAGGACGTGCCGGGCCTGGTGAAGCGAGCCCGGGAACTCGGCGCCGAGCCGGTCGCCGAGCACGAGGGCTGGGCCGTACTGCGCTCGCCCGCAGGGCAGTTGTGGTGCGCGGTGCCCTGGCAGGGGGAGTCGGTACGGCCGCCGGTCGCCGCGGGCAGCCGGCTCGACCAGGTCAGCCTCGACATCCCGCCGTCCGGGTACGAGACGGAGACCGCGTTCTGGGCGGAGCTGACCGGCTGGGAGCTGCTGACCGGTTCGCTGCCGGAGTTCCGGGTGCTCAGGCCACCGGCCGGGCTGCCCGTGCGGATCCTGCTCCAGCGGCTGGCCGACGAGCGGCCCGCCGCCGCCCACCTCGACCTGGCCTGCGCGGACATCGCGGCGACCCGGGCCCGGCACGAGGAACTCGGCGCCGTCCACGTGGCCGACGGCCGGCACTGGACGGTCCTGCGCGACCCGGCGGGCGGCATCTACTGCCTGACCGGCCGGGCCCCGGAGACCGGCGGCCTTCCGGGCCGGGGCTAGTGCTGCGACCGGAAAGGTTCACCGGCTCGCGACGCCCGGCACGGCACTAACCCCAGGGCTCCACATCCACCACGGCCGTGACCGGGATCGGCCCGTACACGTGCGGGAACTCCTCGCCGCCCAGCTCCGCCGCCTCCCACTTCACCGGTACGCCGACCCGGGCCGGGTCCACGACCAGCACCACCAGTTCGTCCGGGCCCTCGTAGGAGCCGTACAAGAAGGCGGCTATGCGCGGGAGTTGGTCGCGGGTGGAGCAGTGGATGAAGCCCTCCTCCTGGAGGGTGCGGCCGCGGGTGGACAGCTCGTAGGTGCCTCGCGCGCGGGCCTCGTCCCACAGGGAGCGCTCGGTGATGTGCAGGATGTTCGGGAGTCCGGTCATACGAGCACGCTACGGCGTCAGCGAGCGGGGCTCGCATCGTCCGATTCGGGCGGCGCGGGCGGGGGCGCCGGCCGCTCTTCCGTGCGGTTCTGGGCGCAGTCGGGGTTTCGGCAGGGGCCGGGCCCCCAGACGGGAACCCACGCCCCCAGCGTCTTGTGCCGACGCACCACACGTTCGACGGTCTGCCCGCACACCGGACAAACCTGGCCCTGGCTGTCCATGTCCCCAGCGTAGGCCGGGGCCGGGTGCTCTGCGCGTTCAAAAAACGGCGGAACACAGCGGCACCCAGCGCAGAACGGCGAGCCCCGCACACCGTGGGGATGTGCGGGACCCGTCGGGCCGGAGCCCCCGGGGACCGTGCGGGGTCAGGAGCCGCGCGGTTCCGGGGGCTCCGGGGTCTTCACCTGCTGCGCCGGGTCACGAACTCGGCGAGCGCGAGCAGACCGCCGGCCGACTCGGGGTCGGGTACGGCACGGGCGAGCTCCTGCATCGCCAGGGCCATCCGGTCGGCCGCCTCGGCCTGCGCCCAGTCACGGCCGCCCGCCCGCTCCACGGCCAGTGCCGTACGCGCGATCTCCTCGGCGTCGGCCCGCACCCGTGGCCCGGCGTACAGCTCGGCGAGTTCGGCCGCGGCCGGGGTGCCGGAGGTGAGGGCCGCGACGACCGGCAGGGACTTCTTGCGGGCTGCCAGGTCAGCGCCGGCCGGCTTGCCGGTGCGCCGTGGATCACCCCATATCCCGATGACGTCGTCGATCAGCTGGAAGGCGAGCCCGGCCTGCCGGCCGAAGCCGTCGAGCGCCGCCACCTCCTCCGCTGCCGCCCCCGCGTACAGCGCGCCCAGGGCGCAGGCGGAGCCGAGCAGCGCCCCGGTCTTGGCCTCGGCCATGACGAGCACCTCGTCGAGGCCGACCTCGCCGGGGGCCCGTTCCTCCATGGCCGTGTCCGCGTGCTGACCGGCGCACAGTTCGAGGACGCACTGGGCCAGCCGGGCGGCGGCGGGGCCGGACGCCGGGTGCGGGTCCTCGGCGAGCAGCCGCAGGGCCAGCGCATGGAGGGCGTCCCCGGCGAGGATCGCGTCGGCGTCACCGAACACGGTCCACGCCGTGGGCCGGTGCCGGCGGGAGGTGTCCCGGTCCATGACGTCGTCGTGCAGCAACGTGAAGTTGTGCACCAGTTCCACGGCGGCCGCGGCCCGTACGGCGGCCGCGTGGGCTGCCGGTCCGCCGAGCGCGTCGGCGGCGGCGAGGACCAGGGCGGGCCGGATGGCCTTGCCCGCGTCGCCGGCCGCCGGGCTGCCGTCCGCCTGTTCCCACCCGAAGTGGTAGCGCGCGATCCGCCGCATCGAACCGGGCAACGAGTCGACGGCCGTACGCAGTTCGGGGTCGACAAAGGCCCGGGCCCGCTCCAGTATGGCCGCCGCCTCGGCCCCGTCGAGGGACTCGGGCCGGTCCGGCGGCACCCCCGTGGCACGCTGCTGCCGCTCCGTCACGAACTCGGCCATGGCCTCCCCCTCGCGGAGTGCGCATACGGTGGCGTCTCCGCCCCGGCTCGGCACGTACTCCGAGGGTGTACCCGCCCCGGAGGGCGGGAACACGGCCGCCAAGTGCGGAAAGGTCACCTCCAGCGGCCGATCTCGACGTTCTCCAGCACGCCGAGCGCGTCGGGGACCAGGACGGCCGCCGAGTAGTAGGCCGTGACCAGGTAGTTGATGATGGCCTGCTCGTTGATGCCCATGAAGCGCACCGAGAGGCTCGGCTCGATCTCGTCGGGGATCCCGGACTGGCGCAGCCCGATGACGCCCTGGTCCGCCTCGCCCGTACGCATGGCGATGATCGAGGTGGTCCGGGCGTCGGAGACCGGGATCTTGTTGCACGGGTAGATCGGGACGCCGCGCCAGGTCGGGATGCGGTTGCCGCCGACCTCGACGGACTCGGGGACCAGTCCGCGCTTGTTGAGCTCACGGCCGAAGGCGGCGATCGCACGCGGGTGGGCGAGGAAGAGCTTGGTGCCGCGGCGGCGACTGAGCAGCTCGTCCATGTCGTCCGGGCTGGGCACGCCGTCGTGCGGCTGCAGCCGCTGGTCGTACTGGCAGTTGCTGAGCAGACCGAACTCCGCGTTGTTGATCAGCTCGTGCTCCTGGCGCTCCTTCAACGCCTCGACGGTGAGCCGGAGCTGGTGCTCGGTCTGGTTCATCGGCTGGTTGTAGAGGTCGGCCACCCGGGTGTGGATGCGCAGCACGGTCTGGGCGATGCTCAGCTCGTACTCGCGCGGCCGGGCCTCGTAGTCGACGAAGGTGTGCGGGATCTCGGGCTCGCCGCTGTGGCCGGCCGCGAGGGCGACCTCCTTCTCGCCGAACTTGTTGGTGCGCTGCTCGGGGATCGCGCGCAGCTGCGAGAGGTGCTCGCGCAGCGAGTCGGCGCGCTCCGCGACCTGCTCGAAGTCCTGCCGGGACAGGGTCAGCACGGTGCAGGCCGTGTCCGCGCGGGCGGTGTACTCCCAGATGGCGTCCGGGTCGATCAGGCCCTGCTCGCCGAAGTGCGCGCCGTCGGCGAGGACGCCGAGCACCGCGTCGTCGCCGTACGGGCCGGTGCCGATCTTCTCGACACGGCCGTGGGCCAGCAGATAGACCTCCTCCGCCTGGTTGCCGAACGAGGCGATGACCTCGCCCGCGGCGAAGTCGCGCTGCCGGCAGCGCTGGGCCAGCTCCCCCAGCACCTCCTGGTCCTCGTACGACCGCAGGATGGGCAGCTCGCCCAGTTCCGCGGGGATGACCTCGACCCGGTCGCCGGTCTTCAGGAACGTGATACGGCCGTCACCGACCGTGTAGGTGAGCCGCCGGTTCACCCGGTACGTGCCGCCCTGGACATCGACCCAGGGCAGCGTCCGCAGCAGCCAGCGGGAGCTGATCTCCTGCATCTGGGGCGCGGACTTGGTCGTGGTGGCCAGGTTCCGCGCGGCCGCGGTGTCCAGAGACTGCTGCGGCTTGCCCTGATCCGTGCGGACCTCTTCGCCTACCGACATAAGGAAATGCCCTCCCATACCTGCGCGGACGCCGAACTGCCCACGCATCGGTCTCACCGGCCACCCTGTCATCACGGAGCGTGCCGGGACCATTACCCGAAAGAGCGGGAATAGATCATCGAACAAATGGGCATGCCGGGCGAATAATCGCTCGCCCGACCCGGGATATGACGACTTGTCCGGATCAACTCGTACACGATCCGAACACCCTCGTGGGAGCTGGTCCGGGCCCCGCGCCTTCGGTAGAAGTTTCGGCACAAGCCAGTGCAAAAACGCACGCCAGTACAGAAGCGAAGGAGCCGGTCATGGCCCCACCCATGTCCGCGGGCGCTTTCCTCGACGCGTTGCGGAACGAGGGCGTCACGGTCGTCGAGGTCGGCGACTGGAGAGAACACAACCGGAACCACAAGGGGCCCTGGGGCCCCGTCCACGGCGTGATGATCCACCACACGGTGACCCACGGCACCGAGGACACGGTCCGGATCTGCTACGACGGCCGCCCCGACCTCCCCGGCCCGCTGTGCCACGGAGTCATCACCAAGGACGGCACGGTCCATCTCGTCGGCCACGGCCGCGCCAACCACGCGGGACTGGGCGACGACGACGTCCTGCGCGCCGTGATCGCCGAGAAGGCCCTACCCCCGGACAACGAGGCGAACACCGACGGCAACCGGCACTTCTACGGCTTCGAGTGCGAGAACCTGGGCGACGGCGAGGACCCTTGGCCCGAGGCCCAGCTGGAGGCGATCGAGAAGGTCGCCGCGGCGGTGTGCCGACGGCACGGCTGGTCCGAGCGGTCGGTGATCGGCCACGCGGAGTGGCAGCCGGGGAAGGTGGACCCCCGCGGCTTCACCATGGGCTGGCTGCGCGAGCGCGTCCGGGACCGCCTGAAGTGAGCCCCGGTGCGCGCTGCGGGTGACAATGACGGCGTGACCAGCGCCGACATACTTTCCCCCCGGCTCCCGTCCCCGCTCGAGGAGGTGGCCGACGACCGGTTCGCCCGCCAGGGCGTCCGGCTCCTCCTCAAGCGGGACGACCTGATCCACCCGGAGCTGATCGGCAACAAGTGGCGCAAGCTGGTCCCGAACATCGAGGCGGCCGCCGGACGGCCGGTGCTCACCTTCGGCGGGGCGTACTCCAACCACCTGCGGGCGACGGCCGCGGCCGGGCGTCTGCTCGGTTTCCCGACGGTGGGCGTGGTCCGGGGCGAGGAACTGGCCACCCGGCCGCTGAACCCCTCGCTGGCGCGGTGCGCGGCCGACGGCATGCGTCTGCACTTCGTCGACAGGTCGATGTACCGGCGCAAGACCGAGCCGGAGGTGCTGGCCGGTCTGGCGCGGGCGGCGGGGGCCGAGGACGCGTATGTCGTGCCGGAGGGCGGCAGCAACGCGGCGGCGGTACGCGGGTGCCGGGCCCTGGGCGAGGAGCTGCGTGGACGGGCCGACCTGGTGGCGATCGCGTGCGGAACCGGGGGCACGCTGGCCGGGCTCGCCGCCGGGCTGGGCGCGGGACAGCGGGCGCTGGGGGTGCCGGTGCTGCGGGGCGGGTTCCTGGCGGGGGAGACGGAGCGGCTCCAGACAGAGGCGTTCGGGGGGCGTCGGGGGGACTGGTCGCTCGACGAGCGGTTCCACTTCGGCGGATACGCGCGGACGACGCCCGGACTCGACGACTTCGCGCGGGACTTCGAGGACCGGCACGGGGTGGCGGTGGAGCGGTTGTATGTCGCCAAATTGCTGTATGGGCTTGTCGAGCTGGCAGCGGAAGGCGCGTTGCGGCGCGGGACGCGGGTGGCGGCGGTCATCACCGCCTGACCAGCGCCTCTCCTGGGATCTCAGGCCGCTTCCCGGTACGCCGCCGCCTCCTCCAGGTCCAGTCGGCGCAGCAGCGTGCGGAGCATCTCGTCGTCGATGTAGCGGTGGTCACGGAGCCGGACGAAGACGGCGCGTTCGGCGCTGATCATGTCGCGGGAGAGCCGGCGGTAGGTGTCGTCGACCGTCTCGCCGGTGACGGGGTTGGTCTGGCCGAGGCGCTCCCAGACGGCGTTGCGGCGGCGTTCCAGGACCGCGCGCAGGCGGTCGGCGAGCGGCGGCGGCAGCTCGTTGCGTTCGTCGGAGAGGAGTTCGTCGAGGCGGTTCTCGGCCGCGCGGGACGCCTGCGCCTGGGCGTTGGCCTCGGCGAGGGTCTCGGCCTGCACGTCCCGGGGCGGGAACTTCATCAGGCGGATCAGCGGGGCCAGGCTGAGGCCCTGCACCACCAGGGTGCCGATGACGGTCGTGAAGGTCAGGAACAGGATCAGGTTGCGCTGCGGGAAGTCACTGCCGTCCCGCACGGTGAGCGGGATCGAGAAGGCGACGGCCAGCGAGACGACCCCGCGCATCGCGGCCCAGGACTCGACGGCGGGCGATCTCCAGGTGGGGTTCTCCTCCCGCTCGCGGATCCGCCGGAACAGCATGCGCGGCAGGAAGGCCGCCGGATAGATCCACACGAAGCGGGCCGCGACCACGACGAGGAAGAGGGCGACCGCGTACCAGGCGGCATCGATGCCCTGGTACGCGCCGAGGCCCTTCAGGACGACCGGCAGTTGCAGTCCGATCAGCGCGAAGACCGCCGACTCCAGCAGGAACGCGACCATCCGCCACACCGCGTCCTCCTGGAGACGGGTGGCGAAGTCGACCTCCCAGGCGCGGTGGCCGAGATAGAGGGCGACCACCACGACCGCCAGCACACCGGAGGCGTGGAACTGCTCGGCGACGCCGTAGGCGACGAACGGGATCAGCAGCGACAGCGTGTTCTGGAGCAGGGGCTCCTGGAGGTGGGTGCGCAGCCAGTGGATCGGCACCATCAGCACCAGGCCGACCAGCACGCCGCCGATCGCGGCCACCAGGAACTCGCCGACCCCGTGGATCCAGGAGGCGCCCTCGCCGAGGGCGGCCGCGACGGCCACCCGGTAGGCGGTGATCGCGGTGGCGTCGTTCAGCAGGGACTCGCCCTGCAGGATCGTGGTGAGCCGGGAGGGCAGCCCCACCCGGCGGGCGATCGAGGCGGCCGCGACGGCGTCCGTGGGTGCCACCACCGCGCCCAGCGCCAGCGCCGCGGGCAGCGGCAGCCCGGGCACGATCTCATAGGCGGCCCAGCCGACGACGAAGGTCGCGAAGAGCACGTACCCCACCGACAGCAGCGCCACGGGCCGCATGTTGGCCCGCAGATCGAGGTACGAGCTCTCGGTGCCCTCCTTGTACAGCAGCGGGGGCAGCACCAGCGGCAGCACGATGTCCGGGTCGAGCGTGTAGTCGGGAACTCCGGGAATGTACGACACCGCCAGTCCGACGGCGACCAGCAGCAGGGGCGCCGGCACCGGGGTGCGCCGCGCCGCACCGGCGATCGCCGCGCTTCCGGCCACCAGCAACAGCAGTGGCAACACGTCCATGATCCTCGCCCGCCCTCATTTTCCGCGCGGCCACCCGCACAGCCGTCGTAATCTGGCAATCATGAAACAGTGCACGCACGCCGGCGCGCTGCCGCACCCGGAACCCGAGCCACTGAACGAGACCTGCCCGGAGTGTCTCGCCCGGGGCTGGCACCCCGTCCAGCTGCGGCTCTGTCTGACCTGTGGCCATGTCGCCTGCTGCGACTCGTCACCGGGAAGACACGCGACGGGGCACCACGAGACGTCCGGCCACCCCGTGATGCGGACTTTCGAGCCGGGCGAGGACTGGCGCTGGTGCTTCGTGGACCACGTCCTCGTGTGACACTGCACTACGGCCGCCGAAGGCGGTCGTGGCGACGGTTCGACGGTTCGACGCCGGGGTACGTCAACCCGGCGCGCGCTCTTCCCAATTGAGCAAGCCGGACCCCTAGACACGGAGCGTATCCACAGGTTTACTGTGAGTGACGCCAGGGGGTTGGGGTCCCGGGACAGAAAAGTTCGGAGCGCGGTAGCGTCACCGCTGAACAACGTAGTGCGTTACCCCGGGGGGCGACCCTCGGCCCCGAAAAGCTTGTACCACCATGGAGGTGAGGGTGTCCCAGATCGCAGGCGAGCCCGCGACCCAGGACTTCGTGGAAGTCCGGCTGCCGGCTGCGGGTGCCTACCTGTCGGTGCTGCGGACGGCCACGGCCGGTCTCGCCGCCCGCTTGGACTTCACCCTGGACGAGATCGAGGACCTGCGCATCGCGGTCGACGAGGCCTGCGCGATCCTGCTCCAGCAGGCCGTTCCCGGCTCGGTGCTCAGCTGTGTCTTCCGCCTCGTCGACGACTCGCTGGAGGTCACGGTCTCCGCCCCGACCACGGACGGCCACGCCCCTTCGCGCGACACCTTCGCCTGGACCGTGCTCTCGGCCCTGGCGGGCAAGGTCTCGTCGGCCGTCGACGAGGACAAGACCGTGACGATCAGCCTCTACAAACAGCGCGGCGCGGGACCCGGGCCGGCGTGAGGAACGGGGACGGGCCGGTGCGGGACGAAGAGCGCGGCACACGGGAGCTGCCGGCCGGGGGCGAAGACCCCGAGGCCGGCTCCCGCCGCATGGCTGACGGCATCGACGGCATCCCGGAACAGGCCAGGCCGCACCCGGAGGAACCCTCCGCGCAGGTCGGGCTGGACGGTGCCGCGCAGAGCGCGCCTCCGGAAGCGCGGAACGGGGTCGCGACCCCGGACCGGGCCGGGGCGAAGGCTCGTGGAAGGGCGACGGGCGGGACGATGAGCGAGCACGAGCGATACCCCGAGGACGAGGCGCTGGCCGCGGAGGTTGTGCAGGCGACCCAGCACGGACCTCAGGACCGCAGCGGGGCGCGCGCCATGTTCATCGAGCTGCGCAAGCTGAAGGACGGCAGTCCCGAGTACGCGGAGCTGCGCAACAAGCTGGTCCGGATGCATCTGCCGCTCGTGGAGCACCTCGCGCGCCGGTTCCGCAACCGCGGCGAGCCGCTGGACGACCTCACCCAGGTCGCCACCATCGGCCTGATCAAGTCGGTCGACCGGTTCGATCCGGAGCGGGGCGTGGAGTTCTCCACGTACGCCACCCCGACCGTGGTCGGCGAGATCAAGCGCCACTTCCGCGACAAGGGCTGGGCGGTCCGTGTCCCGCGCCGTCTCCAGGAGCTGCGTCTCGCGCTCACGACCGCCACCGCCGAGCTGTCCCAGCAGCACGGCCGCTCCCCCACGGTCCACGAGCTCGCCGAGAAGCTCGCGATCTCGGAGGAGGAGGTCCTGGAGGGCCTGGAGTCGGCCAACGCGTACTCCACGCTGTCCCTGGACGTCCCCGACACCGACGACGAGTCCCCGGCGGTCGCCGACACGCTCGGCGCGGAGGACGAGGCCCTCGAGGGCGTCGAGTACCGCGAGTCCCTCAAACCGCTCCTGGAAGACCTGCCGCCCCGAGAGAAGCGGATCCTTCTCCTCCGCTTTTTCGGCAACATGACCCAGTCCCAGATCGCTCAGGAGGTCGGCATCAGCCAGATGCACGTCTCCCGGCTGCTGGCCCGGACGCTGGCTCAGCTCCGGGAGAAGCTCCTGGTGGAGGAGTAGGTCTCCGCACCACCCCGCGGATCAGCTACTACGCCCGGGCCCCTTGATCCCCAGGGCCTGGGTGGTAGCGGAGTTCACCAGCAGAACCAGCGAGGCCACAGCCACCACGGCCAACGCGATCCCCGCCGGAATGGCCGCGCTGTCGGCCTGCAGCAGGCTGTAGGCGACCGGCAGCGCCATGATCTGCGTGATCACCGCAGGCCCCCGGCTCCAGCTCTTGCGCAGCAGCAGCCCCCGCGCCGCCAGCAGCGGCAGCAGCGCCAGCACGATCACGGTGATGCCCCCGGTGACCGCCTGCCCCCGGTCGTCCGGAGACCCGGTGAGCCCGAGGACGAGCATCCACACCCCGCCGACCGCCAGCGCGAGCCCTTCCAGTCCGCTCAGTGCGGCCGCATACGTCAGCCGCCGCGGACGGGACCCGTCGGTTACGTCGGCCTTCTCAGCCGTAGGCGCATTGCTCACGCCAGAAGGGTAGCCCTCGCCCGAAAACACCGGCCCCGCCCCGCAGGGCCACGTGTTCAGACTCACGCCCCTTTCTCTTACCGGATCCCTAACACGGCCTGGGCCCGGTACTTTCGAGTAGGTACGCTGCAATCCATGCGTGCACTTCTCGTGGTCAATCCGGCGGCAACCACTACAAGCGCACGCAGGCGCGATGTCCTGATCCACGCGCTCGCGAGTGAGGTCGAACTGGAGGCCGTCACCACCGAGTACCGCGGCCACGCCCGTGACCTGGGCCGACAGGCGGCGGAGAGCGAGGACATCGACCTCGTCGTGGCCCTCGGCGGCGACGGAACGGTCAACGAGGTGGTCAACGGCCTCCTCTACGCCGGCCCCGACCCGGACCGGCTGCCCGGCCTCGCGGTGGTCCCCGGCGGCTCCACCAATGTCTTCGCACGCGCCCTCGGCCTGCCCAACGACCCGGTCGAGGCCACCGGCGCCCTGCTCGGCGCGCTGCGCGAGAAACAGGAGCGGGTCGTCGGCCTCGGACTGACCGCCGGCACCCCCGGCACCGCCGACGAGGCGGTCCCGGCCCGCTGGTTCACCTTCAACGCGGGGCTCGGCTTCGACGCAGGCGTGGTCGGCCGGGTCGAGCAGCAGCGCGAGCTCGGCAAGAAGTCGACGCACGCACTGTATGTACGACAGGTCGTACGTCAGTTCTTCGGTGAGCAGCACCGCCGGCACGGCACGATCACCCTGGAGCGGCCGGGCGCCGACCCGATCGACGAGCTGGTCGTGGCGATAGTCTCGAACACCTCGCCCTGGACGTATCTCGGCAATCGCCCGATGTACACGTCACCTAAGGCCTCGTTCGATAAAGGCATCGACGTACTCGGTCTCAGCCGTCTGTCCACCACCGCGGTTGCCCGGTATGGCACCCAGTTGCTCACTTCGTCCCCCGAGCGCGGACCCCATGGCAAGCACGCCGTGTCCCTGCACGATCTGGACCAGTTCACCTTGCATTCGAAGGTCCCCCTCCCCCTTCAGATGGACGGCGACCACCTAGGACTGCGTACGAGCGTGACGTTCACAGGCGTACGCCGCGCACTGCGTGTGATTGTGTGAGCGGAACGGGCCAAAGTCCTTTCACTCGAACGTTTAGGCCAGGATCCACCCCATGGAAGTACGGCTGTGACCCAGTCGACACCGAGGAATCAAAAAAAACTTTCCGGAAGGGGTTGTATCCGTCGCTGAGGTTTGCGAGGCTCTACGTGGCGATCGGGACGGCCCGCAAGACCGGCCTCCACTGATCACCGGAATCCCCCTTCAACTCACAGGACCCCTGCCAGGGAACCTGGCGGTCGGCCCTTCACTTGTTGAGGGATTCGTGAAAGCGTTCACATTCACAAGCAACGTGCATGTAATACCAAGGAGAGGTAGCAGCCATGGACTGGCGTCACAACGCCGTTTGCCGCGAGGAAGACCCCGAGCTCTTCTTCCCCATCGGCAACACCGGTCCTGCGCTGCTGCAGATCGAGGAAGCCAAGGCCGTCTGCCGTCGCTGTCCCGTTATGGACCAGTGTCTGCAGTGGGCGCTTGAGTCCGGTCAGGACTCCGGCGTCTGGGGTGGCCTCAGCGAGGACGAGCGTCGCGCGATGAAGCGCCGTGCCGCCCGCAACCGGGCTCGTCAGGCCTCCGCCTGACGCAACCCACCCCGCTCAGCCTGAGCTTGGCGGCGCGTACAGCGAGTACGCATCTCCCGCCCCCGAGCCGCAGCGCGCAGTACCCCCAACGAGTGAACAGCCCCGGACCCACCAGGTCCGGGGCTCTTTGCTGGGCCCGGTACCTGAAGTGCCCCGAACCGAACTACTTCTGCGGCTGCACCGGCACGTCGAGGATCACCCGGGTCCCCCGCTCCGGCGCCGGCACCATGTCGAACGTGCCGCCCAACTCGCCCTCCACCAGCGTCCGTACGATCTGCAGACCGAGGTTGCCGGAGCGGTGCGGGTCGAAGCCCTCGGGCAGGCCGACGCCGTCGTCCTGGACCGTGACCAGGAGCCGGGCCTCCTTGGTGGTGCCGCCACGGACCGCCGCGACCTCGACGGTGCCGGTGTCGCCCTCGCGGAAGCCGTGTTCGAGGGCGTTCTGCAGGATCTCGGTGAGCACCATCGAGAGCGGGGTCGCCACCTCGGCGTCGAGTATTCCGAAGCGCCCGGTGCGCCGGCCGGTCACCTTGCCCGGCGAGATCTCGGCGACCATCGCGAGCACCCGGTCGGCGATCTCGTCGAACTCCACGCGCTCGTCCAGGTTCTGAGACAGCGTCTCATGCACGATCGCGATCGAGCCGACCCGTCGTACGGCCTCCTCCAGGGCCTCCCGGCCGCGCTCGGACTCGATCCGGCGGGCCTGCAGGCGCAACAGCGCGGCCACCGTCTGGAGGTTGTTCTTCACCCGGTGGTGGATCTCCCGGATGGTCGCGTCCTTGGTGATCAACTCGCGTTCGCGGCGCCGCAGTTCGGTGACGTCCCGGAGCAGCACCAGGGAACCGATGCGGGTGCCCTTGGGCTTGAGCGGGATCGCCCGGAACTGGATCGCGCCGTCGTTGGACTCGATCTCGAACTCGCGCGGCGCCCAGCCGCTGGCGACCTTGGCGAGCGCCTCGTCCACCGGCCCCCGGGTCGGGGCGAGTTCGGCCGTGGTCTGACCCAGGTGATGGCCGAGCAGGTCGGCGGCGAGGCCGAGGCGATGGTAGGCGGAGAGGGCGTTCGGGGAGGCGTACTGGACGATGCCGTCCGCGTCCAGCCGGATCAGGCCGTCGCCGACGCGTGGCGAGGCATCCATGTCGACCTGCTGGTTCGGGAAGGGAAACGATCCGGCAGCAATCATCTGCGCAAGGTCGGAGGCGCTCTGGAGGTAGGTCAGCTCCAGCCTGCTCGGGGTGCGCACGGTCAGCAGATTGGTGTTGCGCGCGATGACCCCGAGGACCCGGCCCTCGCGCCGTACCGGGATGGACTCGACCCGTACGGGGACCTCCTCGCGCCACTCGGGGTCACCCTCACGGACGATCCGGCCCTCGTCCACGGCGATGTCCAGCATGGGGCGGCGGCCCCGCGGGACGAGATGGCCGATCATGTCGTCCTGATACGAGGTGGGGCCGGTGTTGGGGCGCATCTGCGCCACCGAGACATAGCGGGTGCCGTCCGCGGTGGGAACCCACAGGACCAGGTCGGCGAAGGAGAGGTCGGAGAGCAGCTGCCACTCCGAGACCAGCAGATGGAGCCACTCGAGGTCGGAGTCGTCGAGGGCGGTGTGCTGGCGGACCAGTTCGTTCATGGAGGGCACATCTGCGAGCGTACCCGCGGGTCTGTTCATGGCCTAAAAGCGGCCGAGAACACCCGCGGGCCGCGGCGCCTGAGAGGGACCCTCAACCCTCCCGGCACCGCAGCCCGGAGCAGCAACGGCCGTGGGCTGTGCGGTCCCGGTCGGCCGAAGGGTGAGGAGCCGGGGCAGTCAGGGCAGAGAGCTCCGGATCCTCGGTCCGCCTTCCTGTGCGGGGAAGACGGAAGAGTGTGACTGTGTCGTACGGTCCCGCCGTACTCCTTCAGTCCGCGTACGCAATTGTGGACTAGACCACGGTGTGTGTCCATGCGTTGGAGACTGTTCACAGTCGATGTGACCGCAGCGTAGCCCGCCGGAGGGGCTTGTGGGGCCGGATGGGGCACGGCAATTCCCGACACTCCGGTGGACGGGTGGGAATTTTCCTTGATTCACCCGTTCTGACGCATTCACGTAACCTCGCACTTGTCCCCTTTTCCTGCACCCGCTCCCAGGGTGACGGGGGCTTGTTCTGTTAGATTGGTCCCATCGGATTGGTCTAAACCACATAGACAGAACGGCAGGCCCAGCGTGGAAGTTGTCATCGTTCCGGACGCCGCCGCGGGTGGCGAGCTGATCGCCGAGGCCATGGCCCAGCTGCTCCGCCGCAAGCCGGACGCGCTGCTCGGGGTGGCCACGGGCTCGACCCCGCTGCCCATCTACCAGGCGCTCACGGCCAAGGTGCGGTCCGGTGCCGTGGACACCTCGCGGGCGCGCATAGCCCAGCTCGACGAATACGTGGGCCTGCCGGCCGAGCATCCGGAGTCGTACCGGTCGGTGCTGCGGCGCGAGGTGCTGGAGCCGCTCGGGGTCGGGATGGACGCGTTCCTCGGCCCCGACGGCGCGGCCGAGGACGTGCAGGCCGCCTGCGAGGCGTACGACGGGGCACTGGCGCAGGCAGGCGGCGTGGATCTGCAGTTGCTCGGGATCGGGACCGACGGGCACATCGGGTTCAACGAGCCGTGCTCGTCGCTGGCCTCGCGGACGCGGATCAAGACGCTCACCGAGCAGACCCGGGTCGACAACGCGCGGTTCTTCGACGGGGACATCTCGCAGGTGCCGCACCATGTGATCACCCAGGGGATCGGGACGATCCTGGAGGCGCGGCATCTGGTGCTGCTCGCGACGGGTGAGGGGAAGGCCGACGCGGTCGCGGCGACCGTGGAGGGGCCGGTCGCCGCGGTGTGTCCCGCGTCGGCTCTGCAGTTGCATCCGCATGCGACGGTGGTGGTGGACGAGGGAGCCGCGTCCAAGCTGAAGCTTGCGGACTATTTCCGGTACACGTTCGTCAACAAGCCGGCTTGGCAGGGGATTTAGGGACTGACGCGTCTGCCTGGACCGGTTCGATGCGGGCAGACGGTCGTCGTGGGTTGCTCGCGCCCACGCGGCGGAGCCGCATGTCGACGCAGCCCCGCGCCCCTTGGGGGCGCCATGGCTGACGGGGTGCTCCAGCTAGCGGGGTGCTATTACCTCTGCCGCTGCCGTGCCGCAGACCTGTGCCGCTCCGTGGGTGGCGATGTGCAGGGCTCCCCTGGGGGGTGCCTGGGGGACGCCCATTTCCACCACGATCGTGTCCGGGCGGGACCTGAGGAGTACGTCCAGGGCCGTGGTCATCCAGGGGTGGCGGTGTTCGTCTCGGAGCACCACCACGATCCTGCGGTCGCCCGCCACCGCCAGGGCCTCCTGGCCCGCCTGGTCGCCCGTGAAGTCGGCCGTTTCCGTGCCGGGCAGGCGGCGCGACAGTTCCGCTGCCACTCCCCAGGGGGTCTCCGTGCCCACCGCGATGTTCGACGCCGAGGTGAACACGGCCACGAAGGGGGCCGCGGTCAGGGGCGTGCCGGAGTCGACACGCGTCACATCGAGTGCGCGGCGGGCGGCGACGAGGCCGATGTCCGTGGCCGCGTGGTCCGGTCGCGCCCTCTGCGTCGTCGCCGTCCAGCGGGACAGTGACCGTACCCGGTCCGCCGCCTCCGCCAGGCGCTCCTCGGGGAGTTCGCCGGAGTGGACCGCCGCGACCAGGGCGTCGCGCAGACGCCGTACCGTCTCCTCGTCCGTGGGGCCGCCACCCACGCAGATCGCGTCGGCTCCGGCGGCTATGGCCAGGACGCTGCCGTGTTCGATGCCGTAGGTCGCGGAGATGGCCTGCATATCCATGCCGTCGGTGACGATCAGGCCGTCGTAGCCGAGTTCGCCGCGGAGGAGATCGGTGAGGATGGTGCGGGACAACGTGGCCGGTCGGTCCGGGTCCAGGACCGGGACCAGGATGTGCGCACTCATCACGGCGCGGGTGCCGGCGGCGATGGCGGCACGGAACGGGGCCAGCTCGCGGGCGTACATGACGTCGGCGGTCGCGTCGATGCGGGGCAGCTCGAGGTGGGAGTCGACGGCGGTGTCGCCGTGGCCCGGGAAGTGCTTGGTGCAGGCGGCCACCCCGGCCGACTGGAGGCCGGTGACGTAGGCCGCCGTGTGGCGGGCGACCAGGTCCGGGTCGGCGCCGAAGGAGCGGACGCCGATGACCGGGTTGGCCGGGTTGGAGTTGACGTCCGCGGACGGGGCCCAGTTGAAGTTCACCCCGCAGGCCACGAGGCGGCGGCCCAGTTCGAGGGCGACCTCCTGGGTCAGCTCCACGTCGTCGACGGCGCCGAGGGCGTTGTTGCCGGGGAAGGAGGAGCCGGTGTGCACCTCGAGACGGGTGACGTCGCCTCCCTCCTCGTCGATCGCCACCAGGACGTCGTCCCGTTCGGCGCGCAACTGGGCGGTGAGGGCGGTGAGTTGTTCGGGTGAGGCGACGTTGCGGCCGAACACGCCCACGGAGGCGAGGCCTTCGCCGAGCCGGCGCAGCAGCCAGTCGGGGGCGGTGGTGCCGGTGAAGCCGGGCTGGAGGACCGTGAGCGCGTCGCGGGACAGGCCGTCCTTCGGATCCGACGCGGTGGTGCCGCTGGCGAGTGTCGTCATCGGGTGGGGTTATCCCTTCACGGCGCCCGCGGTCAGGCCCGCGGCCATCTTGCGCTGGACGAGGAGGAACAGGACGACGATCGGCACGGCCATCATCGTGGAGCCGGCCATCATCGGGGCGTATTCGGTGCCGTGCTTGGTGGTGAAGTTGGCGAGCCAGACGGTCGCGGTCTGGTGCTCCTGGCTGAGCAGCATCAGGGCGTAGATGTACTCGTTCCAGGCCTGGATGAAGGCGTAGACCGAGGTGGCGACCAGGCCCGGGGCCAGCAGCGGGAAGACCACCCGGATGAAGGCACCGGTGCGGGAGCAGCCGTCGACCATCGCGGCCTCCTCCAGCTCCTTCGGGATGTTGACGATGAAGCCGCGCATGGTCCACACCGTGAACGGGAGGATGAAGGTCAGATAGGTGATGATCAGGCCGGTGAGCTTGTCGTACTGCCCCAGGTCGTTGAGGAGCAGGAAGACCGGGATGATCATCGCGACCAGCGGGACCATCTGGACCGCGAGGATGCCGACGATCACGATCCTGCGGCCGCGGAAGGCGAACCGCGAGATGGCCAGGGCGGCCAGCAGGCCGATGACCATGCCGATCACGACGACGGACAGGGAGACGATCAGGCTGCGGCCCACCGATCCCCAGAAGTCGCCGATGTCCAGGGCCCGGCGGAAGTTGGACAGGGTCAGACCCGTGGGCAGCAGGCTCGGGTCCGGGTCGATGGCGTCCTTCGCCGGCTTGAACGCCGTGTTCAGCATCCAGTAGACGGGGAAGCCGACGACGACGAAGACCAGGAGGCCGAGGAGGTTCCAGCCCAGACGGGGTCCCCTGCGGGCGGCTGCGGTGCTCATTCGACCTCTCCGATCTTCAGCATCTGGCGCATGTACACGGCGACGACACCGAGCAGGAGGAGCACGGTGAGCAGGGCGATCGCGGAGCCCTGTCCGTAGTCGTTGACCACGAAGGCGCGGTCGTAGGAGTAGGTGGTCAGCAGTTGGAACTCGGGCTCGGGGTGACCGCCGCGCATCACGAAGACCTGCGGGAAGACGCCCATGTCCCAGATCACCGAGAGGGTCGTGAGCATCACGATGATCGGCTTGAGGATGGGGAGCCTGACATAGCGGAAGACGCCCCAGGCGCCCGCGCCGTCGAGCCGGGCGGCCTCCTCCAGCTCCGCCGGGACCTGGGTCAGACCGGCACTCAGCGTGATGACCACGAAGGGCACCGCTCCCCAGACCACCAGGAGCATGATCACCGCGAGTCCCTCGGGGCCGCTGGCGAACCAGTTGTGGCCGATCAGCTCCACTCCGGGGATCTTGCTGAGCAGGGCGTTGAGGATGCCGTAGTCGGAGTCGAAGAGCCACTTGAAGAGCGTGGTGGCGACGATGACCGGCATGCCCCAGCTGGCCACCAGCACGATGTTGACCAGGGTCTTCACCCAGCCGGAGACCCGCTGCAACAGCAGGGCGATGAGCATGCCGACGACCATGGTGAAGCCCACGCAGCCGACCGCGAAGATGATCGTGCGCAGCACGACCTGCCAGAACTCGGTGTCGCCCAGGACGTCGGAGAAGTTCCCGAACCCGACCCACTCGGCAGACTTGAACCCCCACAGCTGGGACTGGCCGAACTCCTGGAAGGAGAGGGCGACCAGCCGGTAGAAGGGATAGCCGAGCACCAGCCCGAGAATCGCGAGACAGGGCGCGAGCAGCAGCCAGGGGACGGCGGGACCGCCCGAGCGCCGGTTCGCGCGTGGTCTGTGCCGGGAGTCCGGTGGAGGTGCCGGCACCTTGGCGGGTGTGGTCGTGTCAACGGCACTCATCGCGCTCCTAAGCAGGTCAAGAAACGTCAGGTGACGCGCCCCGTCAGGGGCGCGGGGAACTGCGCGACCAGCCACAACCCACCCGCAGCGGCCCCACAACCCAACGCGGCACTCTCTTTTTGGAACCCATCGACCGGACCTGACCCCCCGTCGGCCAGGCCCGGCCGCAGTCCGACTACTTGGTGTTGATGACCTTGTCGATCGCGGCGTCCGCGGTCTTGGCGGCCGCCTCGACCGTCTGCTTGCCCGTGCCGATGTTCTGCAGCATGGTCTGCAGGACCTGCGCCTTCTCGACCTGACCCCAGCCCGGTGCCATCGGGACGAACCAGTTGGACTCGGCCGCCTCGGCCGGCACCGCGGTCGCCGGGTCGTTCTTCAGCGTCGCGAGGTCGGTCTTGTTGTTGGGCAGGTTGCCCTTGGCCATCAGGCCCTTCTGACCGGAGGGACCGGTGAACGCGTTGATCCACTCGGCGGCCACCCCCTGCGCCTTGGACTTCACCGGGATGGCGAGGTCGGAGCCGCCCAGGAAGACCGGCATGTTCTTGCCGGACGGGCCGGGCATCACGAAGTTGACGAGGTTGTCCTTCAGCTTGCCGCCGGTCTTGTCGTTCTTCGGGTCGGCCGCGGTGGCGCCTTCCCACGCGGCGCCGAAGATCATGGCCGACTTGCCCTGGCCGTAGACGATGTACCGGTCGGACTCGTCCTTGGTCTTGTCACCGTGCATGTACTTGTCGATGACGTTCTTGAACTCGGTGAGGCCCTTGATGGACTCGGGCGAGGAGAGGTTGCCCTTCCACTGACCGCCGGACTCCGCGGCGATGGAGCCGCCTGCGTCGTAGACGAAGGACATGGCCGCGTACCAGTCGCGGGTGGGCTGGTACCAGGCGCTGAACTTGTCGCCTTCCTTCTTCTGGATCTTGTCCAGGTCGGCGGTCAGCTCGGTGTAGGTCTTCGGCGTGGTCTTGATGCCGGCCGACGCGGCGACGTCCTTGCGCCAGTTGGCGACGCGGCCACCGGCGTAGTACGGCACGCCGTAGGTCTTGCCGTCGTAGGTCACCGAGGCCTTGAGGCCGTCGAGCCACTGGTCGGCGTTGGTGAACTGGGAGGTCTCGACGGGGGCGAAGGCACCCTTGACCATGTAGCCGAGCATCTCGGTGTTGCCCATCTCGACCACGTCGGGAGCCTTGTCCGTGGCGAGGACGGCGTCCAGCTTCGTGTTCTTGTCCGGCCAGCCGTAGTACTCGTGCTTGATCTTGATGCCGGGGTGCTTCTTCTGCACGGCCGCGTCGGCGGCCTTCACCAGGTCGGGCCAGTTGTTCTGGGCGTCCACGGTGAGCCAGACGGTCAGCTCCTTGGCGTCCGTCCCCTGCGCCTTGTTGTCGTCCTTGCCATTGCCACACGCCGCGATGGAGAAGACCATGCCCGCGATACCAATCGCGGCTATCAGCTTGCGCTTCACGCCACCCTCCTCAGGGATGCCACAAACCCCCCTGCCTCCCCGCGCGAGCGTTGGGCCGGGACCTGGACCAATGGTGTAGACCAGTGCGGGAAGCTTGGCCCAGACCAGCAGGCCTGTCAAGGGAAGCCGAATGGCCTCCGACCAGCCGTTATGCGACCTATATATGCAGGAACCTTTAAGTAAGAAGCCCTCGAAAACCCGGGGCGCGGACGAGACAATTCCGGTAGACCACTCAGGTGGTGGACTAGACCAAAAGAGCCCCGCGGCGGTATACAGAGGGGATCACGCAGCGTGCTGGGGATATCCCGGTACGCTGCCGTGCCACGAAGTGGCCGGATCAGAGCCGGGAAGGCGGAGCATGAGCACCGACGTCAGCAGTGCGGAGAACGAGAGCGGGACAGCCATCCGTACCGCGCGCGTGCCCAAGTACTACCGCCTGAAGAAACACCTCCTCGAAATGACGGAGACACAGGCGCCCGGCACCCCGGTCCCGCCCGAGCGCACGCTGGCCGCCGAGTTCGACACCTCCCGCACCACCGTCCGCCAGGCCCTCCAGGAGCTGGTCGTCGAGGGCCGCCTGGAACGCATCCAGGGCAAGGGCACCTTTGTCGCGAAGCCGAAGGTCTCCCAGGCACTCCAGCTGACCTCGTACACCGAGGACATGCGCGCCCAGGGCCTGGAGCCGACCTCGCAGCTGCTGGACATCGGCTACATCACCGCCGACGACCGGCTCGCCGGCCTGCTCGACATCACCGCGGGCGGGCGGGTGCTGCGCATCGAGCGGCTGCGCATGGCCAACGGCGAGCCCATGGCCATAGAGACCACGCACCTGAGCGCCAAGCGCTTCCCGGCCCTGCGCCGCTCCCTGGTCAAGTACACGTCCCTCTACACCGCCCTCGCCGAGGTGTACGACGTCCATCTCGCCGAGGCCGAGGAGACCATCGAGACCTCGCTGGCCACCCCGCGCGAGGCCGGCCTGCTCGGCACCGACGTGGGCCTGCCGATGCTGATGCTCTCCCGGCACTCCCTGGACCGCGAGGGCCAGCCGGTGGAGTGGGTGCGCTCGGTGTACCGCGGCGACCGCTACAAGTTCGTGGCCCGCCTCAAGCGGCCTGTGGAATGAGGCCTGGCCGGATGTGAGGTCGGCCTGGGGTCCGGGGGCCGCGCGGCGGTAGCCGCATGTCGACAAGGTCCCGGCGGAACGCGGCGCGGCCCGCCTCGAGCGCCCGCGGGACCGACACGGCCCGCCCTTCACAGAATCGACGTACCGATAGCCGGACGGCTACTTCCGCTCCGGTGACGCCGTGACCTAGATTGCCTGCGCATTACACAGGCGAACGGTAAGGGGACGGAGCCGCGGTATGTCGGATGTACCTGAAGTGAGGCAGCCGGTGGTGACACCGATACGCGTGGTCATCGCCGTCTGTCTCGTCGCGCCCTTCGTGGCGATGCTGTGGGTGGGCTCCTACGCCAAGACGGACCCGACGTTCATCGGGATCCCGTTCTTCTACTGGTACCAGATGCTGTGGGTGCTGATATCCACCGCGCTCACCATGACCGCGTACCAGCTGTGGCAGCGCGACCAGCGCGCCCGCAAGGCCGACCACACGAGCGGGGGTGCGCAGCGGTGAAGGACGGTGTGAACGGCGTCGCGCTCGGCGTCTTCATCTTCTTCTTCCTGGCCGTCACGGCCATGGGTTTCCTGGCCGCGCGCTGGCGCAAGGCCGAGAACGAGCACTCCCTCGACGAATGGGGCCTGGGCGGCCGGTCGTTCGGCACCTGGGTCACCTGGTTCCTGCTCGGCGGCGACCTCTACACGGCGTACACCTTCGTGGCCGTACCGGCGGCGATCTACGCGGCGGGCGCGGCCGGCTTCTTCGCTGTGCCGTACACGATCCTCGTCTATCCGCTGATCTTCACGTTCCTGCCCCGCCTGTGGTCGGTCTCCCACAAGCACGGCTATGTGACGACCTCGGACTTCGTGCACGGACGCTTCGGCTCCAAGGGCCTCTCGCTCGCCGTCGCCCTGACCGGCATCCTGGCGACGATGCCCTACATCGCGCTCCAGCTCGTCGGCATCCAGGCCGTCCTCGACGTCATGGGCGTCGGCGGCGGCGACGGCACCAACTGGTTCGTGAAGGACCTCCCGCTCCTCATCGCCTTCGGCGTCCTGGCGGCGTACACCTACTCCTCCGGTCTCCGCGCGCCCGCGCTCATCGCGTTCGTGAAGGACGGGCTGATCTACCTCGTCATCGCGGTGGCGATCATCTACATCCCGATCAAGCTGGGCGGCTTCGACGACATCTTCGCCAAGGCCGGCCACGCGTTCGCCCAGGTCAACCCGGCCACCGGCAAACCACGCGGCGCCCTGGCACCACCCGAGGCCGGCCAGTGGACCTACGCCACCCTGGCCCTGGGCTCCGCGCTCGCCCTCTTCATGTACCCGCACTCGATCACCGCGACGCTCTCCTCCCGCAGCCGTGACGTGATCCGCCGCAACACCACGATCCTGCCGCTGTACTCCCTGATGCTGGGCCTGCTCGCGCTGCTCGGCTTCATGGCCATCGCGGCCGGCGTCAAGGTCACCAACGGCCAGCTGGCGATCCCCCAGCTGTTCGAGAACATGTTCCCGGACTGGTTCGCGGGCGTGGCCTTCGCGGCCATCGGCATCGGTGCCCTGGTCCCGGCGGCCATCATGTCCATCGCGGCCGCGAACCTCTTCACCCGCAACATCTACCGGGACTTCATCAAGCCGGACGCCACACCGAAGCAGGAGGCCCAGGTCTCCAAGATCGTGTCGCTGCTGGTGAAGGTCGGCGCGCTGGTCTTCGTCCTCACCATGGACAAGACGGTCGCCATCAACTTCCAGCTCCTGGGCGGCATCTGGATCCTCCAGACCTTCCCGGCCCTGGTCGGCGGCCTGTTCACCCGCTGGTTCCACCGCTGGGCCCTGCTGGCGGGCTGGGCGGTCGGCATGGTCTACGGCACGGCCGCGGCGTACGGCGTGGCCTCCCCCACCCAGAAGCACTTCGGCGGCTCGGCCAAGGAGATCCCGGGCATCGGCGAGATCGGCTACATCGGCCTGACGGCGTTCGTGATGAACGTGGTGGTGACGGTGGTCCTGACGTTCGTCCTGAAGGCGCTGAAGGCCCCGGAGGGCATCGACGAGACGAAGGCACGGGACTACACGGCGGACGCGGGCGACCCGGGCGTGGAGGCCGAACTCCCGCCGGCCGTCGCGGAAGGCGCCCACTAGAGCCCCGTCAGGGGCGCGGGACCGTATCAAGGTGCGGCTCCGCCGCGTGAGCGCGAGCAACCCCGCACGACCCGCAGCGGGCCGCCGAGAAATTCCACCCTCGGCGGCCCGCTGTCGTACACACTCACCCGCATGGACATCGTCATCCGGGAAGCGAAACCCACCGAGTACGACCCCCTCGGCGAGATAACCGCCCAGGCCTACCTCCAGGACGGTCTCCTCGACTACGGCGAGGGCGACGAGTACCTGCCCGTACTGAAGGACGTGGCGCACCGGGCGGCCGCCGCCGAGGTGCTCGTGGCCGTGCACGGCGAGAGACTCCTCGGCGGAGTCACCTTCGTCGCCGGCCCCGGCCCGATCGCCGACATCGCACGCCCCGGCGAGGCCGAGATCAGGGCGCTCGCGGTCGCGCACGAGGCCCGCGGCCGAGGTGCCGGCGAGGCCCTCGTCCGGGCCTGCGTCGACCGCGCGCGGGCCACGGCGGGCTGCACGGCCGTCGTCCTGTCGAGCCAGCGGAGCATGCACACCGCCCACCGGATCTACGAACGCCTCGGCTTCGTCCGCACACCCGAGCGGGACTGGAATCCCGTGCCGCACCTGGACGACATCACTCTCCTCACCTACGAACTGACACTCCGACACCACCGCGACACAACATGTGGGGGTGACACCGCGACCCGGCACTAGATGTATGCTCATGCTCGCTGTCGCCGCAGGGGAATCCGGTGCGAATCCGGAACTGTCCCGCAACGGTGTACTTGCGCACATCTGTGCACAAGCGTCAGTCCGAGGACCTGCCGACAGCCCGCCCGGCCGTCCGGCCCGGGTGTTCTGACGTCCGGGTCTCGTGGAGTGGGCCGGGGACGCGACACGCGTGCGCTCGTGTGCTGCCTCCTGCCCTCCGCCAGGCCCCGTGCCGAGCGAGGGAGAGCCCCACATGACCATCGCGCCAGCCGAACCGGCTTCAGCGACCATCCCTGTGGACGAGGACGGTCCCGGCGCCGCGTTGCTGCGGACCCTGACCGGGCTGACCGCCGACCTTCCCGACGCCGACCCCGGCCGGGTCGCCGCCGCCGCGCTGCGCGGCCGGTCCGCGCGGGCCGACGAGTCGGAGTTGCGCGAGCTGGCCACCGAGGCGGCCGCCGGTCTCATCTCCGAGGACCCCGCCTACTCCCGGCTCGCCGCCCGGCTGCTGACGATCTCGATCCGCGCCGAGGCCGCCTCGCAGGGCGTGACGTCCTTCACCGAGTCCGTCGCCGTCGGCCACCGCGAGGGCCTCATCGCCGACCGCACCGCCGGGTTCGCGCGCCTGCACGCGGCCCGCCTGGACGCCCTGGTCGACCCGGACGCCGACGACCGCTTCGGCTACTTCGGCCTGCGCACCCTGCACAGCCGTTACCTGCTCCGGCACCCGATCACCCGCAAGGTCATCGAGACCCCCCAGCACTTCATGCTCCGCGTCGCCGCGGGCCTGGCAGAGGACGACACCACTCGCGCCCTGGCCGAAGTCGCCGCGCTCTACGGGCTCATGAGCCGGCTCGACTACCTCCCCTCCTCCCCCACCCTCTTCAACTCCGGTACCCGGCACCCCCAGATGTCGTCCTGCTACCTCCTCGACTCCCCGAAGGACGAACTGGACTCCATCTACGACCGCTACCACCAGGTGGCCCGGCTCTCGAAGCACGCCGGCGGCATCGGTCTTTCGTACAGCCGGATCCGCTCGCGCGGGTCCCTCATCCGCGGCACCAACGGACACTCCAACGGCATCGTGCCGTTCCTGAAGACCCTGGACGCCTCGGTGGCCGCGGTGAACCAGGGCGGCCGGCGCAAGGGCGCGGCCGCGGTCTACCTGGAGACCTGGCACTCCGACATCGAGGAGTTCCTGGAGCTGCGCGACAACACCGGTGAGGACGCCCGGCGTACGCACAACCTGAACCTCGCGCACTGGGTCCCGGACGAGTTCATGCGCCGGGTGAACGCCGACGGGCAGTGGTCCCTGTTCTCCCCCGCCGACGTGCCGGAGCTGGTGGACCTGTGGGGCGACGAGTTCGACGCGGCCTACCGCAAGGCCGAGGCCGAGGGGCTCGCGCGCAAGACCATCCCGGCCCGTGACCTGTACGGCCGGATGATGCGCACCCTCGCGCAGACCGGCAACGGCTGGATGACCTTCAAAGACGCGGCGAACCGGACCGCGAACCAGACGGCCACCCCCGGCCATGTCGTCCACTCCTCCAACCTCTGCACGGAGATCCTGGAGGTCACGGACGACGGCGAGACGGCGGTCTGCAACCTGGGCTCCGTGAACCTCGGCGCGTTCGTCGACACGACGACCGGTGACATCGACTGGGAGCGGCTGGACGAGACCGTCCGCACCGCGGTCACCTTCCTCGACCGGGTCGTCGACATCAACTTCTACCCGACCGAGCAGGCGGGCCGCTCCAACGCCAAGTGGCGTCCCGTCGGCCTCGGTGCCATGGGTCTGCAGGACGTCTTCTTCAAGCTGCGGCTGCCCTTCGACTCCGCCGAGGCGAAGGCGCTCTCCACCCGGATCGCCGAGCGGATCATGCTCGCCGCGTACGAGGCCTCCGCCGACCTCGCCGAGCGCGGCGGCCCGCTGCCGGCCTGGGAGAAGACCCGTACCGCGCGAGGCGTGCTGCACCCCGACCACTACGGCGTCGAGTTCAGCTGGCCGGAGCGCTGGGCGGCGCTGCGCGCGCGGATCGCGACGACCGGCCTGCGCAACAGCCTGCTGCTGGCCATCGCGCCCACCGCCACCATCGCCTCGATCGCCGGTGTCTACGAGTGCATCGAGCCGCAGGTCTCGAACCTCTTCAAGCGCGAGACGCTGTCCGGTGAGTTCCTCCAGGTCAACTCCTACCTGGTGCGGGAGCTGAAGGACCTCGGCGTCTGGGACGCCCGCACCCGGGAGGCGCTGCGCGAGGCCAACGGCTCGGTGCAGGACTTCGCGTGGATCCCGGCGGACGTACGGGCGCTGTACCGCACGGCGTGGGAGATCCCACAGCGCGGTCTGATCGACATGGCCGCGGCCCGGACCCCGTACCTGGACCAGGCCCAGTCCCTGAACCTGTTCCTGGAGACGCCGACCATCGGCAAGCTCTCCTCGATGTACGCGTACGCCTGGAAGTCGGGCCTGAAGACGACGTACTACCTGCGCTCGCGCCCGGCGACCCGGATCGCCCGCGCCGCGCAGGCCCAAGCCACCGTTCCCGCCCAGCAGACGGCTCCCGAAGACGCGGTCGCCTGCTCCCTGGAAAACCCCGAGTCCTGCGAGGCCTGCCAGTAATGACATCCAAGAACCTGCTCGACCCGGGCTTCGAGCTGACTCTCCGCCCCATGCGCTACCCGGACTTCTACGAGCGCTACCGGGACGCCATCAAGAACACCTGGACCGTCGAGGAGGTCGACCTCCACTCGGACGTCGCCGACCTCGCCAAGCTCAGCCCCTCCGAGCAGCACCTGATCGGCCGGCTCGTCGCCTTCTTCGCGACCGGTGACTCGATCGTGGCGAACAACCTGGTGCTGACGCTGTACAAGCACATCAACTCCCCCGAGGCGCGCCTCTACCTGAGC
Source organism: Streptomyces sp. NPDC048417 (assembly GCF_040651615.1). Classification (NCBI taxonomy): domain Bacteria; kingdom Bacillati; phylum Actinomycetota; class Actinomycetes; order Kitasatosporales; family Streptomycetaceae; genus Streptomyces; species Streptomyces sp. NPDC048417. Next base: position 218,080 of record NZ_JBEZKI010000016.1, on the reverse strand, counting down.
CGCCAACTGTTCGAGGAGGCCGTGCACGTCCAGTTCTACCTGACCCTCCTGGACACCTACCTCCCCGACCCGGAGGACCGTACGGCCGCGTTCGCCGCGGTGGAGAACATCCCCTCCATCCGCGAGAAGGCCGGGTTCTGCTTCAAGTGGATGGACTCGGTGGAGAACCTGGACCGGCTGGAGTCCAAGGCCGACCGGCGCCGCTTCCTGCTCAACCTGATCTGCTTCGCCGCGTGCATCGAGGGCCTGTTCTTCTACGGCGCCTTCGCGTACGTCTACTGGTTCCGCAGCCGGGGTCTGCTGCACGGTCTCGCCACGGGCACCAACTGGGTGTTCCGTGACGAGACGATGCACATGAGCTTCGCGTTCGACGTGGTCGACACGGTCCGCAAGGAGGAGCCGGAGCTCTTCGACGGCGAGCTTCAGCAGCAGGTCACCGACATGCTGCGGGAGGCCGTCGAGGCGGAGCTGCAGTTCGCCCGTGACCTGTGCGGTGACGGCCTGCCCGGGATGAACACCGACTCGATGCGCCAGTACCTGGAGTGCGTCGCCGACCAGCGGCTCGGCCGCCTCGGCTTCGCTCCGGTGTACGGCTCGGAGAACCCGTTCTCCTTCATGGAGCTGCAGGGCGTTCAGGAGCTGACGAACTTCTTCGAGCGGCGTCCGTCCGCGTACCAGGTCGCGGTGGAGGGCACCGTGGACCTGGACGAAGACTTCTGAGTCCTCTGAGGCTCCCGCTCCCCACGGTCCTCATGGGCCTCCCTGATCTGCCGGTCGATGCGCCTGTCGCGCACGATGCCGAGCACGGACGGGAGGGCCATGAGGACCAGGATGCCGAGGACCAGGACCATTCCGACGAGACCTTCGATCTGGTTTCCGTTCATGGACACCACTCTCGCGCCGGACGCCCCTTACCGTGAGTGGCAGCACTGCCACACACCCTCGAATTACTGCCAGCGGTGAGGCACACTGGCAGCATGCTGAAGAACGTGGCGGCAGTGCTTCTGGACGGCGTGCACCCCTTCGAGCTGGGGGTGGTCTGCGAGGTCTTCGGCCTCGACCGCTCCGACGAGGGGCTGCCGGTGTACGACTTCGCGGTGGTCTCGGCGGAGGGGCCGGCGCTCGGCACCCATGTGCCGGGCCTGACGGTCTCCACGCCGTACGGCCTGGACCGGCTGGACGAGGCCGATCTGATCGCGGTGCCGGCTTCCGACGCCAACGTCGACCGGGACTACCCGCCCGAGCTGCTCGACGCGCTGCGCCGGTCGGTGGACCGGGGTGCCCGGGTGCTGAGCGTGTGTTCTGGCGTCTTCGTGCTTGGCGCGGCCGGACTGCTGGACGGGCGCCGGTGCGCCGTGCACTGGCGGCACGCCCGGCTGCTGGCCCGCCGTTTCCCGCGCACCCGGGTCGAGCCGGACGTGCTGTACGTCGACGAGGACCCGGTGATCACCTCGGCGGGCACCGCGGCCGGTATCGACGCCTGTCTGCACATCGTCCGCAAGGAGCAGGGTCCCGAGGTCGCCACGAAGATCGCCCGGCGCATGGTGGTGCCCCCGCACCGGGACGGCGGCCAGGCCCAGTACATCGAGCGCCCGCTGCCGGAGGGCCCGTGCGACACGGTCGGCGAGGTGCTGGCCTGGATGGCGGAGCATCTCGACGAGGAGGTCACCGTCGAACAGCTGGCCGCCCGCGCCCTGATGGCCCCGCGCACCTTCGCCCGCCGCTTCCAGCAGGAGACCGGCACCACGCCGTACCGCTGGATCCTGCGGCAACGGGTGCTGCTGGCCCAGGAGTTGCTGGAGGGGACCGACGAGACGATGGACGCCGTCGCGGGCCGCACCGGTTTCGGGACGGCGGCCGCGCTGCGGCACCAGTTCGTGAAGGAGCTGGGCACCACGCCGAACGCCTACCGGCGCGCGTTCCGGGGCCCGCAGGCCGCCTGAGCGCACGCCGGTATCAGGAGTCACCCGCCGGTCGGTCGGTCACCAGGGCACGGGCGTGAGCAGCAGCCGGTGCGGCCGCAGCGTGATGCCCACCCGGGTGGCGTCGTTGGACCCGGGGACCTGTTCGAAGCGGTACCTGGCGCACAACGCCGCTGTGATCAGGCTGAGTTGGGTCATGGAGAAGTGGTCGCTGGGGCACTTGCGGTTGCCGACGCTGAAGGGGCTCATGGCGTACTTCGGCACCTCCTGGGCCCGCTCCGGAAGCCAGCGGTCCGGGTCGAAGTCGAGGTGCGCGTCGTACGAGTCGGCGTCGCGCTGGATGGCATAGGGGCTGTAGACGATGTCGGCCCCCGCCGGAATGCGATAGCCGCCGAGCTCGGTGTCGGCCTTGGCGCGCCGCGTCAATATCCATACGGCGGGCCGCAAACGCATCGCCTCGACGACGACATTGTTGGTGTGCGTGAGCCGCCGAACGTGCTCGAATCCAACCGGTCGACCTGCTGTCACGGATTCGACCTCGGTCCGTACCCTCTCGGCGTGTTCCGGGTGTTCGGCGAGGACCTGGAGCAGCCACATGATCGTGGAAGCGACAGTTTCGCTGCCGGGGGTGAGTATCGCGACGACCTGGTCGTGGATCTCCTGTTCCCCGATGGGCTCGCCATTCTCGTCCTTCGCCGCCAGCAATGCTGTCAGCAAATCGTCCGGCTTTTGACCAGATGCCCGACGCTCGGCGACGATCTCGTCGACGAGGAGATGCAGATCGGCCAGCGCCCGGTTGAATTCGCGGTTGGCCGGCAGCGGCAGCCGGTACAGCGGGCCGAGGGGTACGACCATCCGCCGGTACATACCGCGGAAGACGCTCGCGAGGTCGACGCTCAGCCGCTCGGCGCGCTCGTCCATGTACTCGCCGCGCAGCAGGCAGCGGGCGGCGATGCGGACGGCGACGCGGAAGGACTCCGAGGTGCAGTCGACGGTGTCACCGGGCTGCCAGCGCTCGGTCAGCGCATGCGCCTCCTCCTCCATGATCGGCCCGTAGTCGGGGATCGCGGAGAGGTTGAACGCGGGCTGGATGGTGCGGCGCTGGCGGCGGTGGCGGGGACCGTTGGCGGTGGCCACGCCCTCCTTGCCGAGCAGTCCCTCCAGGGACTCCCAGAGCGGACCGGCGATGATGAAGTCGGGGTTCAGGGCGAGGGCCCCGGTGAGCGCCGGGGTGGTGACGGCGTACACCTCCTTGGGGCCGAGGCGCAGCCGCACCATGTCGCCGTGGGCGCGCAGCCGGGACATGAAGGCCAGCGGGTCGCGGACCAGCTGCCAGCCGTGGCCGAGTATCGGCACACCGCCCCCGGCCAGGGGCGGTTCACGCAGTTCACCGCGTTCGGAAGTCTCCGCGGTCGCGGGCTTCACGGACTCGACGGTCATTTCTCACCTGCCGCTTCGTTGTTGACGTACGGGGGCGTGGACCGGTCGTCCCAGCTGTCGACCATGTACCGGCCGGATTCGTGGTGGAACCAGTAGACGGAACTGAACCAGTTCCGCATATTGGCGACACAGGCCAGGACCGCGGCACCGAGTTCCTTTCCGTGCACGGTGCCGTCGTCGAGCTGTTCGGCGAATCGATGAGCGGTCCGCTCGGCGGTCAGGAATTCGCTGATGCATTCCTCGACGCGTCGCCTGACTTCTTCGACCGCCCGTTCCAGACTCATTCCCTCGTGGGTGACGAGACTGATTCCCAGATTGTGCACCTCATTGCCCGCTATTTCCTTGGGCAGCGAGCAGAGGTCGTTGTACCAGGCGGCGAATTCCTGGCTGAGCAGTGCCGGACGGCGGTACGCCGGATTCCTGCGCACGACGTCCGGGAGTTCGGTCCCGGCGCTCGGCTCGAGCAGATCCGTCCATATCCAGTGGGCGAAGGTGAGGCGCCGCAGGGCGAGGTATTCCTCGACCCCCGGAACATATCCGGAGGTGCGGTTGCGGTACTCACGGTCGTACGCCTCGATCACCTCGTGGAAGTGCCGGGCGAACCGCTGGTTCCAGGCCCCCGGCAGGAACGAGTACAACCGCGCGACACTGTCCGCGAAACCCGCGACCAGGGTGTCCGGGTGGTGCAGATGGTGCAGGGGGGCATCGAGGGCCGTGTGCAAACGGAACCTCAGCCGCCGCCAGTCGGCCGACCGGCCGTGCACCACGTCACGGTCGTGCCGGTCGTCCCAGACGAAGAACCACGCGCTGTAGTCGCATATCGCCTGGATCACCTCGTCGGACGCGCCCAGGTAGTACCCGGCCATGAGGTCGGTGTAGCAAAGACCGTCGGCATATTCCCGCACCTTGTCCGCCGGCATCAGCCGCCTTTCCAGCAGCCAGAGGCGGGTCTTCTCCTGGAGCTGTGGCCAATACGGATGCAGTTGCCGAGGAAACTCGGCCTCGATGACGGGCAGGGCGAGTTGTGGTGGAACCGCGATCGCCGTCGGCGTCGATGTGGTGCTGTGTGAGAAAGCGTGCACGAACAAACCCCTCTCAGCCGCCAGGTGCGCACACCCCTCCCGCTGTGCCGGGCGTGCGCCGTTGCGTATCCCCGCACTTCCATTCAGCACCACAACTGACCGGTCTGGGAACGGATTTGCTCCATTCACTACCCCGCCGTGCCGAGAATCTCCCCTTGTGTGACTGGTTATGGATCGCTACAGGGGCACAAGGGATCGAATGCACGACGGACAGGTGAGCGAGTCTGACCGAACATGACGAACGCCTGGCCGGGGCAGTCCCGACCAGGCGTCACAACTGCCCTTGTCCGTCTCAGTCGTTGGCGACCACGGGGTAGCGGGGCTCGTTCTCGGCCATCTGCCGCAGGGCGTCCTTGCGCTCACGCTTGGAGAGCCGGTCGATGTACAGGTACCCGTACAGGTGGTCGGTCTCGTGCTGCAAACACCGAGCGAAGTAGCCGGTGCCGCGCACCTTGATCGGGTTGCCCTGCTCGTCCTGCCCGGTGACCTCGGCGTAGTCGGGCCGGGCGAGCGGGGCGTAGGCGGTGGGCACCGACAGGCAGCCCTCGTTGCTGTCGTCCAGCCGCCGCTTGTCCGCCGGCAGGTCGACCAGCTTCGGGTTGCACACCACACCGACGTGCCGGGCGCCCTCGTCGTCCTGGCAGTCGTAGACGAAGACCTTCAGATCGACGCCGATCTGGTTGGCGGCGAGGCCGACGCCCTCGGCGGTCCGCTGGCTGGCGAACATGTCGGCGACCAGCTGCGCCAGCTCGTCCCCGAACTCGGTGACGTCCTTGCACTCCTTGTGCAGCACCGGGTTCCCGACGACGGTGATGGGCCGCGAGGTCCCCCGCGCACGCCAGGCGTTCTCGCGCTCCTCGGTCCCCTCGGAGTCGATGACGAACCCTTCGTCATCCACAGGGAGCACGCCCACGTGCTGCTGATCGGTGTCCTGCTGCGCCATGACCGACGTAAGCCTTCCTAGGTAAAACAAGGGTGATGTTGCTGATACAGGGTACGTGGATCCGCCCCGTCGGGGGCGCGGGGCTGTGTCTGATATGCGGCTGCCGCCGCGTGGGCGCGAGCAACCACGACGAGGCCGCGGCGGAACGACGGCCTCAGCAGACCTCTTCCAGATCCCGCCAGTCCCGGGAGTCGGGGCTGTCCGCGACCCACCCGTCCAGCAACCCCCTCACCAGCGCAGCCGGCGCAGCCACCCCGCACTCCCGCTCCGGCACCCACAGCTGCCCGTCCGTTCGATGCCCCAGCGGCCCCGGATGCCCCGGCTCACTGTGGTCGTGCGGATCCAGGTGCACCCCGTCGCCCTCGTCCGACGGCATCCGCGACTCGGAGCACATCCGGCACAGCAACCGCACCGACGAGGACCAGTCCTCCGCCGCGAACCCGGCATCCCCGGCCAGCTGCTCCAGCGCGTCCCGGTCCGCCTCCGTGGCCGCCTCCAGCAGCACCACCCAGGTCGGCACCGGCGACGGCGCCCACAGCTCGATCTCGTCGAAGACGGGGTACGCGTGCCCGGTCGCCGTGGTCCGCTCGCCGTGCGGCACGCCGTCGTGGAGCACGACCTCGCCCCAGCGCCGCCCGGACGACGGCAGCGGAATGGACTGCACCTCGATCCGGGCGGGGTCCAGCCGCCGCCCCCACACCACCTCGGCCTCCCCCTCCGGGGACAGCCGTACGGCGGCGCTGCCCAGGTCCATCCCGGCCGGCTCACCGGAGACGGTGGCGCCGCCGGGCACCCGCAGCCCGTACGCCTGCCAGGCACGCCGGGCCAGCGGCCAGTCCTGCAGCGCGGTCGCGGCGATGCCCACGTTCCACCAGTCCGGCGCCCCGGTCTCCCGGTCGAGGAGGGCCACCGCCCGCAGGCCGGCCGCCCGCGCCTGCTCCCAGTCGTGCCGGAACTTGTGCAGCAGGGCGAGGTTGAACCAGGACTCGGACAGCCAGGGTTCCAGGTCGGCGGCACGTGTCAGCAGTTCGCCCGCGTCCTCGTACCGGCCGTCGCCGATCAGCGTGAACGCGCGGTCGGTGGCCTGCCGCCAGGAGGCGGAGGGCCGGTGCCGTCCCTTGCCGAAGATCCTCACGATTCCCGCCTGCCAGTTCCATTTCCGCACAGTGGGCTGGCTTGTGCCCCCGGACACGCTCTCCCTCGCATCCAACCACGTACGACGGGAGGGCCGCTCATTACCCATGGGTTACCCAGCCGCGCGCAAGGTCAGACAGTCCCTGGAGAGCACGCGCGCCAGGCACTCCACGACCTCGGGAGCGTAGTCCCCAGCGGTGGCCAGCCGTAACTCCTCCAGCGCGGTCAAGGGCCCGCCGGGCCCGGAATCCCGGGCCTTCTCCTCGTACGCGTTGACGACCCGCACGATCCGGGCGGCGAGCGGCTGCTCCCGGTAGGGATCGGCCTGCCGCTCCACGACCACGGCGACCGCCGCGTCCACCCCGGTCTGCCGTACGACGGCACCGCCGAGCAGGGCTATCCGCCGCTGCTCCGCCGCCGGCAGCCCGGCGGTGGCCCCGGCGGGCACCGGGTCGACGAGACTGAGCTGGCCGATGTCGTGCATCAACGCCGCGTACTCCAGCACGGTGAGCTCCGCTCCTGACAGCCCCAGGTCACGCCCGACGGCCTGGCTCAGCGTGGCGACCCGGCGGGCGTGCCCGGCCGGGGTGTACCCCGCTATCTCGGTGGCACGGGCGAGGGAGGCGATGGTCTGCCGGTAGGTGGCCCGGACGGCCGCGTACCGGCGCAGGGACAGCTGGGTGAGGAGGAGGGGCAGACAGAAGACGGGCAGCGCCCAGAGGCCGACGACGGCGACGGCCAGCGCCATCACCGCGCCGGTGGCGCAGACGGCCGACCCGATGCCGAGCAGTCCGCGCAGTTCGTCCCGCAGCAGCGGCCCGAACGGCCATCCGGTGCGGGAGTGCGCCTGCGCGGCGGCGAGCACGGCGTCGCACAGCGCGGTGAGCACCAGCAGCGCGACCAGCAACAGCGCGTACGCCGGTCCGCCCCACTGCGCCAACACGCCTGTGCTGTAGAGGGGTTGGAAGCAGACGGCGGCGAAGCCGACGGTGAGCACCCGGCGGGCGAGGTGGTCGAGGGTGGGCCGGCGCCCGCCGGCTATGTGGGGCACGCTGCCGAGCAGCGAGGCCGCGCAGACGACGGTGACGACCTGAAAGGCCCCGTCGTGGGTGGCGGCCCCGCCGTCGGCGCCGAGCAGGGCGTAGGCGAGCCCCCCGGCGGCCGCGAGCGGAGCGGCCTCCCGGGCCTCGGCGCCGCTCCGCCGGCTTAGCTCCCCGACGGCGACGAGCCCCCCGAAGGCCAGCGCGATCCCCCGGTCGGCGAGCCCTTCCCAGAGCGTGCCGCCGAGACACCCGAGGCCGAGAATCAGCGCGGCGCCCCGGATGCCCCACAGAGCGGCGGGAGGACAGCCCCGAAACCCCACGGACACCCCGCCGAAGCCAACACCGCCACTCCGAAGACCGCCACCCCGAAACCCAACCGCCTCCCCAAGACCACGACCTCCACCACCACCCCCGGCCACCAAACCCGCCGAGCCACGACCTCCACCACCGACCCCAGCCCCCGAGCGGGGCCCCACACCACCAACCCCGGACAACGAACCTGCCGAGTCATGCGCCACCCCACCGGCCCCGGGCAATGAACCCGCCGAGCCGGGCCCCACACCACCAACCCCGGACAACGAACCTGCCGAGTCATGCGCCACCCCACCGGCCCCGGGCAATGAACCCGCCGAGCCGCGCGCCACACCACCGGCCCCGGCCTCCGGACCCGCCGGACCACACCCCACACCACCGGCCCCGGCCGCCGGACCCCCCGGACCACACCCCACACCAGCGGCCCCGGACAACGAACCCGCCGAGCCACCTCCACCACCGGCCCCGGCCGCCGGACCCCCCGGACCACACCCCACGCCACCGACCCCAGACGACGAACCCCCCGAGCCACCCCCCGTCTCCGTAGGTCTCGGAGTCGGATCGGTGGGGGCAGGGGTTGTCTGTCTTGGGGTGAGCGGCTGGTCGTCGGAAGTCATGGGGTGCCCCGGCCTACGCTCTGGGCCTCGCTTCTCGGCCGACTGGAAACGGGTGGGTCGGGTGGGAAGTCGTCGGCGGTTACCGCGGGGTGCCAGCCCTGTTTGGCCAACGCTCGGACCAGGGCGTCGACGGCGCCCGCGTCGAACTGCCGGCCGGCGCAGCGTCGTAACTCCTCCACCGCCGATCCGACCGGCCGGGCCCGGCTGTAGGAGCGCGTCGAGGTCATCGCGTCGAACGCGTCGGCGACGGCCACCACGCGGGCGCACTCGGGGATCTGGCCGCCGACCAGACCGTAGGGGTAGCCGCTGCCGTCGATGCGCTCGTGGTGGTGGAGGATCGCCGCCCGGGCCTCGCCGAGGAAGGAGATCCCGCGCACCATCTCATGGCCGTACTCGGGATGGAGTTCGATGATCCGCCGTTCCTCCGGGGTGAGCGGCCCATCCTTGCGGAGGAGCCGGGTCGGGACGCCCAGCTTCCCCACGTCGTGCAGGATCCCGGCGAAGCGGAGCACCTCGACCCGCTCGTCGTCCATGCCCAGCTCGCGCGCGATCATCACGGAGGCCTGTCCGACTCGTTCGGAGTGCCCGCGGGTGTAGCCGTCCTTGATGTCGACGGCCTGCACGAGCGCGCGGATGGTGGCCTGGTGGGCGGCCCGTTCCCGGTGGTACTGGGCGAACACCCACCAGGACACGCACATCGGCAGCAGGACGAGCAGCGCGGCGACCGGGCCGAAGGGGCTGCGCCACAGCACCGCCATCATCAGCCCGGCGAGCCCGTGCACCCCGATCGGCCCGAGGGAGCGGGAGAGCAGGCCGCGCCAGGCCCGTCGTACGGGAACGCGCTCCGCGAGGGCCAGGATCCCGCCGTCCAGCAGGGCGAGCACCCCGCAGAACGCCAGAACCGCCGCGGCACACGGCAGCAACGCGTACGGGAAGTCGCAGTCCACGACGGAGTCCCGGCCGCCCAGGGCCCAGTGGACCCGCCCCGCGCCCCACACGGCGAGCGCCAGTTCGGCGGCCCGCCAGATCCGCCGTAGCCCCTGCGGCCGCTGGTCGACGCGCGAGAGCAGCGCACCCGGCAGCGGCACGAGCGCCGCGGCCGGCGGTGGCAGCAGGAACGCACCGGCGAGCAGCACCGGGTAGAAGATGCCGCCGAGCCGCCGTCGTAGGACGTGCTCGCAGCCCGCGTACAGCGCGGCCAGCAGGGCCACCGCCCACCAGGGCGTACGCAGGGCCGGCAGCGGCAGCAGACAGCACAGGGCGCCGAGGGCGACACAGGTCACGTACGCGCGTGCCCGTGCCGGAACCGCCTCCATCTCGCCCCTCCCCCGACCATGCCTGTCCAGGCTCCGGAGCCTAGGCGGGAGCCGGCGGGTCCGGGGGTTATGACCGGAGGATTAGCACATTCGGGTGACGGGCCACCGGGGGCGGCAACGCCCGACGAAGAGCGCTCAGCTCTCCTGCGGTGCGACCGGAGCGGTCTGTGCGGCGGATGTGGTCCGCGTGGGCGTGGCCGTCACGTCATGCTCCGGGACGGCCTGGCCGGAGCGGATCAGGTCCAGCCGCCCCAGCACCTTGGCCCGCAGGTCACTCGGTACGTCGTCATGGCCGCAGCACCGCTTGACCAGCTTCTTCACGGCCTGCTCCAGCCCGTACTTCTCCAGGCAGGGCGAGCACTCGTCGAAGTGCTGCCTGAACTTGACGCGATCGACGTCCGGCATCTCACTGTCGAGGAACTCGTAGAGATGATCGAGTACCTCACCGCAGTCCGTCTCGTGCGGCTCTCCGCAGCTCATGAGCCCGAACCTTTCGCTTCGTTCGACTCCCCGGCGCCGGCCGGGACGAGCCCGCGCTCACGCGCGTAGTCCTCCAGCATGCCGCGCAGTTGACGGCGGCCCCGGTGCAGCCGGGACATGACCGTACCGATGGGTGTCCCCATGATGTCCGCGATCTCCTTGTACGCAAAGCCCTCTACGTCGGCAAGGTAGACGGCGATGCGGAATTCCTCGGGGATCGCCTGCAGCGCCGACTTCACATCCGAGTCGGGCAGGTGGTCGAGCGCCTGCGACTCCGCGGAGCGCAGACCGGTCGACATGTGCGACTCGGCGCGGGCGAGCTGCCAGTCCTCGATCTCCTCGGCCGCGGAGCGCTGGGGTTCGCGCTGCTTCTTACGGTACGAGTTGATGAAGGTGTTGGTGAGAATGCGGTACAGCCAGGCCTTGAGGTTGGTGCCCTCACGGAACTGGTGGAAGGACGCGTACGCCTTGGCGTACGTCTCCTGCACCAGGTCCTCGGCGTCGGCCGGGTTGCGTGTCATGCGCAGCGCGGCCGAGTACATCTGGTCGAGGAATTCCAGCGCGTCCCGCTCGAAGCGCGCGGTGCGCTCCGAGGTCGACTCCGCGCTCGTGCCCTGGCCCTCGGGCAGCTCCGCCTGGCCGTTGTCGGTCCCTGCGTCGGTCCCAGTGACCGGACCCACCTCCTCAAGATCCAGGGCAGGACCGAAACCGATCCCACTCGACTCGGAGGATAGAACACGACCCGTGCCTGCCGCCGCTCGAATAGGAGCGGTCTTGGCCGCGTGCAGCACTGTCCAGTCCAGGTCAGCGCTGCTGGTACGGCTCGGGCAGATGGTCGAACCCATGCGGCGGACTTCCTCTCCTTCGGCGTCGGCACTGGTGCCCCAGCGCTTCTGTCCGGCTCAACAGTGGTCCGCCGCGCAACATTCCCGGGCGTCACCCGAGCGCCGCGGTCCACGCGACGACCGCATCCGTGATGATGGTCACTGCCCGTTCCGGCTCGATGTCTGCCCTTTTGGGCACCGCGAATCCATGATCGCCGTAGGGCACCTCGACCAGTCGGTAGTCGCCCGCCGGGAACTCGGCCGGCTTTCCGAACGGGTCGTTCCCGCCCTGGACGACGAGGGTGGGCACCCCGGCCCCCAGCAGCTCCTCCGCCCGCGACTTCTCCGGCCTGCCCGGCGGGTGCAGCGGGAAGCCGAGGGCGAGGACGGCGGCCGCGCCCAGCTCCGTGGCCGTACGGCAGGCGACCCGGGCTCCGGCGCTGCGCCCGCCGGACACCACCGGCAGCCCCGGTGCGGCGAGCGCGGGCCACACGCCCCGCCAGCCCACGTCGAGCGTCCTGGGCGCCGGGGCGACCTTCTTGCCGGCCACCCGCCAGGGCTGCTCCACGAGTGCGACGGTCACGCGGTGTTCCGGCAGCACCGCGGCGAGAGCCTGGAGGTCACGGGCCTCGATGCCGCCGCCCGCCCCATGGCTCACGGCGAGCACCAGCCGCGCCTTCTCCGCCTCGTACCAGGTGATGCGGGCGTCCCCCGCCTCCGTACCGACGATCTTCGAAGTGGTCACGCCAGAAGGCTAGAAGAGTGTGCTCTCCTCCGGTGCCTCCAGCTCCGTCAGCAGCTCCGGGCCGTTGTTGCGGACGTTGCTGACGGCCGTGGAGACCGGGTAGGCCCGCATCAGGCCCTCCGGCGGCGGGGCGAGCAGCGAACGCAGGTCCTCGACGTCCGTGCCGGCCGGGTCGAGCCAGGCGTCCCAGCGGTCCGGGGTCAGCATCAGCGGCATCCGGGGGTGGATGTCGGACAGCGACCGCGGGCCCTCGGCGGGGGCCACGGCCAGCGGCGAGGTCTCCGCCTCCGTGGTGATCACCGAGCAGGTCACCCACCAGGCCAGCGGATGCTCGTCGGGCAGCGTGCGGTCCCGCCAGAACTCGTACAGCCCGGCCATGGCGAACACCGAGCCGTCGGCGGGCAGTACGAAGTACGGCTGCTTGCGCGGCCGCTTCTTCCTGCCCTCGACCTCCAGCTCCCGCTCCTCCGCGGCGGTGACCCACTCGTAGTAGCCGTCGGCGGGCAGGATGCAGCGGCGGGCGGCGAAGGCCCGGCGGTACGACGGCTTCTCGTGCACGGTCTCGGCGCGCGCGTTGATCATCCGGGCGCCGCCCTCGGGCGACTTGGCCCAGGAGGGCACCAAGCCCCACTTGAGCCTGCGCAGTTGACGGACCGGCCGCTTGTCGTCCGCGTCCTTGAGCGGCCGGTCGAGAACCGCGTAGACCTCCTTGGTGGGGGCCACGTTGTAGTCGGGCGCCAGAGTCTCCTCGGGCTCCCACTTCTCGACCTCGAAGACTCCGGCCAGGTCCTCGGGCCTACGACTCGACGCGTACCGTCCGCACATCTTCACAACCCTACATTTCACTCCCAGGGCTGAAGCCGGGACGGCGGAATCGGCACCGGGTCGCGCGGGGCAGGGCACGCACCCCTGGCATATGTGCTGGTCCATAGCTCAAGCCGATAGACAGATCAGGCAAACATCCGCAAGTAGTGCAAAGTTCTATTACTTCCCTCTTTCCATGCGCCTTGCTAAATTTTTCAATGCTTCGGATGCCTTTTCCGGACATTCAGCGGTGATACCTCTCCCGCATCCCCCTCCTCCCGACCCCGCGGCCGGCGGTGGCCGTCGGCCGCTGCGGCACAGCGCACAGCGCACAGCACTCAGTACCAGGAAGGACTCCTGTGGGAACCATCGACACCATCAAGGACTTCTACGGCGACGTCGCCGACGACTGGAAGAAGGCCTGGGACGACCTGCTCGACCGGGACGACGATGACGATCTGCCCTTCGGACTGCCCGCGCACGCCTTAGCGACCATGCCCGGGGACGCACTGCGCACGCTCACGGCCATGTCCCTGCTCCAGGACGACGACGACAGCAAGAAGAAGAACAAGAACAAGAACCGCAATCTCGCGGCCCTCGCCCTGCTGTCCGGCGGAGCCGGCGGGATCGGTGGGATCGGCGGGCCGGGCGGGATCGGTGGTGCCGCCGCTGCCGTCCAGCAGCCCGTCGCCGCCCTCACCGGGACCGTCGGCGCCCCGCTGGCGGCGGCCGGGGAGCTGACCCAGCAGCTGGGCGCACTCCCCCAGCAACTCGCGGCGCTGCCCCAGCAGCTCCAGCAACTGACCGATGTGATCGGCCTGTTGATGGACGCGCTGAAGACGGTGGAGCCGCTGCTCGGCGCGGCCGGAGCCATCGGGGCCGTCACCAGGAGCGCGCCCAAGAAGGCGTAGGGCCGCCCCGGCTCACGCCCCTCGCACGCCCCGCCCGCCGGCGTGCCGCGACGGACCCGCACTCCGTCGCGGTACGCGCGCCACCGGAAGGAACCCCGTTCATGGCCCCGCGCACCGGCAGCCGGATGCGGACGGTAGCCGCCGTACTGAAACAGGTCGTCGGCGAGACCAGAGCGGCCCCGCCCTCCGACGCCCCGGACGAGCGGGAGCGGCGGCGGGCCCGGGCGGTGCGCGGCGCCCTGGAGAGCCTGGGGCCGTTCTACGTGAAGATCGGTCAGATGCTGTCCACCCGGCCCGACATGGTCTCCCCGATCATGATCGAGGAGCTGCAGAACCTGCACGACGAGGTGGACGTCCAGCCGTTCTCCGAACTCGAACCCGTGCTGGAGCAGAACCTCGGGCCGGACTGGAAGCGCTACTTCGACGACATCGATGTCGAGCGCCCGCTCGGCGCCGCCTCCCTGGCCCAGGTGCACCGGGTCACCCTGGCTGACGGCCGGCCGGGGGTGATCAAGGTGCAGCGGCCCGGCATCCGGGAGACCGTGCTGACGGACATGGCGCTGCTGCGCCAGGCCGCCCGGCTGACCGCCCGGATGGCCCCGAGGTTCAGCACGGTCGTGGATGTCGAGTCCATGCTCGGCGGGGTCTTCGACGCCATGGAGCCGGAACTCGACTTCACCAAGGAGGCGGCGAACATGGACCGGGCGCGCGAGGCGCTGCGCGGCTTCTCGCGGCTGTCCGTGCCCCGCGTCCTGGCCGCCACCCCGGGGGTCCTGGTGCAGTCCATGGCCCCGGGAGTCTCCGTGCGCAAGGCGGACCCGGCCTCGCTGCGCGACCGCGACCGGCTCGCCGTCAGCCGCGAACTGATCGCGTTCATGTACCGCAGCTACTTCATCGAGCGCATCTACCACGCCGATCCGCACGCCGGGAACGTCTTCGTGACCGACGACGGGGAGGCGACGCTGATCGACTGGGGCATGATCGGCCGGATCGACCAGCGCACCAGCATGCGGCTGCTGCTGGTGCTCATGGCCGTCGCCCAGAATGACGGGCACGGCCTGGCCAAGGCCTGGGTGGAGATGGGCCGCACCACACCGTGGTCGGACATCCCCGGGTTCTCCCAGGACATGGCGGCTCTGGTGCCGAAGATCGCGACGGCCTCCCTGGACGAGCTGAACTTCGGCATCACGCTCACCAGCGTCCTTGAGAAGTCGACCCGCCGGGGCATCGCGTCCTGCCCGGCGGTCTCACTGCTCGGCAAGTCCTTCGCCAACCTGGAGGGCTCGGTGCGCTGTCTGGCACCCGAGCTGGCGCTGGTCGACGTCTTCCAGCGCGAGGTCCCCCGCATCGTCCTGCACATGGTGCGCGAGACCGCTTCCCCGCAGCAGTCGGCACGGCGTCTCCTGGAGGCCACCCTCACCCAGGCCGGGGCCGCCGAACAGCTCCGCGCGCTGAACGACGACATCGCCGACCGCAGCCTCAGGGTGCAGTTCAGCGAGGTCGTGCCGACCCGGTCCCAGGGCGGCAGATCCGGCCCGAACGTGGCGCTCGCCCTCGGTGCCCTCGCCCTCTATCTGGACCACCGGCGGCGTCGGGCGTGAGTGCCCTGCGCCGTCTCTCCCACCCGTCCGTTTCGGGTGGCGTGACCCGTCACCCGTGAACCGAAGGTCTCTGTCTGCCCGTGTGTGTCACAACAGCACCCTCGTGGTTCCCGCACGCCCTGCCGGGCACGCCCCGGCCGTCCCCTCTCCGCGTCCGGTTCTTCTGCATTCCCCACGGCGGCGCCGGCGGCTCGGTGTTCCGCCCCTGGCAGCACCTGCTCGGCCCCGGCACCGAGGTCGTCCCCGTCCAGTTGCCGGGGCGGGAGATCCGTATGACGGAACCGGCCGAGACATCGGTCGTACGGCTCGCGGAGAAACTCGCGGCCCCGCTCACCCGCCGGGCCGAAGGGCTGCCGTACGTCCTGTTCGGCCACAGCATGGGCGCCCTGCTCGCCTATGAACTCGCCCTCGCCCTCCAGGACTCCGGCCGTCCGCCGGCCGCGCTGGTCGTCTCCGGCAGCGTGCCGCCCCACCTCCCGCGCTCCACCCCCGCCATGCACCCGCTCCCGGACCGCGAGTTCGTGGCCGGGCTGCGGCGACTCGGCGGCATCCCACCGGAGTTGCTGGCCGACGAGGAGTGGCTCGCGCTCGTCCTGCCCCAGCTGCGCGCGGACTTCGAGGCCGCCGAGACCTACCGGGCCCACGGAGTGCTGCGCCCCGGAATCCCGCTCATCGCCCTCGGCGGGTCCGACGACCCCGCCGCCGCACCCGCCGAGGTCGAGCGCTGGCGCGACCTCGGTACCGACGTCAGGGTCCGGGTCTTCGCCGGCGACCACTTCTTCGTCTTCGCCGCCGCCCCGCAGGTCCTGGCCTTCGTGGCCAAGGAGCTGGCGTGGTAGGCGCGGCCGGGAAAGGCCGGTACGGCGTCGACGCGCCCGGCTGGCTGATCGGGCTGGGCGGCTCGGTCGTGCTGCCCCTGGTGGCGGTCGCCGCGGGAGCGCCCCGCTGGCTGCTGCGGATCCCGGCGGTGACGGCCGCCCCGGCCGGGCTGTTCCTGCACGCCAGCGTGCGCGGGAAGTTCCTGGTGTGGGAGGAGCTCATTGACGGGCTCCGGCTGCGCGGCGACGAACAGGTCCTGGACCTGGGCTGCGGGCGCGGCGCGGTGCTGACCGCGGTGGCCCGCCGGGTGCCGCGGGGCCGGGTCACCGGCGTCGACCTGTGGCGCTCCGTCGACCAGTCCGGCAACCGCGCGGGGACCACGCTGGAGAACGCCGACCGGGAGCGGGTCGCCGACCGGATCGACCTGGTCACCGCCGACATGCGGCAACTCCCCTTCGAGGACGGCCGGTTCGACCTCGTGGTGTCCAGCATGGCCCTGCACAACATCACCGACGCGCGGGGCCGCGGGGAGGCGGTGCGTGAGGCGTACCGGGTGCTGCGGCCTGGCGGACGGCTGCTCGTCGTCGACATCCTCCACACCGGCCAGTACCGCGACCTGCTGCTCGCCGCCGGCGCCAGGGACGTCACCTGTGCCGACGTCGGCCACCGGATGTGGTGGAGCGGACCGTGGGTGCCCACCCGGTGGGTCCGGGCGGAGAAGCCCGGGCACCCCGATCCCGCGGAGCGTCCCGAACCGTCAACGGAAACTGGAGGACCAGCATGAACGCCCCCCTCAAGACCGTCCCGCGCAGTCTCGTCGACCTGTTGCGGATCCGCGCCGCGGAGCAGCCCGGCCGACAGGCGTACGTCTTCCTCGACAGCCACGGCACTGAGGAATCCACCCTCACCTACGCCGAGTTGGACCGCCGAGCCCGACAGGTGGCGGCGGATTTACAGACGACCTGCTCCCCCGGCGACCGGGTGCTGATCCTGCATCCGCCGGGCGCCGCCTACCTGGCCGCGTTCTTCGGCTGCCTGTACGCCGGACTGGTCGCCGTACCGTCGTATCCGCCGCATGCCCGCAACGCGGCGCGGCTGCGGTCGATCGCGGCGGACGCGGCGCCCGCCGCCGTGCTCACCGGTGGCCGGGGCGCTGCCACCGCACGGCAGCACCTGAACGAACTGGGATCCGTGGCCTGGCTGTCCGGCGCCGCCCCGACCGCCGAACCCGACGCCTGGACTGACCCGGGCGCCGGCCGGGAGGATCTCGCCTTCCTGCAGTACACCTCGGGCAGCACCGCCGTGCCGAAGGGCGTGATGGTCTCGCACGGCAATCTGCTGCACAACTCCGCCCAGATCCAGTGGCGGCTGCGGACCACGGAGGACTCCCGCGTGGTCAGCTGGCTGCCGCCGTTCCACGACATGGGGCTCATCGGCGGCATCCTCCAGCCGCTGTTCGCCGGCTGCCCCGGGGTGCTGATGGCGCCGGGCACCTTCGTCCTGGACCCCGTGCAGTGGCTGCGCGCGATCTCCGTGCACGGCGGCACGGTGTCCGCCGTACCGCCGTTCGCCCTGGACCTGTGTGTCGAGCGCGTCGACCCCGCCGCCGGGGCGCCGCTCGACCTGGCAGGTCTGGAGACCGTGGTGGTCGGCGCCGAGCCGGTACCGGCCGCGACCCTCGACCGGTTCGCCGCGCACTTCGCCCCCTGGGGGATGCGGCGGGAGGCGCTGCGGCCCAGTTTCGGGCTGGCGGAGGCCACGCTGATGGTGTCGTGCGGGGACCAGCTCACCGACCCGACCACCGTCACGCTGGACGCCGCCGCGCTGGAGGCGCACCGGGTGGTGCCCGGCAGCGCGGGGCAGCGCCGGACGGTGGTCGGGTGCGGCGGTGCCGTCGACGGACAGCGGCTGCTCGTCGTCGATCCGGCCGAGGGGACGCCGTGCCGGCCCGGGCAGGTCGGGGAGGTCTGGGTCGGCGGTCCGAACGTGGCGCAGGGATACTGGAACCGGCCACCGGAGAGCGCGGCCGTCTTCGGCGCCCGTACGGCGAGCGGCGAGGGCCCCTTCCTGCGCACCGGCGACCTCGGTTTCCTGCGGGACGGCGAGCTGTTCGTGACCGGGCGCAGCAAGGACCTGATCATCGTGCGCGGCCGCAATCTCTATCCGCAGGACATCGAGCGCTGCGCGGAGGGCGCCCATCCGGCGCTGCGTCCCAACGCCACGGCCGCCGTCGGCATCGACGAGGGCGACGGCGTGGAGCGGCTGGTCGTGGTCGCGGAGGTCCGGCGGGGGGTGCCTGCGCCGCCCGCGGCCGAGGTGGCGGGTGCGGTCACGCGGGCGATCACCGCGGAGTTCGACGTACGGCTGCACCGGCTCGTCCTGGTCCGCGCCTCGACCGTGCCCAAGACGTCCAGCGGGAAGATCCAGCGCCGGGCCACCCGGGCGGCGCTCATCGCCGGGTCGCTCAGCGTGGTGGGCGAGTGGGCCGACGGGGCGTCCGTGGAGAACTACGACGGGGCGTCCGTGGAGGACTATCTCACCGACCTCGTCGCCTCCCTCGCCCCCGCCTCCGGGCGGCGGCCCGGGCCCGACGACTCGCTGCCGGGGCTCGGCCTGGACTCACTGGCCATGCTGCGGCTGGCGGGACGGATCGAGCAGGACCTCGGGATCTCCCTCTCCGAGGACACGCTCTACGACGCCCAGACGATCGCCGCACTCGCGGCGGCCGTCGGAGAACGGCCGGGGTCCGTCTCCGCCTCCGCGCCGGACCCGGCTCCGGTCCCGCCGGACGACCCGCACGCCCCCTTCCCCCAGACCGACACCCAGCAGGCCTACTGCCTGGGCCGCACCGGCACCTTCGAGCTGGGCAACGTCTCCACCCACGTGTACGTGGAGTTCGACGCCCCCGATCTCGACCTGCCCCGTTTCGAGCACGCCTGGCGGCGGGTGATCGACCGGCACGAGATGCTGCGCGCGGTGATGCTGCCCGACCGCAACGAGCAGCGGATCCTGCCCGAGGTGCCGCCCTACGAGATCCGGGTCACCGATCTGCGCGGGCAGGAGAAGGACGCGGCCGAGGCCGCCCTGGCAGCGGTGCGGGAGCGGCTGTCGCACGAGGTGCGGCCCGCCGACCGGTGGCCGCTGTTCGAGGTGGCCGCCACCCGGCTGGACGACGGCCTGCGGATCCATCTCAGCGTGGACTCGCTGATCGCCGACTTCTCCTCCGGCCGGCTGCTCTTCGACGACCTGTCCCGCTTCTACTGCGAACCCGACGCCCGACCGCCCGCCCCCGCCCGCTCGTTCCGCGACCACGTACACGCCGAGAGCCGGCGCAGGGACACCCCCGAGTACCGGCGCGCCTACGACTACTGGTGGCGCCGGCTGCCGGAACTGCCCCCGGCACCGCAGCTGCCGGCCCGCGCCGCGGCCGTGGACGTACCGCACTTCGCGCGCCGGGACACCGTGCTGTCCGCCGGGACCTGGCAGGGCCTCAAGGAGCGCGCGGGACGGGACGGGCTGACCCCGAGCGCCCTGCTGCTCGCGGTGTACGCGGAGGTGCTGGCCGTCTGGAGCAACAGCCGCCACTTCACACTCAACGTGCCGCGCCTGACCCGTCCGGTGCGCGACACGTCGTACGACGAGGTGCTCGGCCAGTTCGCCTCCTTCACGCTCCTTGAGATCGACCACCGAGGTGCCGAGACCTTCCTGGAACGGGCCCGGCAGGTGCAGCGGCGCCTCCGGGACGACCTGCGGCACACGGCCGTCAGCGGGGTGGAGGTGCTGCGCGAGCTGATGCGCCTGCAGGGCGGCTACGACCGGGCGCTGATGCCGGTGGTGATGACGAGCAACCTCGCCTTCGCCGCCGCGGAGCGCACCGCGCTGGAACGGCTGCTGACCCCGGTGTTCACCATCTCCCAGACCCCGCAGGTCACCCTGGACTGCCAGGCCCATGAGCAGGAGGGCGCGCTGCTGCTGAACTGGGACTCGGTCGACGCGCTCTTCCCGGACGGGCTGGTCGACGCCATGTTCGACGCCCAGACGGCCCTGCTGCACCGGCTCGCCACCGACGAGGACGCCTGGACGCGGCCGACACCGCTCGCCCCGCCGGAACACACCCACGCCGGCCCCGAACGCCCCGTCCCCGACCTCCAGGTGCAGCAGCTGTTCGAACGGCAGGCCGCGCTCCGCCCCGACGCCCCCGCCGTGATCGCCCCGGACCGGACCCTGTCGTACGCCCATCTCGCCGACGCCTCCCGGCAGGTGGCCCGCTGGCTGCACGCGCACGGCGCCCGGCCCGGACAGCTCGTCGCCATCGTCATGGAGAAGGGCTGGGAACAGGTCGTCGCGGCTTACGGCGTGCTGTTCTCGGGGGCCGCCTATCTGCCGATCGACCCCGACCTGCCCGCCCTGCGCGTGCGGCAGCTGCTCGACCGGGGCGAGGTGGCGCTCGTCCTCACCCAGTCGCACCTCGACGTGGACCTGGAAGGGCGCCTGCGGCTCTGCGTCGACCAGCCGCTGCCCGCCGTCGCCGACACCCCGCTGCCGGCGCCCGGCAGCCCGGACGACCTCGTCTACACGATGTTCACCTCCGGATCGACGGGAGAGCCGAAGGGCGTGATGGTCCCGCACCGGGCGCTGGTCAACTGCCTGGTGCAGACGATCGAGACCTACCGGGTCACCGAGGCCGACCGTTGCCTCGCCGTGACGGCGCTCCACCACGACCTGTCGGCCTTCGACCTCTTCGGGCTGCTGGGCGCCGGCGGCAGCGTGCTCGTCCCGGCCGCCGCCGACCGCCGCGACCCGGCGCACTGGGCGGAGCTGATCGCCCGCCACCGGGTCACGGTGTGGAACTCGGTCCCGGCGATGATGGAGATGCTCCTGGAGAGCGGGGCCTGCCCGGCCTCGCTCCGGCTGGTGATCCTCGGCGGCGACTGGATCCCGCTCCCCGTACCGGGCCGGCTGCGCGAGCTGGTGCCGGACGTCGAGGTCGTCTCCATCGGGGGTCCGACCGAGACCACGGTGTGGAGCATCTGGTTCCCGGTCGGCGAGACCGACCCCGAGTGGCGGAGCATCCCGTACGGCACCGCGATCGCCAACGTTCGCTACTACGTGCTCGACGAGCGGCTGCGGGACTGCCCGGACTGGGTCACCGGCGAGATGTACGTCTCCGGGGTATGCCTCGCCGACGGCTACTGGCGCGACCCGGAGCGCACCGACGCGGTCTTCGTGGCCCACCCGGGGACCGGGGAGCGGATGTACCGCACCGGTGACCTGGGCCGGTGGCGGCCGGACGGCACCATCGAGTTCATGGGCCGGGCCGACTTCCAGGTCCAGATCCGCGGCCAGCGCATCGAACCCGGCGAGATCGAGTCGGCGCTGCTCGCCCATCCCGAGGTCGGCTCGGCCGTCGTCACCGCCACGTCCGGCGCGGACCGGCCCGGCCATGACGGTCTGGTCGCCTATGTCGTCCCCGGCCGGCGGGACGGTACGGCGGACTTCGAGGCCGGGCGACGGGCCGGCATCTCGCTGCTCGACCCGCTGGCCCGGGCGGAGTTCAAGCTGGCCCGGCACGGACTGCGCCGGGAGCCCGACCGGCACCGGGTCCCGCTGCCCCGGGTCCCCGCCGAGCCGTCGCGGCGGCGCAGCGACCGGGCGTTCCTCGGCGCACCGGTCACCCTCGCCGAACTGGCCGCCGGCCTGGGCCTGCTGGGGCAGGACGAGGTGGACGGGCTGGCCAAGTGCCGCTATCCGTCGGCCGGGGGCCTGTATCCCGTCCAGACCTATCTGCACGTGAAGGCCGGTGCGGTGGCGGGCCTGGCGCCCGGGGCGTACTACGTCGACCCGCGGCAGAACGCCGTGGTGCTGCTCGGCGAGGACGCGACGGTCGGCGCCGAGGTGCACGCCGGGCACAACCGTGCCCTCGTCGACGCGGCCGGGTTCACCCTGTTCCTGGTCGCCGACCTGGCGGCGATCGAGCCGCTGTACGGTTCACTCGCCCGCGACCTGTGCCTGCTGGAGGCCGGCTACATGGGGCAGCTCCTCATGGACTGGGCGGCGGGCACCGACGTAGGCCTGTGCCCCATCGGGGAACTCGACTTCGAGCCGCTCAAGCCGCTGTTCGCCCTGGGCGAGCGCCATCTGCTGGTGCACGCCCTGGTCGGCGGCCGGGTGGACCGTACGGCCGCTCCCGTGCCACCGCAGGAGGCGCCCCTCCCGGACCGGCTGCGGCACTGGCTCCGCGAGCGGCTGCCCGCCCACATGGTCCCGGAGCACGTCCTGACCCTGGACAGCTGGCCGCTCACCGCCAATGGCAAGGTGGACCGGCGCCGGCTGCCGGCCCCGCGGCAGGCCGCCGGCACGACCACGGGCTATGTCGCCCCGCGCACCCCCACCGAGCACCAGTTGGCCACCCTGTGGAGCGAGCTGCTGGACGTGCCCAGGGTGGGCGTTCAGGACAACTTCTTCGACCTCGGCGGGCACTCGCTGGCCGCGACCCGGCTGATCTCCAGGATCCGCGACCGCTTCCAGATCTCGATCAGCCTGCGCGAGGTCTTCACCACCCGGACGGTCGCCGACCTGGCGACGGCGGTGGACCGGCGCCGCGGGGAGGTGAGCGGCGCGGTCTGATCCGGGACCGCGGACAGTGATCCGGGACCGCGGACAGTGATCCCGGCCCGAGGACAGTGATCCGGGGACGGTCCCTCTCTCCTGGCCGTTGACACACCGACCACACATACATACGTGTCAGACTGCCGACTCCGTACGACGAGAGGGAACGACCGGAGACCATGGACACCAGCACAGCGACCTCTCTCTGGGACGAGCTGATCGGCACCCAGCCCGACCCGGACCTGTGGGTGGTGATCGCCACACTCGCCGCCGCGGCCGCCGTGGTCGTCCCGCACACCGTGTGGCGGATATCCCGCAACGCCATCACGATCGCCCACGAGGGCGGCCACGGCCTGGTCGCCCTGTTCACCGGCCGCCAGCTCACCGGCATCCGCCTGCACTCCGACACCAGCGGCCTCACGGTCAGCCGGGGCAAGCCGCACGGCCTGGGCATGATCCTCACGGCGGCGGCCGGCTACACCGCGCCGCCGCTGCTCGGCCTGGGCGGCGCGGCCCTGCTCGGCGCCGGCCGCATCACCCTGCTGCTGTGGGTCGCGACGGCCCTGCTCATCGCCATGCTGGCGATGATCCGCAACGCGTACGGCGTCCTGACGGTGTTCCTGACGGGCGGCGCGTTCCTGCTGGTGTCCTGGCTGGCCGGGCCCCAGGTGCAGGCGGCGTTCGCGTACGCGGTGGTGTGGTTCCTGCTGCTGGGCGGCGTACGCCCGGCGTTCGAACTCCAGGCGAAGCGCTCACGGGGCGGCGCCGGCGACTCGGACGCGGACCAGCTGTCCCGCCTGACCCACGTACCGGCAGGCATGTGGCTGTTCCTGTTCCACGCGGTGTCGCTGTGCTCGCTGATCGGTGGGGGCAGGTGGCTGCTGGAGGCCTGACGGGCCCCGTAGGGGCAGGCGTCAGGGGCGCGGGGCCGTATCATCGGCGGCTCCGCCGCGTGGGCGCGACCAGCCCCCCGCACAGCCTCGCGCGAAGCCGCTACGCACGGCCTCCCACTAAAGTGACCCCATGGCCGCAAACCCCACCGCACCAACCGCCCTCTGGCCCGCCCCCCATGCAAGCGGAGCCGTCGACGCGACGGTCCACGTGCCGGGGTCCAAGTCGGTCACCAACCGCGCCCTCGTCCTCGCCGCCCTCGCCTCCGAGCCCGGCTGGCTGCGCCGGCCCCTCCGGTCCCGCGACACCCTGCTGATGGCCGGCGCCCTGCGCGCGATGGGCGTCGGCATCGAGGAGGGCGTGGGTCCCGACGGCTCCGGCGAGGCCTGGCGGGTGATCCCCGCCGGGCTCCGCGGCCCCGTCACGGTCGACGTCGGCAATGCCGGCACCGTGATGCGCTTCCTCCCGCCCGTCGCCACCCTCGCCGCCGGCGACATCCGCTTCGACGGCGACCCCCGCTCCTACGAGCGCCCCCTGCACGGCGTGATCGACGCCCTGCGCGCCCTCGGCGCCCGGATCGACGACGACGGGCGGGGCGCGCTCCCGCTGACCGTGCACGGCAGCGGCGCCCTGGAGGGCGGCCCGGTGTCGATCGACGCCTCGTCCTCGTCCCAGTTCGTGTCGGCCCTGCTGCTCTCCGGTCCGCGGTTCAACCAGGGCGTGGAGGTCCGCCACATCGGCGCGAGCCTCCCCTCCCTCCCGCACATCCGGATGACCGTCGACATGCTGCGCGCGGTCGGCGCCCAGGTGGACACCCCGGAGTCGGGTGGCGAGCCGAACGTCTGGCGGGTCACCCCGGGCGCCCTGCTCGGCCGGGACCTGACCGTCGAGCCGGACCTCTCGAACGCCCAGCCGTTCCTCGCCGCCGCCCTGGTGACGGGCGGCAAGGTGCTGATCCCGGACTGGCCCTCGCGGACCACCCAGCCGGGCGACCGGCTGCGCGAGATCTTCACCGAGATCGGCGGTTCCTGCGAACTGACCGAGTACGGCCTGGAGTTCACCGGCTCCGGCCGAATCCATGGCATCGACGTCGACCTGGGTGACGTGGGCGAACTGACCCCTGGCATCGCGGCGGTCGCCGCCCTCGCCGACTCCCCCTCCACCCTGAGGGGCGTATCCCATCTCCGTCTCCACGAGACGGACCGGCTGGCCGCGCTCACCAAGGAGATCAACGAGCTGGGCGGTGACGTCACCGAGACCGCCGACGGCCTGCACATCCGCCCGCGCAGGCTGCACGGCGGGGTCTTCCACACCTACGAGGACCACCGCATGGCCACGGCCGGTGCGATCATCGGCCTGGCCGTGGAGGGCGTTCAGATCGAGAACGTGGCGACCACGGCGAAGACCCTGCCGGACTTCCCCGACCTGTGGACCGGGATGCTCGGGAGCGACGGGGCCTAGGGGCGACGACCATGCGCCGCTACGGCAAGCACACCGACGAGGACGACATCCGTCAGCGCCCCAACCGCAAGGGCACCCGGCCCCGTACGCATATCCGCCCCGCGCACGAGGACGCGGCCGAGGGCATGGTCCTCACCGTCGACCGGGGCCGGCTGACCTGCCTGGTCGAGGACCGTACGGTCCTGGCGATGAAGGCGCGCGAGCTGGGCCGCAAGGCGGCGGTGGTCGGTGACCGGGTGGCCCTGGTGGGAGACCTGTCCGGCAAGAAGGACTCCCTGGCCCGGATCGTGCGCATCGAGGACCGGACGTCCGTGCTCCGCCGCACCGCCGACGACGACGATCCGTTCGAGCGGGTGGTCGTCGCCAACGCCGACCAGCTGGCGATCGTCACGGCCCTGGCCGACCCGGAACCCCGCCCGCGTCTCATCGACCGCTGCCTGGTCGCGGCCTTCGACGCCGGCCTCACCCCGCTCCTGGTCATGACCAAGTCGGACCTGGCCCCGCCGGACAAGCTCCTGGAGCTGTACGGGCACCTGGCGATCCCCTACGTGGTCACGAGCCGCGAGGAACTGGAGACGGGGGATGCGGCCCGCGTGGTCCAGGAGCATCTGGACGGCAAGATCACGGCGTTCGTCGGCCACTCGGGCGTCGGCAAGACGACGCTGGTGAACGCCCTTGTCCCCGAAGGCCTCCGGCGGACGACGGGCCGTGTGAACGCGGTGACCGGCCGGGGCCGCCACACCACGACCTCCGCCCTGGCCCTTCCCCTCACCGGCGAGGAAGGCTGGGTCATCGACACCCCGGGCGTCCGCTCCTTCGGACTGGCCCACATCGACCCGTCCCGGGTGATCCTCGCCTTCCCCGACCTGGAGCCCGGCACGGTGAACTGTCCGCGCGCGTGCAGTCACGACGAGCCGGACTGCGCGCTGGACGAGTGGGTCGCCGAGGGCCACGCGGACCCGGCCCGTCTCTACTCGCTGCGCCGTCTCCTGTCGACACGCGAGCGCACGGAAGGTGACTGACCACCGCGTTGTTTGTCCTGACCCGAGTTCGGTAAGTGCATAATCGCACCGAGCTGGCTTTACGGGAGGACGGCACATGGCATGGCTGCTGGTGATCGTGGCCGGAATTCTGGAGACCGGCTTCGCCGTCTGCCTCAAGCTCTCCCACGGCTTCACCCGTCTGTGGCCCACGATCGCGTTCGCGTCCTTCGCCCTGGGCAGCTTCGGCCTCCTGACCCTCTCCCTCAAGAAGCTGGACGTGGGCCCGGCGTACGCGGTGTGGACGGGCATCGGGGCGGCGGGCACGGCGATCTACGGCATGATCTTCCTGGGTGACCTGGTGTCCACCCTGAAGATCATCTCCATCAGCCTGGTG
Source organism: Streptomyces sp. NPDC048417 (assembly GCF_040651615.1). NCBI lineage: Bacteria > Bacillati > Actinomycetota > Actinomycetes > Kitasatosporales > Streptomycetaceae > Streptomyces > Streptomyces sp. NPDC048417. The sequence continues at coordinate 191,749 of NZ_JBEZKI010000016.1, read as the reverse complement.
ATCGCGGGCGTGATCGGCCTCCAGCTCTCGGGCTCCACCCACTGAAACGCGCCCCACCCACTGAAACGCGCCCCACAGGGGGCACGGGGCTGTTCGGCATGCGGCTACCGCAGCCGACCCAGGGGCACGGGGCAGTGTGCGCCACCCCTCTTTCACACCAGCTGCCGCGAAAGCGCCCCCCGCACCAGCTCCGCCACCCCGCCCTCCCCCGGCGGCGCGGCCACGCACGACAACGCGAGCCGCACCACGAGCTCGCACGACCGGGCCAGCTCACCGTTCCCCCTCACGGCTCCCGGTCCCGACAGCACCGCCACCGCCCGATCCCGCACGATCTGCACGAACTCCCCGGGAGAAGGCAACGGCCCGTCCGCCCTCCGCTGCGCCGGCACCGCCGAAGAGGACGGCACCGCGGTCAGCGTCGGCGACGGCAACCGCTCGCTCCAGCACCCCGTGAGCATCGCCCGTACCAGCACGTTCTCCCGAGCCGCCGCGGCCATCCACTCGGCCGTCGCCGTCAGGCGTTCCCGCACCTCGGTATGGCTGACCAGCGCCCGCTCCACCCCCGCGAGATACCCGTCGGCCTCCCGGCGGACCAGCGCCCTCGCCAGGCCTTCCTTGCTGCCGAACTCGTTGTACAGCGTCTGCCGGGACACCCCGGCCGCCGCGGCCACGTCGACCATGCGCACGGTGGCCCACGGGCGGCGGGCGAGCGCCGTGTACGCGGCGTCCAGCAGGGACTCCCGGGCTGCAGGCATCATCGCCTCCTGGGGCGGGCGGCTCTGCGCCCAGATTTGACGCGCACGATGCCACTGTCAAGGGTTCGCGAAGGCACCGGGGGGCGCCCTTCGGCCAACACACGCGGGCGCACCGAGGCCGCCGTTCACCGCCCGATCGCCGGACGATCGCCGGACGATCGCCCCCGCCCCGTACCACCTGTCCCCGGGACATCCCCCGTATCCGCCCCGTGCCTGTGTAGCCGCGCCCCCACCCCGGCAGATAGCGTTCGTCGCATGCCGGACTACCACGATGACCTGCGGCTCGCCCACGTGCTCGCGGACGCGGCCGACGCCGCCACCATGGCCCGCTTCAAGGCCCTCGACCTCAAGGTCGAGACCAAGCCGGACATGACCCCGGTGAGCGAGGCCGACAAAGCCGCCGAGGAGCTGATCCGCGGCCAGTTGCAGCGTGCCCGCCCACGGGACGCGGTCCTCGGCGAGGAGTACGGCATCGAGGGCACCGGCCCGCGCCGCTGGGTGATCGACCCGATCGACGGCACCAAGAACTACGTGCGCGGGGTCCCTGTCTGGGCGACCCTGATCTCCCTGATGGAGGCGGCCGAGGGCGGCTACCGGCCGGTCGTCGGCGTGGTCTCCGCACCGGCGCTCGGCCGCCGCTGGTGGGCGGCGCAGGGGCACGGCGCCTACACCGGCCGCAGCCTCTCCTCGGCGACCCGCCTGCACGTCTCCAAGGTCTCGAAGCTGTCCGATGCCTCCTTCGCGTACTCCTCGCTGAGCGGCTGGGACGAGCGGGGGCAGCTGAACGGCTTCCTGGACCTGAGCCGCGAAGTGTGGCGCACGCGCGCGTACGGCGACTTCTGGCCGTACATGATGGTCGCCGAGGGGTCGGTGGACATCTGCGCCGAGCCGGAGCTGTCCCTGTGGGACATGGCGGCCACCGCGATCGTCGTGACCGAGGCCGGCGGCACCTTCACCGGCCTGGACGGCCGCCCCGGCCCGCACAGCGGCAACGCGGCCGCGTCCAACGGCCTGCTCCACGACGAGCTGCTGTCGTACCTCTCCCAGCGTTACTGAAACGGCCTTCTGAGGCAGAACAGGGCATTCTCCTTCGGCACATATGAGCGCGTGCGCCCTCAATTGGCTACGCGCACCCTCTTGTTGACCCCGGCTTTACCTGCCACTCTATGAGAACCCTCACTTTGTGCATTTGTGAATCGCTGAACTATCTCCGCGGTTCCCTAGGAGGTGGCACCTTTCATGCTCGTCCGTGACGCCATGAGCACGGTGGTCCTCACCGTCGGCCCAGCCCACACACTCCGCCAGGCGGCCGCCCTGATGTCCGCGCGTCGCGTGGGCGCGGCGATCGTCCACGACCCGGACGCCGGTGGCATCGGCATCCTCACCGAACGCGACATCCTGAACTCCGTCGGCCTGGGCCAGAACCCGGACACGGAGCCCATCCACGCCCACACCACCAACGACGTCGTGTTCGCCACCCCGACCTGGACCCTGGAGGAGGCGGCCCGGGCGATGGCCCACGGCGGCTTCCGCCATCTGATCGTCCTCGACGGCGGCGAGCCGGCCGGCATCGTCTCGGTCCGCGACATCATCCGCTGCTGGGTCGGAGCCCGCGCCCCGCAACCCGTCTAGGCGGCGGGCGACGCGCTGGGGTACCCCCGGCCGGGGGACGTCGGCGAGTGACGACAACGCGGCCGGAACCCCCTCCGGGGGAGTGCCTGCCAGACCCCGCGACGCCGGAATGCCGCGGTCGCCGAACAGCCAGGTCACCTGGTGGGTCGACTCGGGCTGAGCCCCCAAGTCCCAGACGCTGTCCGCCTCCTGGCTGCCCGAGTACGGGTCGCGCTTCTGGGTGTGGATGAAGTCGGGGAACTTGATGGCGTCCTTGATGAAGAACACCGGGGTGTTGTTGCCGACGAGGTCGTAGCCGCCTTCCTCAGTGCAGAACTTCAGCGCCCACCCGCGCGGGTAGCGCACCGCGTCCGCCGCACCGCGGCTGCCGGCCACGGTCGAGACGCGCAGGAGGGTCTCGGTCTGCCTGCCGGCCTCGGAGAGAAACGCGGCGCGCGTGTACGGCGTGACGTCCGCGGTGACCGTGAAGGTGCCGTGGGCGCCCGCACCGCGTGCGTGCACCACGCTCCCCCACCGCCTTGAAGGCGTGGGGACCCCCATCGGGATGCACTCACGGTTGAGGGGGGCGCGCCTCTCCGGCAGGAGCTGGTCCCACACCAGGACCGGGCCGGCCATGCCGGCGGTCTCGCTGTTCTGGTTGTCGGCCACCGGCGCACCGGCCTCGGTGGTCAGCGGCCCCTGCGTCACACCTGTCTCCTGAGTCATTTCGCACCATTCCTGCAGCCTTGCCGGCCCGAACTCGATCCACATTGGACTTAGTCCAAGTCAAGCTCCAATCCAAAGTCACACTTGTTCGGAAAATAGTCGGCCTGCTGTTAGGCTGGTGAGCATGAGTGACCTTCTGGAACGGCTGCGTGGACGCGGATGGCGGATGACCGCGCAGCGACGCGTCGTGGCCGAGGTCCTCGACGGCGAACACGTCCACCTGACGGCCGACGAGGTCCACGCCAGGGCTGTCACCAAGCTGCCGGAGATCTCCCGGGCGACCGTCTACAACACCCTCGGCGAGCTGGTCTCGCTCGGCGAGGTGCTCGAGGTCTCGACGGACAAGCGCGCCAAGCGCTACGACCCGAACGCACACCGGCCGCACCACCACCTGGTCTGCGCCCACTGCGGCTCGATCCGCGACGTCCACCCGACCGGCAACCCGCTGGCCGACCTCCCCACCTCGGAGCGGTTCGGCTTCACGGTCTCCGACGTCGAGGTGACGTACCGCGGCCTGTGCCCGGACTGCGCGGCGGCAGCCTGACGAACGTTCCCGAAAGGCCCCGGCACTCACGGTGAGTGCCGGGGCCTTCGTGTCGTACCTCTTCGCCGTACACGGGGTTCCCGAATCTGACGGACCGTCATATGGTCTTCGGGTCCGCACTCTTGCGAGGAGATCCGGTGGGAGAGCCGTATCAGCCGCCTCCGGCGTGTCCGAAGCTCCACGCCCATGACCTGACCCGTACCTTCGGCCGGTCCCCCCACGCGGTCGACGCCCTCGGTCCGCTCGACCTGGCCGTCGCGCCGGGTGAGTTCGTCTGTCTGGTCGGGCCCTCGGGCTGCGGCAAGTCGACCCTGCTGCGGATCGCGGCCGGCCTGCTCCGCCCGAGCGCCGGCCGGCTGGAGATCCGTACCGACCGTCCCCGCCCGGCCGCGATGATCTTCCAGGACTACGGCATCTACGACTGGAAGACGGTCCTGGCCAACGTCCGTTTCGGCCTCGACGTACAACGCGTCCCGCGCCGCGCGGCGAACGCCCGGGCCGGAGACTGGCTGACCCGGCTGGGCCTCGCGGACTTCGCCGACGCCTACCCCGCGACCCTCTCCGGCGGGATGCGCCAGCGGGTGGCGATCGCCCGCGCCCTGGCCGTCGAGCCCGAACTCCTCCTCATGGACGAGCCGTTCGCCGCCCTGGACGCACAGCTCCGGGTGATCCTCCAGGACGAACTCCTGGACCTCACCCAGGCCCTGCGCACCACCACCCTCTTCATCACGCACAGCCTGGAGGAGGCGCTGGTCCTCGGCGACCGGGTCCTGGTGATGTCCGCCCGCCCGGGCCGGATCATCGCCGAGCACCGCCCGCCGTTCCCGCGCCCGCGCACCGGCCAGATCCGCGACACCCCCGAGTTCACGGCGCTGAAGAGCGAACTGTGGGAGCTGCTGCGCAAGGAGGCGGTACCGGCATGACGACCCTCACCCCGGGCCGCGAGACCCGTGTCCTGGTCCGCGCCCCCGGCCCCGCCGAACTCCGTCCCGTCCGCACCCACCGGCGCCGGCGCGCCCTGGAGCTGACCCTGGCGACCGCCGTGCCCGTCCTTCTGGTCCTCCTGTGGCAGCTGGCCGCGGCCCGGGCCTGGATCGACGACCGCGTCTACCCGGCGCCGTCCACGATCCTCTCCGACGGCTGGGACCGGGCGACGGCGGGCGACCTGTGGCCGGACGTCTGGGCCACCACCCGCCGGGTGCTCGCGGGCTACGCGGCGGGCACGGCGGCCGGCTACCTGCTGGGCCTGCTGATGGGCTCCCTCCCACTGGTCAGGGCGGCCCTGGAGCCGCTCCTGGACGCCCTGTACGTGGTGCCGAAGCTGGCCCTGCTCCCGGTCTTCCTGAACATGTTCGGCCTGGGCGAGGGCCCGCAGGTGGCCCTGGTGGCGGTCACGGTCTTCTTCTTCGTGTGGATCTCCACGATGTCGGCGGTGATCGCCGTCCCGTCCGGCCACCGTGACGCGGGCCGGGTCTTCGGCGCCTCGCCCTGGCAGATGTTCCGCCATGTCCTGCTGCCGGCCTCGCTCCCGGCGGTCCTGGTCGGCGCCCGGATCGCCGCGGGAGTGGCGGTCCTGGTGATCGTCGCCTCCGAGCAGATCGCGGCCACGGACGGCCTCGGCCACCTCATCTTCGACTCGCGCGCGCTGTTCCAGAACGACGTGATGTTCGTGGGGATCGTCTGCGTCGCCGTCCTGGGCGTGGTCTTCTCCGAGCTGATTCGGCTCGCCGGCCGCCTGCTCACCCCGTGGGCGCCGCGGGACCGGGGACGGGGGCAGTCATGAGAGCGCATCGGTACGTGGTCGCGGCGGCGGCGCTGGCCCTGCTGGCGACGGCCTGCTCGGCGAGGCACTCCGAGGACACCGGGGCGGCCGCGGCGCCTCGCACGGTCCGCCCGGTGGCGGGCTGCGGCCAAGGGTCCTGGACCGACCCGGCCGACCTCGCGCCGACGAGGACCCCGGCCCGGTGCTCCCCCGGCAAGCCCGCGGCCCGCCCCCTGGCGAAACCCCGCAAGATCACCATCGCCACCGGCACCCTGAGCGCGGAGTACGTGGCTCCTCTCGAAGTGGCTCTGGACAAGGGCGAGTTCAAGGCGGAGGGCCTGGACGTCACGCTGAAGGTGCTGCCCACCCCGGACGCGCTGCCGCTGCTGGCCAAGGGGGACATCGACGCGATGTGGGCGGCGCCCGAGGCGGCCGTGATGAACGGCGTCCGCGGCGGCTTCGACATCAAGTGGGTCGCGGGCAACTTCTCGCCCGACCCGGAGTCGCGGAGCGGCCTGTGGGTGCGCCTGAAGAACGGCGAGAGCGCGTCCGGCGTGGAGATGGCGGGGCGCACCCTGGGCACGATGATCGGCAAGGGCTCGGTGATCGCCTACCCCATACAGAAGGCGCTGGCGAGCCATGGCGGGGGCCTGGACCGGATCCGCTACCAGCAACTGGGCTCGGCCGACGTCCTCACGGCCCTGCAGAACGGCGGCGTCGACTCGGCCTGGCTCCTGGATCCGGTGTGGCGCCAGGTCACCGGGAAGTCCGGCTACGCGTTCCTGGGCGGCCAGCCGCAGGGCGAGCCGCTGGGCGGGATGCTGTACGGCCGTACGCTCCTGAACGACGATGTCGACGCGGGAGTGGCACTGCTCAGGGCCTACATCCGCACGGTCGACACGTACTTCGCCGGCGACTACAAGTCGGACGCGGACTTCGTCACGTACCTCGCGAAGCTGCTGAAGACCGACCCCGCGATCCTGCGCTCGACCCCGCCGCTGCGCATGGACTGGGAGATCCGCGCGGGCACGACGACGCGTCTGCAGTCGGCGTACCGGGCCCAGGGCGTCGAGTCGGGCGCCCCGCTCCCCGAGTCCCGGACGGTGGACCGGGCGCTCTACGAGGAGGCGGTGGGTCATGCCCCGTAGCCACATCCGTGTCTGAGCAGAAACCTCTGAACGGAGACCTCTGTCCAGAACTTCTGAAGAGAACTTCTGAACAGAAAGCTTTGAGCAACAGCCTCAGAACAAGAGCCTCAGAACAAAAACCGAGGGCCGGAATCCGTTTCTGGATTCCGGCCCTCGGCCTTCAGTAGCGGGGACAGGATTTGAACCTGCGACCTCTGGGTTATGAGCCCAGCGAGCTACCGAGCTGCTCCACCCCGCGTCGATGAACAGAACACTACGTGAGGGACACGAGGAGAAGCAAATCCATTGCCGTCAGCCCGCCTGAGCTGCAAAAAAGCGCGGACTCAGGCCGACAGCTCCTCGCGCAGCGCATCCCGCAGCCGCCCCGCCCGCTCGGTCACCTCGGCCGGTCCCAGCGCCACCGCCCGGTCGGCCCACCGCTGCCCCTCGGCCAGCTCGCCACGACGCGCGTAGACCAGGGCCAGCCGCAACGCCGCCCGCCCGTGCCCCGCGTCGGCGGCCCGCTGCCACCACACGGCGGCCTCGGGCTCGCTCCCCTCCCGGGCCAGCAGCAGCCCCAGGTTGAACGCCCCGTTCCGCGACCCGGCCTCGGCCGCGATGCGGTACCACCGCGCCGCGTCCACCACGTCCCCGCGCGCCGCGGCGAGCATCCCGACCCGCACCTGGGCGCGTCGGTGCCCCTGCGAGGCGGCGCGCTCGTACCACTCCTCGCACTCGGTCTTGGTGTGCAGCGAGGACTCGCCGAGCTCGTGCTCGGAGACCGCCGGCCGGCGCGCGTCGAGCACGGCGGCCAGCCGGTAGGCGGCCTCGGCGCTCCCGCCGCCCGCGGCGCACCGCAGATGCCGCTCGGCGGCGGCCTCGTCACCCTCCCGCAGCCGGGCGATGCCGACCTGGAGCGCCGCCTCCGTGTGCCCGGCGGCGGCCGCCCGCTCGTAGCAGCGCAGCGCGACACGGTCCTCGCCGCGCCCGGCGTAGAGGATCCCGAGGTTGAACGCGGCGTCCACGCTGCCGGCCTCGGCGGCCTTGGAGAACCACGGTTCGGCGCCGGCCGTGTCGCCGCCCTGGAGCAGCAGGATGGCGAGCGCGTTCGCCGCCTCCCGGTGTCCCGCGTAGGCCGCCCGCCGGTACCACTGCTCGGCCTGCGCGGTCCGCCCCTGTTCGGCGCAGAGCAGCCCGAGGTTGTACGCCCCGTTGTCGTCGCCCGCGTCCATCGCCGCCCGGTACCAGCGCTCGGCGGTCTGGGTCTCGCCGCGCTCGGCGTGCAGCGCGCCGAGCGCGTTGGCAGCGTTGCCGTCGCCGTCCTGGGCGGCCCGCAGCCACCACACGGCGGCGCTCTCGGTGTCCCCGGCGTCGCGCAGCAGAAAACCGAGCGCGCAGGCGGCCCGGGCCTCGCCGTCCTTGGCGGAGGTCAGATACCAGCGTCCGGCCTCCTTGAGTTCACCGCGTCTCTCCAGGATCGCCCCGAGGTGCAGCGCGGCCCGCCGGTGGCCGCGGGCGGCGGCCTGCCGGTACCACTGCTCGGCCTCTTCCGTCTCCGCGGCCCCGGCGGCGGTCTCCGTGCCGACACCGTTGTCGGCCGCGGTCTCGCCCTCGCCGTCGCCCGCTCTGCGGTCGAGGGCGCGCGCCAGCCGGTACGCCGCCTCCCGGTGCCCGCGTTCGGCGGCGGCCCGCATCCACTGGCCGGCGTTCGCGTCGCCGCGGTGCTCCAGCAGATCGGCCAGCGCGTAGGCGCCGAGCGCATGGCCCTGCTCGGCGGACTGGCGCAGCCAGTACTCGGCGGCGGGTTCGTCGCCGCGCTCACGGTGGTGCCGGCCGAGCGCGTGGGCAGCGGCCGCGGAGCCGGCCACGGCGGCGATCCGCCACCATCCGGCGGCCTCGTCCGGGTAGCCGCGCTGGTGCAGCAGGACGCCGAGGTTGTTGGCTGCGGCACGGTCACCGGCGGCGGTGGCGGCACGCAACTGGGGTTCGGCCCCGTCGAGGTCGCCACGGCGCAGCAGCATGGCGCCGAGGACACTCATCGACTCGACGTCACCGGCCTCGGCGTGGAGCCGGTGTCGTGCCTCTTCAGCGGCCTCGGCGGCCTCGTCGCGGGTCGGCTCCTCGCCCGAAGGCTGCACAAATCGCCCTGTCTCGAACAGAGTTGCCTTGTCCCCCATAACGTCCATCGTCGCACCACCTGCAACCTGGGTACATCCGGTATAGCGCAACCCGTGAGGTCACTTCAGCGTTTTGTCGACATGCCCACAGAACGACAAGTCAAACACATCTCTTCCAACTCCCCACAGCGGCACGGCGACCTCGCGCACCGGTACATGCGTTCGCCGCCCGTCCGGACACCACGAGCCGCTCGGCCGGGCGCCGTTGGCCGCCGTGCGGACATCACGAAGGCCCGGATCCAAAAGGATCCGGGCCTTCGATTTCAGTAGCGGGGACAGGATTTGAACCTGCGACCTCTGGGTTATGAGCCCAGCGAGCTACCGAGCTGCTCCACCCCGCGCCGTTGTGTTCAAACCGTACCACGGCGCGGGGCGGGCGCGATCATCCGCTCGGACTGGGGCTGCTGCTCGCGCCTGGGCTCGCACTGGTGCCGGGGCTCGCGCTGGCACTGGGCTTCGCACTGGTGCCGGGCTTCGCACTGCTGCCGGACGACGTGCCGCCACCGGCCTTGTCGGCCTTGGACTGCGCCGCCTCGGCCCGGCTGAGGGCGCCCTGCAACTCGTCCTGGGCCTTGCCGTACGCCGTCCAGTCGCCCTTCTTCAGGGCCTCCTGTCCCGCCTCGAAGGCCTTCTGGGCGTCGTTCAGCGCCTGTTGGACCGTCGGATCGGCGGACGGCGGCGGCGTGGTCGTCCCGGTGTCGGAGGATCCCGTGTCCGAGGACCCGGTGTCCGAACCATTCGAGCCGAATACCTTGTCGAGCGCCTCGTCGAGGGTGTTCTCGAAGGCGGTCTTGCCCTCGTAGGTCACCAACACCTTGCGCAGCAGTGGGTACTTGACGCCGGCGCCGCGTACGTAGACGGGCTCCGCGTACAGCAGGCCCCCGTCCAGTGGCACGGTCAGGAGATTGCCGTACTCGACCTCGGAGTCGCCGCCCTTGAGGAGTTTGATGGCGGCGGCGATGTCCTGTTCGGAGTTGAACTGGCTCTGGACCTGTTTAGGTCCGTCGACGGTCGTACTGGTCGGCAGTTTCAGGATTCTGATCTTGCCGTAGTCCTTCGAGCCGGCCTCGGAGTCGACCGACATGAACGCGCTGAGGTTGTCCCGGCCGTTGGGCGTGAACGTCGTCGACAGCGAGAACGTCTGCGCGCTCTGGTCCGGCATCTTCATGCTCAGGTAGTACGGCGGCACCGCGTCACCCGACTTGTTGCTCGGGTCGTCGGGCACCTGCCACACCTCGCTGCCGGTCAGGAACGTCTGGGCGTCCGTCACGTGGTAGCGGGTGAGCAGTTCGCGCTGCACCTTGAACAGGTCCTGCGGGTACCGGAGATGGTCCATCAGGTCCTGCGAGATGGCACTCCTCGGCTGCACCGTGCCGGGGAAGGCCTTCATCCAGGTCTTCAGCACCGGGTCCTCGGTGTCCCACTGGTAGAGCTTGATCTCGCCGGTGTACGCGTCGACGGTCGCCTTCACCGAGTTGCGGATGTAGTTGACCTGGTTCTGCTGGGCCACCACCGCACGCGAGTTGTTGTTCGCGGTCAGCGAGTCGGCGGTGGTGTCACCGAGGGTGGTACGGGAGGCGTAGGGATAGCCGTTCGACGTCGTGTAGGCGTCGACGATCCACTGGATCCGGCCCTGCACCACCGCCGGGTACGCGTCGCCGTCGATGGTCAGCCAGGGGGCGACCGCCTCGACGCGCTCCTTCGGCGTGCGGTTGTACAGGATCCGCGAGCCCTCCCCGATCGCACCGGAGTAGAGGATCTGCGGTTCGTTGAACGCCACCGCGTACGCGGCCCGGTTGATCGGGCTGGAGAGGCTGACCCCGCTCTTGCCCGCGTAGCTGGTGGTCTTCTCACCGTTGTCGTCGGAGTAGTCGATCTCCTTCTGGGGACCGCCGACGATCGAGTAGGTGTTGGTCTTCTCGCCGTAGTAGATCCGCTGCTGGTACGTCCCCAGGTCGCCCTTGGACGGCAGGTCGGACTCGGTGAAGACCGGCTGGCCCTGGCTGTCGGCCTCGGTGCCCTTGGCGGCGACCACGCCGTAGCCGTGGGTGTAGCGGAAGTGGTCGTTGATCCAGTTGTTCTTCGGGATGCCGGCGAGGTTCAGTTCGCGCAGACCGATGACGGTGTCCTGGACCTTGCCGTCCTTGGTGTAGCGGTCCACGTCCAGATTGGTCGGGAACGCGTAGTAGTTCCGCATCTGCTGGAGCTGCTGGAACGTCGGCGAGACGATGTTCGGGTCCATGATCCGGATGCTCGCCGTGGCGTCGACGTCGTCCCGGAGCTTGGTCTTGTCCGTGGTCGTGCTCTTGCCCTTGTACTCGGTGACCTGCGTGTCGTCGATCCCGTACGCCTCGCGGGTCGCCTTGAGGTTCTTCTGGACGTACGGGGCTTCCTTGGCCTGCTCGTTGGGCTGGACCTGGAACTTCTGGACGATCGCCGGGTACAGGCCGCCGATGAGGATCGCCGACAGGACCATCAGGCCGAACCCGATGACGGGCAGCTGCCAGGTGCGCCGCCACAGGGTCGCGAAGAACAGCAGCGCGCAGATGACGGCGATACAGAACAGGATCGTCTTGGCCGGCAGATACGCGTTGGCGTCGACGTACCTGAGGCCCGTCCAGTTGCCGGTGGCCTTGAAGTCGCTGGACTTGACGGCCAGTCCGTAGCGGTCGAGCCAGTAGGCGACCGCCTTGAGGGCGACGAAGAAGCCGAGCAGTACCGAGAGGTGGCCGGTCGCGGCACCGGTGGCACGCGCGCCGGGGCTGGTGACGCGCAGCCCGCCGTACAGGTAGTGGGTGAGCGCGGCCGCGATCAGGGAGAGGATCGCGGTGGCGAAGCCGAAGCCCAGCAGGAACCGGTACCAGGGCAGGTCGAAGGCGTAGAAGGAGACGTCGAGGTGGAACTGCGGGTCCTTCTGGTGGAAGGGCACGCCGTTGACCCACATCAGCCAGGTGCGCCACTGTCCGGCCGCGGAGGCGCCGGCGATCAGCCCGACCAGCGCGGTGATCGCGAGCAGCAGCCACTTCTTGTACGGCGCGATGCCCATCCGGTAGCGGTCCAGGCTCTGCTGCTCCATGGACATGGCGCTCAGCGGCGGCCGCAACCGGTGCGCCAGCCAGATGTTGAAGCCCACCGCGGCTGCCATCAGCAGCCCGAAGACGAAGAACAGCCCGATCTTCGTCCACAGGGTGGTGGTGAACACCGAGGAGTAGTGCACCGACCGGTACCAGAGCCAGTCCGTCCAGAAACCCGCGAACATGGTGAACGCCATGCCGAGTACGGCAAGGACGCCCAGTGTCATGAGCAGGGTCCGGACGCGCCGGGACGGGCGGCCCGCTCTGATCCGCGGCCCCGTCGGGCCTCCGCCGCGGTCCGGCATCTGGAAAGCCAAGGTGCGCACCTCGAAGTTCGCTGTTTGATTCGCTGTTGATCCGCTTTTGTCGCGTCAGGCCCGCTTGTTCGCGGGCCGGACGTGGCCCCCCGTGATCGTGGGGCCACACCTATGCAACTTACTCACGACTTACTCGGTTCCCGATTCCGGCCATGAACGAGGCAGGATTGTGACCATGTCCAACACTCCCATGGCAGCGAACCCGCTCACCCGGGCCGTCCTCGAGATCGACGAGTACGCCTCCGGTCTCGGCTGGGACCAGCCCGCTCGCCTCTTCGCCCTCGTCGACACCGCACGGCTGCGCACCCAGGAACCGGCTCTCGCCGCCCAGCTCGGTCTGGAGGACGAGTCCGTGACCATCGGTCTCACCCCGATCGAGCAGGACGAAGTGCCAACGGACAAGGCGCTGGATGAGTTCCTGGGCACCATCGCCTGGCCGGACGCGGTGGTCGGCTGCGCGCTCACGGTGGAGCGGCTGATGCTGCCGCCGTCCGCCGAGTCCCAGGTCCCGGAGGGGCTGAGCGACGCCAAGCTGGCCAAGTGGGTGGCGCAGCACCCGGATCGCCAGGAGGTCCGGATGACGGTCGGCGTGCTGCGGGACGGCAGCCGCGACTCGGCGGTGCGGCTGCGCGAGAAGGACTCGCCGACGGAGGTCCTCACCGGCCCCGACCTGGTCCCGGGTCTGGCGGAGGCTCTGAGGGCGACGTTCGCGGACTGAGCCTCCCGCACACGGTCGTACGCGGTCGTGGACGGCTGGCACACGGCACCGGGGGCGCCCCTCGTCAGGAAGGGCGCCCCCGGGCTTTTCTGATCGTCTGCTGGTTCTCAGCTCTTGGTGCTGCACTTCGGCAGGGCGCCGGTGTCCCCGTCGCGGATGTCCTTGAGGGCGCCGAGGGCGTCGTCGATCGTCTTGACCTTGACCAGGGTGAGACCGCTCGGGGTGTCCTTGGCGGCCTCGGCGCAGTTGTCGGCCGGGGTCAGGAAGTACTGGGCGCCCTTGTCGCGCGCGCCGATGGTCTTCAGCGAGATGCCGCCGATCGGGCCGACCGTGCCGTCGTCGGCGATCGTGCCGGTACCGGCGACGAACTTGCCGGCGGTGAGGTTACCCGGGGTGAGCTTGTCGTAGATGCCGAGCGCGAACATGAGGCCCGCGCTCGGTCCGCCGACGTCGGCGAGCTTGATGTCGATGGAGAACGGGAACGTGTGGTCGGTCCCGGCGGAGATCCCGACGATGGCGCGCTTCTCGCCGCTGTCGGTGGAGGCGGTCGTGGTCAGGGTGACCTTCTCGGTCTTGGTGGCCGTCTTGTTCGCCTTCACGGCGGCCGCCTGCTCCTTGGCCGGTACGACGGTGAAGACGACGGCCTCACCGGGCTTGTGCTTGGTCACCAGCGTGGCGACGTCGGTCGGCTGCTTGACCGCCGTGCCGTCGACAGCCTTGATCACGTCACCGGCGTGCAGCTTGCCCTCGGACGGCGAGTCCTTGAGGACCGTCGAGACGATGACCCAGGACTTCACCGGGACGTCCAGCTCCTTCAGGGCGGCGACCTTCGCGCTCTCCTGTGACTCGCTGAACTCCTCGGCGTTCTCCTGGGTGGACTGCTGCTCGGTCTTCCCGTCCGGGTAGAGCGTGTCGTGCGGCACGACCTTGTTGTCGTGCGAGAGCCATCCGTAGACGGCCTCCACGAGGTTCATCTTGTAGTCGGCGCTGGTGACCCGGACGGTCGTCATGTTCAGGTGCCCGGAGGCCGCGTAGGTCTTGTGACCGGAGATCTGCAGCACCGGCTCGCCGCCGTGGTCCCCGAGCGTGTTCACGGTGGGACCGGGGGACATCTCCGAGTACGGCACGGTGATGAGCACTCCGGCGCACAGGAGCGCGATCAGCATCAGGGTGGAGGCGAGCATCGTCGCGGTGCGGCGTGGCATGCAAAGACAGTACGGGACGTGTCTGTCAGCGCACCGTCAGGGCCACCCGTCAGACATGCCTCAGCTGCCGGAGTGGGGCCTCTCCATGGCCTCGCAGAACCGCGCGTACCCGTCGAGTTCGGGCCCGTCGCTCCGGGCTCTCCTGGTCCGATTGGCCCAGCTGCCCCACAGACCGGCAGCGACCGCGGCCACAAGCGGAATCAGCAACCAGACGAGCGCCCCCATGCCGACCTCCCAACCCCATGACCGTCCGCGACTGACTGATCAGCAGATTAATCATCCGCACTGACAACGCTCACGCGGGGGGTACGGTTACGCAACCGGAAGCCGGACAGACGTTCTTCAGCAGGCTCCGACCCATTCCTCCGTCCCATCCGAGAACTTCTGGTGCTTCCAGATGGGCACCTCGTGCTTGATGTCGTCGATCAGCTTCCGACAGGCTTCGAAGGCGTCCCCGCGATGGGCACACGACACGCCGACGACCACGGCGAGATCACCCACCCGCAGGTCCCCCACCCGGTGCACCGCGGCGAGCGCCCGCACCGGATACTCGGCGACGACCTTCTCGGCGATCCGCCGCATCTCGTTCTCGGCACTGGGATGACACGAATAGCCGAGCGCGGCCACGTCGGCGCCTCCGTCGTGATTCCGCACGGTCCCCACGAACAGCGCGATCCCCCCGGCCGCGTCGTCCCCCAGGGCCGCGAAGACCTCGTCCACGGAGAGCGCGCTCTCCCGGATCCCGATCAGCTTGACGGGATCTTCGGCACCCAGCTCACCGGGGTGATCGTTCACAGCAGCCATACCCCCATCGTGCCGCAAGCCCGGGACCACAGGGAATACACCCAACACCCGGCACACGCGCGTGCACGTTTGGAGACTCCTACTACTCCCGGGTCGCGGTCACCCTGGTCCCGGGTCGGGATCGCCGATTCCGCCCCTTGGCCGCCGCCTCCGGCTCGTGATCGGCAGTCCCGGCCCATGGTCGCCGCCTCCGGCCCGTTGTCGCCGCGCCCGGCCCGTTGTCGCCAGTCCCGGCCTGTGGTCGCCACTCCCGGCCCGTGGTCAGATCCGCCGCCGGGCCTTCCGTGCCCGCCGTACCACGGCCGCCGCGCCCAGCAGGGCGACCGTCGCGCCTGCCGCGCCCGCGGCCGTCGCGTCCTTACGGCCGAGCCGCCGGCCGACCACCGTGTGGCGCCCGGCCGCCTCCCCCAGCAGCTCGGCGAGCACCTCCTCGTTCGTCCACCCCGGCCGCCATCCCGCGTCGTGCAGCCGGCTGCCGCTCACCACCCACGGATACATCGTGTAGGCGAGATCCCCCGCGGGCGACGGCGTCAGCCCGATCCGGTGCAGCCGGGCCGCGGCGCCGAGCGCCACCGCCGACGGCAACTCCATCCGCCGGATCCCGCTGAGCTCCTCGACCTCCTCCTGCTCCAGCCATCCGTCACAGCCGACGGCGAGTTCCCCTTCGACCAACTCCAGCACGGCGTACTCCAGCGCGCTGCACAAGTCCTCGACGTGACAGAACTGCCAGGCGGGCCGTGACCCGGCGACGACAAGCAGGCGGGGCGACTCGAAATACCTGGTCAGCGCGGTGTCGGTGCCTCCGACGAGCACCGCGGGGCGCACGACGGTGACATTGAGCCCGGGGTGCGCGCGGGGCGCCCGGCGCGCGAGCCGCTCGATCTCCAGCAGGTCCCCCACGCCGGTGGCCTCCGCCGTGGCACGCAGCTCCGCGTCCTCGGACAACGGCAGCTCGTTGTCCGGGAGCGCGCCGTAGACCATCGCGGAGGTGCACAGCACCACGCGGTGCACCCCGGCCGCAGCCGCCGCGGTCAGCACGGTCTGCGTCCCGCGCACGTTGTAGGCCGTACGGGCGGCCGGATCGGTCTCCAGGTCCAGGTCGAGCGCGAGATGGACCACCACGTCGGCCCCCCGGAGCTTGTCCGCGATGGCCGGATCCCGCACGTCGAGGATGTGCCACTGGGCGTCCGCGCACTCCCCGCGCCGCTCGTCGATGGCGATGACCTGCTTGATCTCCTCGGACGCGGCCAGCCGCTCGGTGAGCAGCGCGCCGACCCCGGTCGCGGCGCCGGTGACGGCGACGACGGGCCCGCGCACGGCGGCAGGGGTTGACGGGTTTCGCGCTGCGCGAACCTGCGGATCTGGGGAACTCACCGGGCGTCTCCAGCGGTTGTCTTCAGTACGAGCGTGAGTGACGCGTACGTACCAGGTGGCATCCATCCTGCCGCAGGCCGACTGTCGGCGAAGCACCGAGGCCCGATCGGGTCGGGGTGTCTACGCTGGGTGGTGTTGTCGGGCAGCCGCGCCGCCGGAGAGAACCGGTGGCCTTACCAGCCGAGGATTCCCGTGAGTGACACCCCATTCGGTTTCGGCCTTCCGCCGGAGGAGCCGGAAGACGGCGACGAGGGCAAGAAGAAGGACCAGCAGAGCGGTGGTGGGCAGGGACCGGCCAACCCGTTCGGTTTCGGCACACCCGGGGCCGGCGGCTTCGGCACGCCCGGCGCCGACAATCCGTTCGCCGCCATGTTCGGTTCGCTGAACCCCACCGACCTGGGCGCGGCCTTCCAGCAGCTGGGCCAGATGCTCTCGTACGAGGGCGGCCCGGTGAACTGGGACATGGCCAAGCAGATCGCCCGCCAGACGGTCTCCCAGGGCACCTCGGACGGCGTCAAGGACGCGAGCGTGGGCCCCGCCGACCGCACCGCGGTCGAGGAGGCGGTGCGGCTGGCCGACCTGTGGCTGGACGACGCGACGTCGCTGCCGTCCGGTTCCGGTTCGGCCGTGGCGTGGTCGCGCGCCGAGTGGGTCGAGGCGACGCTGCCCGCCTGGCAGGAGCTGGTCGACCCGGTCGCCGAGCGGGTCGGCGCCGCGATGGGCGATGTCCTGCCGGAGGAGATGCAGGCCATGGCGGGCCCGCTGATCGGCATGATGCGCTCGATGGGCGGCGCCATGTTCGGCACGCAGATCGGGCAGGCCGTCGGCGTGCTCGCGGGCGAGGTCGTCGGCTCGACCGACATCGGCCTGCCGCTGAGCCCGGCCGGGAAGGCCGCGCTGCTGCCGGTGAACATCGAGGCGTTCGGCAAGGACCTCGGCGTGCCGAAGGAGGAGGTGCGGCTGTATCTCGCGCTGCGCGAGGCGGCCCACCAGCGCCTGTTCGCGCATGTGCCGTGGCTGCGCTCGCACCTGTTCGGCGCGGTCGACGGGTACGCGCGCGGGATCAAGGTCGACACGGCCAAGCTGGAGGACGTGGTCGGCCAGTTCGACCCGCAGAACCCCGAGCAGCTTCAGGACGCGCTTCAGCAGGGCATGTTCCAGCCCGAGGACACGCCCGAGCAGAAGGCGGCCCTGGCCCGTCTGGAGACCGCGCTGGCCCTCGTCGAGGGCTGGGTCGACGCGGTGGTCCACGCGGCCGCGAAGCCGCGTCTGTCGTCCGCCGACGCGCTGCGCGAGACCCTGCGCCGCCGCCGTGCCACCGGCGGCCCCGCGGAGCAGACGTTCGCCACTCTGATCGGCCTGGAGCTGCGCCCGCGCCGGCTGCGCGACGCCTCCCGGCTGTGGGCCTCGCTCACCGACGCGCGCGGTGTCGACGGCCGGGACGCGCTGTGGGCGCACCCCGACATGCTGCCGACGGCGACCGACCTGGACGACCCGGACGGCTTCGTGCACCGCGAGCAGCTGGACTTCTCCGAGCTGGACAAGATGCTCGGCGAGGCGGCTCAGAAGCCCGACCTGCGCAAGAAGGAAGACCAGGACGACCAGGAAAAGGGCGACGAGACCGAGTGAGCCTGTACGACGACGCGGTCCTCGTCCTCAAGGGACACGAGGGCCAGGAAGAGCTGCGCCAGGCCTACCTGGACCATCTCGCGGCGCACCCCGACGGTATGTGGAAGGCGTGTCACGCGGGGCATGTCACGGCGAGCGCGCTGGTCGTCGACCCCGAGCACGGCCGGGCGCTGCTGACCCTGCACCGGAAGCTGCGGATGTGGCTGCAGATGGGCGGCCACTGCGAGCCGGGCGACGCCACGCTGGCCGCGGCGGCCCTGCGGGAGGCGACCGAGGAGTCCGGGATTCCCGGGCTGACGCTGCTGCCGGGCGGTCCGGTGCGCCTGGACCGGCACCCGATCCCGGCGCCGTGCCACTGGCACTTCGACGTCCAGTACGCGGCCGTGGCCCCGCGGGGCGCCGCTCACGCGATCAGCGACGAGTCCCTGGACCTGCGCTGGTTCGCCTACGACGAGGTCGCGAAGGTCGCCGACGACTCGGTCGTACGACTGCTGGAACAGAGTCGCGCGCGGCTCTGAACCAGGGATTCGCGTAAGGGGCGCCTATTCGGGCGCCCCTTACCTCGTTGGTCTTCTCGGGACTTCGTGGGCCGTCAGCTCCAGGCGTTCCCCTGGTTCATCGCCCGGGCGCCCTGCTGGCCCATCCCGAACTGGGCGGCGAGGCCCTGGCCGATCTGGGCGCTCTGCGGCGGGAGCAGTTCACTCGGCTGGACCAACGCGAAGCCACTTCCCATGAAGCTGAGCTCCCAGCCCTCGCCGGTGTTGCCGCGACGCCGCCACACACCCGAGGAGTGCGTCTGGGCCTGCATCTGGACGCGCAGCCCGGTGGACCAGGCGACGATCGCGTCGGCGTCGCAGTTGACGTACTTGTCGGGCGTGACCTGCATCAGCAGCGGCGCGCCGGAGGTCATCAGGGCGACCTTGCCGCGGCCGGTGATGTTGAGCTGGTACTTCCCGGAGCCGGAGATGCCGTAGAGGCTGTCCACGGCGACCACCTCGTAGTGCAGCGAGGAGTCCATGGCGAGGACGTAGCCGCTGTCCACGGTCAGTCCGTCCTGCTCGACGTCCAGGACGTGGACGTGCTGGGCGAGGTTGGCGAAGTAGACCGTGCCCTGCCCGTGGCAGCGCATGAGGTCCAGGCCCTCACCGGTGTACGCACGCGCGCGTGACTGCTGGTTGTTCGTGTACTCGGCGTCGAACTCGACGAGCCCCTGGTAGGCGACCATCGTGCCCTTGCGGGCGAGGATGTCGTCGTGGCCCTCCAGGACGACCCGCAGCATCTGCTTGTTCTGCAGGCTGTAACGGTCCCGGACCTGGGAGTCGTTGTGCGCGAAAAGCGGGCTCTGCATGATTCTCTGACTCCCCCTCAGCCCCGGAAACGAAGGCGGTCGGTGCTGTCCTCGCTGGGCTGGACGACGACGATGCCCTGCCCGGAGAAGGCCATCTGGTAGGCCTCGCCGCTGCCCCGGCCGATCAGGGACTGCGCCTTGAAGCTGCGCTTGCCCTTCACCTTGAGATTCGGCGACCAGGCGACCAGCGCGTCAGGGTCGACGTACGTCTCGTCCTCGCCGCCGCCGCAGTCGACGACGATCGGCTTGCCCCGGGAGGTGAGCGCGACCCAGCCCTGCCCGGAGATCTTGGTGTTCCACAGGCCCTGCCCGGCGAACTTCGCCAGCCCCTTGACCCGCTCCACGCCCCAGGTGAGGTGCGCGTCGAAGGCGAGCAGGTTGGTGGCGTTGACGGAGATGCCGTCGCCGCCCAGGTTGATGACGACGACATCGGCGCCGTAGTCGGCGAGGTAGAGCAGTCCGTCGCCGGAGCACTTCATCAGGGGCGCGCCCTCACCGGTCATCCAGTCGCGGGCGATCTGGCGCACGGCCGGCGGGTTGGGCTCGTACTGGACGAAGCCCTCGTAGGCGACCATCGACCCCACGCGCGCGAGGAGGTCGTTCCCGGTCTGTATGGCGACCTTGAGCATGTTGTTGCCGTGGTTCTCCATGCGGGCGGTGACGGGTGCGGGGGCATAGCCCGCGAGCGGCTGGTTCATGACGGGCTCCCTCAGACCTCGTACGGCTGGACCACGATGAAGTTGCCGGGGGCGCCCCGGAACTGCAGGTTGACGCTCTCGCCGGTGTCGCCCGGATAGGCGTTGCGACGCATCCGGACCTGGCTGGAGACGACCACCTGGGAGGCCGCCGACCAGGCGACCACGGCGTTGCAGTCGGCGAACGTCGTGGGCGTCACGGGCAGCACGACGGGCGTGCCGTGCGTCTTGACGACGATCGTGCCGGTGCCCTGGAACTGCATCGTGAACAGCGCGCCGCCGGGGATGCCGTGGCCCTCGATCCGGCGGACCTCGTACTGGAGGCTCTCGTCGAAGGCGAGGACGCTCTCGGCGGAGACACAGATCGCGTCGCCCTGGAGCTCGATGGGGTGCAGATGGGCGGAGTTCTCGGCGAGGAACACCTGGCCGTGGCCGGTGCAGCGCATCAGCTGCATCTCCTGGCCGGTCGCGTTGCCCACGACCCGGCCCATGAATCCGGCGCCCTTGTAACCGAAGTCGACCTTGCCCTGGTAGAGCACCATGCTGCCCTGCCGGGCCAGCACCGGCTGGCCGCCCATGCCCAGGTCGACCCGGACGAGCTTCTTGTTCTGCTGCGTCCAGCGCTGCCCGGTGGGCGTCTCCTTGAACTTCTGGAGCGCCGCGCCGACTCCGGCTCCGCCCTGGGGATCGCCCTGCGGGATTCCGTAGGTCTGCTGGCCGGGGACCTGCCCGAACGACGGCTGCTGCCCGTAGCCCGGAGGCGGGGTCGGGGCCTGGGGTGCCTGGGGGTAGCCGGGCGGCGAGGGCGGGGACTGCGGAGCCGCCGGGGGCTGGCCGTAGCCGGGCGGCATGGGCGCACTCGGGGCGGGCGGCTGGCCGTAGGGCGCGGGGGCCGGAGACGGGGGCGGCACGGTGCCGGGCGCGGGCGGGGCCAGCGGGGCGATGACAGTGGGCGCGCCGTGCACGTTCGGAGCCGGCACGGGGCCGGGTGCGGGGGGCGGGGTGAAGCCCTGGGGCGCGGGGGCCGGGGCGGGCGCGGGGGCCGCCGGGGCGGGCGTCGGCGCAGGACTCGGTGCGGGCGCGGGCGGGGTGGCGAACGCGGGCGGCGCGAATCCGGGTGCGGGCCCGGCCTGCGACGGCTGCGGCTCGGGCGCGGCGGGCGCCTCCTCCTCCATCACCTCGCCGCCGAAGTTCTTCAGCAGCGCATCCAGACCGCCGTCGAAGCCCTGGCCGACGGCGGCGAAGCGCCACACGTCCTTCAGGTAGAAGTCGCCCAGCATCACGGCGCGTTCGGTGGAGAACTCCGAACCGTTGAAGGAGTACCGGGCCACCTCCTCGCCGCCCGCGACGATCCGGATGTATCCGGGCGCGACCTGGGACATCTGCCCGGAGCCGTCAAGAGTCGCCGTGAACGCCAGCTTCTGGATCCGCGGCGGGATCCGGTCCAGCGTGACCCGGAAGGACTCCGTGTCGCCCGCCTGCGCACCCAGCAGCTGGATGGACTCCTCGGGTGACTTCGGCTGGTTGAAGAAGACGAAGTACCGGTCGTCCGACAGCCGCTCGTCGGCGTCCAGGCCGAAGCAACTGATGTCGAAGGTCAGTCCGGGCCCGGCGATCTGCACGCCTACGTACAGATCCGTGCCCGCCGTCAGGTCACTGATCCTGGCCTTGTGGCCGCGTTGGAATTCCCTGGCCATGCGCTACGACCGTCCCCCATCCCGAATGCGAGTGCGTCGCGCCAGGCTAACGGCTAACTCGGACATCGGAGGAAGTCGGTACAGACCCGGTACACAACCGGGCTCAGCGGCCCCGAAGGGGGCGTTCGCCGGGCGCGTCACTCATCGCGCGCGCCGGGCACATGGGGCAGCCGGTCGGCGGCGACCACCCCTTCGAGGTACCCCCGGGCCCGCTCGGTCCGCGGATACGCCTCCAGGAGCCGCCAGAAGTCGGGACCGTGCCCGGGCACCAGCAGATGGGCCAGCTCATGGCAGAGCACGTAGTCGACGACGTACTCGGGCATGCCCTGGAGCCGGTGCGACAGGCGGATGCTGCCCTCGGCGGGGGTGCAGGAACCCCAGCGGGTGTTCTGGTTGGTGACCCAGCGCACCGAGGCGGGCCGGGCCCGGCCGTCGAAGTACTGGACCGACAGCCGCTCGGCGCGCTCGGCCAGTTCGGCGTCGCCCAGCACTCGCTTGCTCTCCTGGGCGGCGAGTTTGTTGAGCATGACGGTGACCCAGCGTTTCTCCTCCGCCTCGGACATCCGGGCGGGGATCAGCACGACGGTGCGATCGCCCTCGCGGTACGCGGAGACCGTCCGGCGGCGCCGGGCGCTTCTGCGAACCTCGATCGCGCTCACCCCCAAGCCGCTGGGCGGCTGGCTCGTCATGCTGCGCTGTGGCTTTCCGGCGCGGTGCAGTGGGTCGGCGGGCACGACCCGACGTTACCCGCTGCACACGGGGGAAGTCCCGGGTCCGGGACGGTTCGATGCCGATCCCCCACCATGCGTTTGATTTGTACGACGAATACCCACCGCCTGTGGACAACTTTCGGCGTCCGCCGAGCGGGCGGGGCATGCTGGCTGTCGTCGGCGGAGCGTGACCGGCTCGACCGGCAGACGGGGATCTTCCATGACCTTTCGACAGCTACGGGGGACTGTCATGCATCCGTTGGTGAAACCCGCGCTCCGGCGCGGCTGGCGTGATCTCAACACCGTGCAGTTCGGGATGACCCCGGTGCACGCGATGACACTCGGGCCGATGGACACGGCGACCGGCAGCTTTCTGGACCTGCTCAACGGCACCCGGGGGCTCGCGCTGCTGCGTGCGGAGGGGCGGCGCATGGACCTGCCGGACGGACATGTCGACGCGCTGGTCGAGCAGCTGTCCCGGGCCGGGCTCGTCGACGACGCGCGCGGCGGCGGGCCGGCCGCGGAGGCGCTGCGCACGAAGCAGGAGGTCCTGGACCGGCTCGGTCCCGATCTCGCGTCGCTGTCCCTGATCACTCCGGAGCCGGGCGGCGCGATCGGCCGGCTGGCGGCCCGACATGCTCTGCGGATGCAGGTCCGGGGCGCGGGCCGGGTCGGTGTCACGCTGGCCGCGCTGCTGTCGGGCGCGGGTGTCGGCGAGGTCGACGTGCGTGACGTGGGTCGCGTCCAGCCGTGGGATGTGGCGCCGGGCGGGCTGCCCGCGGAGGCGGTCGGCGAGCGGCGGGACGAGGCCGCCCGCAGAGTCGTCCGCCGGGCCGCCCCGGACCGCCCGCCGCGCCGCCCGGACCCGGCCACGGAGGAACCCGGCCTCTCCCTGGTGATCATCGCCCCGCGTGACGACGTTCTGGTGCACGCCCCGGACGCGCGCGCCGCCGAGCCGCTCATGGCCTCCGGGACACCACACCTCTACACGGGCGTCGTGGAGGGCACGGGCGTCGTCGGTCCGCTCGTCCTGCCCGGCGGTACCGGCTGCGCCCGCTGTCTGCACGAGCACCGCTCGGACCGGGATCCGGCCTGGCCGCGCTTGATCGCCCAGTGGCGGTCCGGCCAGGCCCGCCGGGTGGGAGCCTGCGATCTGACGCTGGCGACGGCCGTGGCCGGGCTGGCCGCCGCGCATGCCCTGGCCTTCCTCGACGGGGAGTCGCCGTCCGGCACGGGAGTGCGCTGGGAGGCGTCCGTGCCGGATCTGCACTGGCATGCGCGGCCGGTCCGGCCGCACCCCGCATGCCCGTGCGGAGCTGCGGAGAAAGCTAAGGGGGAACACCCCTCAACCGACGGGGCTGCGCACGAGACAATGGTGGTGCAACGGCGGTCGGCGGAGCGACGAGAGCGCACGGATGTCGCGCGGCCGAATGGGACTTGGAGGGCGCATGTCTGATCTTCCCCGGAAGGCGGTCACCCGGACCGCCAAACTCGCCGCGCTCCCGCTCGGCTTCGCCGGCCGGGCGACCTGGGGTCTGGGCAAGCGCATCGTGGGTGAGTCCGCGGAGATCGTCAGCCGCGAGCTGCAACAGCGCACGGCGGAGCAACTCTTCAAAGTTCTGGGGGAGCTGAAAGGCGGGGCCATGAAATTCGGACAGGCCATGTCCGTCTTCGAGTCCGCCCTCCCCGAGGAGATCGCCGGCCCCTACCGGGCGGCCCTCACCAGACTCCAGGACGCCGCACCGCCGATGCCGACCCGCACCATGCACGCGGTCCTCGCCGAGCGCCTCGGCGAGGACTGGCGGGAGCTGTTCCTGGAGTTCGAGGAGAAACCCGCGGCCGCGGCCTCGATCGGCCAGGTGCACCGGGCGGTGTGGCACGACGGCCGTGCGGTCGCGGTCAAGGTGCAGTATCCGGGGGCCGGCGAGGCCCTGCTGTCCGATCTCGGGCAACTGAGCCGTTTCGCCCGTCTGTTGGGTCCGCTTATCCCGGGCATGGACATCAAGCCCCTGATCGCGGAGTTGCGCGACCGGGTCTCCGAGGAACTGGACTACGCCCTGGAGGCACAGGCCCAGGAGACGCACGCGCAGGAGTTCGCCGACGACCCCGATGTGGTGGTCCCCGCGGTGGTGCACCAGTGCGAGCAGGTCCTGGTCACCGAATGGATCGACGGAATACCGCTCTCCGAGATCATCTCGGAGGGTACGCAGGAGCAGCGTGACCGGGCCGGTCAGCTCCTGGCCCGGTTCCTGTTCTCGGGGCCGGCCCGCACCGGCCTGCTGCATGCCGACCCGCATCCGGGCAACTTCCGTCTGCTGCCCGGTGGGCCGGAGGACGAGGAGGAGTGGCTTCTGGGCGTGCTGGACTTCGGCACGGTCGACCGCCTCGCGGGCGGCCTGCCCACCCCGATCGGCGACTCCCTGCGGATGACACTGGACGGAGACGCCGAGGCGGTCTACGAGCTGCTGTGCGCCGAGGGGTTCGTCAAGGACTCCATAGAACTGGACCCCGACGCCGTCCTGGACTATCTGCTGCCGATCATCGAACCGGCGGAGGTCGACGAGTTCACCTTCACCCGCAACTGGATGCGCAGCCAGGCGGCCCGTATCGCCGACCCCCGCAACCCCGCCCACCAGCTGGGCAAACAGCTCAACCTGCCACCGGCCTACCTGCTGATACACCGGGTGACCCTGAGCACCATCGGCGTGCTCTGCCAGCTGGGCGCGACGGTGCGGCTGCGGGAGGAACTGGAGGCGTGGCTGCCCGGGTTCGTACTCGAAGAAGCCGAAGAAGCCGTTGAGGCCGAGGAAGCCGAGGAGGCGGAAGCGGTCGTAGAGGCGCAGTAGGGACGCAGCAGGGTGATCACCACCAGGACGGGTCGAGCCTGCCCTCGATCGCTCTGAGGTTCTCCCTGGAGCAGGTGTCGCAGAAGAACTGGCGGACGCCGTTCTCCACGGAGCAGGTCCAGGTGGTGGGCCGGGGACCGTCGGCCGGGGTTCCGCAGCGGGCGCACACAGGAGGTTGGGGCTCCGGGGTGGAGCCACCGTGATCACTGCCTCCGGGAAGACTCGTCACCCGGCGACGATAACGCCGCGGCCCGCGGATCCGCGGGCACAACGCACCGCGGGGGCCGGTCCGTTCGGCCGGACCGGCCCCCGCGTGAAGCTTTCGCCTCCCTCAGCCGGGAGGCCACCGCTTCAGGTGTTCGAGGTCACTGCATGACGGCCATGGCGAGCGCACGGCGGGCGCGCATCGAGGCGCGCTCGGCCCGGCGCTGCATCCGGCGGGCGGTCGCCAGGCGCACGGCCTGGCGTTCCCGGTCGGCCTCTTGCAGTCGCTCGTGCATATGCGCACGAGCCAGGGCTTCTGGGATGAGTTGCATCTCGCGGGTCCTGTTCTGACGCGAGCCGGTGGTCGTACCGGCGGTGGTGAAGTCTGGGATCGCGGAGCCGGTGGGCTCGCTGGTGGACGGCTTCATCGGGGCCTGCTTCTTGGGGTCGTGCGTGAGGGGGCGGTCGATCGTTCCGTGGATGTTCATGCCGTGACCGGGTTCTTGCGCGGGCGGCCACGCGGCCGCTTGCGGGCGACGACGACACCCTGGACGAACAGCTCGCCACCCCAGACGCCCCAGGGCTCACGCCGCTCCTTGGCACCGGCGAGGCAGGCCTCGATCAGCGGGCAGGTGCGGCAGAGGGACTTGGCGTACTCGACGTCCGCCGGCGACTCGGCGAAGAAGACCTCCGGGTCGTAGGAACGGCAGGGGACGGGCACGCCGAGGTTCTCGATGGCGTCGTCGAGCGCGGTGAGCGCGGTGAGCGGGATCAAGGTGGAGTCCTCCGTGAGGCCGGGCGGGGGGATCGTTTCGGAAGGCGGTACGGACGGGGCGTGCGCTTCGAGTTGCACGGTTGTTCTTCCTCGTCTGGTCGTGCCGGTCGGGTTGGACCGGTTGGCGGCTGGTACCGGGTTCTGCTCTTGTCCCGAGGCCCCTTCGCCCGTCTGTCCCTGTGATGGGGACAAACAGAAGGGCCGCGGATCCCGGATGGGGTTCCGCGGCCCTGAAGGCGCCGGCCTGATCGATCAGGCTGGATCACTCCAGGGTTCTGGCCCACGGAAGGCCCACATCAGGTGGTGCTGCGTCGTCTGCTTCCGGCTTCCGGCACCAGCTGCCGTAAAGGCATAGGCCTTTGCCTGTGCCGCTACTGCTTCCAGTGCCTCGGTCGGTCGCTCATTGCGCTCACGGACGGGGAGGCCCGCGAGAGAAACGGAGGACGCCGGACGAACGGCAGGAATGCCGGACAGACCGGTGCCCAGGTTCGAGACGCCGAGCATGCACACGGAGACGGCCGAGAGATCGGTCATTTTGGCCGCGCTGATGTTGGTCTTGATGCTGATCACTGGACTCGCCTCCTCTCGGCGTCTAGGGGACTGGGATGAGCCAGTCCGCTCGGATATGCAAGTACAACACGGAACCGGGCCTTCGAGAAGGCCGCCGCTTCCGTGCCTAGAACCTATGGGGATTGCCGGGGCATGCGCAAACTATTTTTTCGACGAGTTGGCATCAGTCCTCCTCAACGGCTCCCCCGGGCTGCCGACCTGCGCAGATGGCCAGAAC
This sequence comes from Streptomyces sp. NPDC048417, assembly GCF_040651615.1. Classification (NCBI taxonomy): domain Bacteria; kingdom Bacillati; phylum Actinomycetota; class Actinomycetes; order Kitasatosporales; family Streptomycetaceae; genus Streptomyces; species Streptomyces sp. NPDC048417. The sequence continues at coordinate 164,864 of NZ_JBEZKI010000016.1, read as the reverse complement.
ATCGGCGCCATAACGGTTGAGCTTGCGCATGCCGACGCCGGGGATGCGGGCCAGCTCGCGATCGTCGTCGGGCGCGCTCTCGGCGATGGCCATCAGCGTCCTGTCGGTGAAGACGCAGAAGGCTGGCTGGCCGCTGAGCCGGGCCTGGTCCGCGCGCCACTCCCGCAGCCGCTCGTAGAGCCCCTCGTCCATGTCGGAGGGGCAGTTGTCGCAGCGCATCAGTTTCATCTCGCCGGCGTCGGTGAGGGTGCGCCCGCAGACCCGGCAGCGGGCGGGGGCGCGCTGGGTGCGCCGGGGCGCGGCCACGGGACCCCCGGTGAAGCCTCGTTCGACGCCTGCGGTGCCGGTACCGGAGCCACGGCCGACGGTGCTGGTGGAACCGGGGCGCAGGCCGTCCAGGAAGCGGCTGGGCCTGCGGTTCGGGCGGCCACCGGGGGTGCGGGAGAGAGACCAGGAGACATGGAGCCGCTCTCTGGCGCGGGTCACACCGACATAGAGGAGACGGCGTTCTTCCTCGATCTGCTCGTCGGACTTCGCATAGGTGATCGGCATCATGCCCTCGGCGACACCGACCAGGAAGACGACGTCCCACTCCAGGCCCTTCGCCGAGTGCAGGGAGGCGAGGGTGACGCCCTGGACGGTCGGGGCGTGCTGGGCACTCGCACGCTCGTCGAGTTCCGCGACGAAGTCGGCGAGGGTGGCGGCGGGCCGGCCGGCGGTGACGTCGTGCGCCAGGTTGACCAGGGCGGCCAGTGACTCCCAGCGCTCCCGGACCGCGCCGGACCCCGCCGGGGGCTCGGTGGTCCAGCCCTCTCCGGAGAGGACCGCGCGCACCTGGGAGGGCAGGTCCACGGTGTCGTCGAGCAGCGCGTCATTGCCGCCGAAGCGGGCCGCGGCGCGCAGGGCGACGCCCGCCTTGCGCACCTCGGGCCGGTCGAAGAACCGCTCGGCACCGCGCAGCTGGTAGGGCACCCCGGCGTCGGCGAGGGCCTGCTCATAGGCCTCGGACTGGGAGTTGGTGCGGAACAGAATGGCGATCTCGGCGGCCGGGACCCCGGCGTCGACCAGCTCGCGGATACGGCGGGCGGCGCCCTCGGCCTCGGCGGGCTCGTCGGCGTACTCGTTGTAGACGGGCTCGGGCCCCGCGGGGCGCTGGGAGATCAGTTCCAGGCGGTGGTCGGCGGCGCGGCCGTGGGCCTGGGCCAGCAGGCCGTTGGCGAGGTGGACGACCTGGGGTGTGGAGCGGTAGTCGCGGACCAGTTTGACGACGGTGGCCCCGGGGTGGCGGGTGCGGAAGTCGAGCAAATGGTCGGGGGTTGCTCCTGTGAACGAGTAGATGGTCTGGCTCGCGTCGCCGACCACGCACAGGCTGTCGCGGTCGCCGAGCCACAGTTCCAGCAGGCGCTGCTGGAGGGGGCTGACGTCCTGGTATTCGTCGACGACGAAGTGCTGGTACTGGGCGCGGACCTGCTCGGCGATGTCCTGCCGGTCCTGCAGGACCGCGACGGTGAGCAGCAGGACATCCTCGAAGTCGATGACCGCGCGGTCCCGCTTGAGGTCCTCGTAGACGGAGTAGATCTGGGCGATCTCGGCCGGGTCGCGGGGGGCCTCGCGGCCGGCCTTCAAGGCGGCGGGCGCATAGTCGGCGGGAACGGTCTGGGTGACCTTGGACCACTCGATCTCGGCGGTGACGTCCCGCAGCTCACCCCGGTCGAGGCGGATACGGCAGGCGGCGGCGGCGTCGGCGACCAACTGGACCTTGCGGTCGACGAGCCGGGGCAGCGAGCCGCCGATCGCTTTCGGCCAGAAGAACTGGAGCTGGCGCAGCGCGGCCGAGTGGAAGGTGCGGGCCTGCACCCCCTGGGCGCCGAGCTGGCGCAGCCGGCCGCGCATCTCCCCGGCGGCACGGTTGGTGAAGGTGACGGCGAGCACGCTGGACGGCTGGAGAATGCCGGCCCGGACCCCGTAGGCGATCCGGTGGGTGATCGCCCGGGTCTTGCCGGTACCGGCTCCTGCCAGCACGCACACCGGACCGTGCAGGGCGGTCGCCACCTCGCGCTGCTCGGGGTCGAGCCCTTCGAGCACCGCGTCGGCAGAGTCCGGTACCTGCGGGAAGAGGGAGGAGTGCGTTGCTGCTGTCACACGGCCATGCTGCCAGGTCGCCAGAGACTGCTGTGCCGGTTGTCCACAGGCAGCCCCTTGCAGTCGTACTAATGCGGCAGGTGTCACCCGGGGCCGGTGCTGTGGGGAATGGCGGGCGGGCCGCGTACGTTCCTCTCCTGGATGACCTTCCCCGACCTGCCGAAGGAGCGCGAGCGAGATGCAGGGCACTGTGACGATGTACAGCACTACGTGGTGCGGCTACTGCCGCCGGCTGAAGAGCCAGATGGACCGCGAGGGCATCGCGTACACCGAGATCAACATCGAGCAGGACCCGGAGTCGGCCGCGTTCGTGGAGAAGGCGAACGGCGGAAACCAGACGGTCCCGACCGTTCAGGTGGTTTCCTCCAACGGTGGTGCTGAGGTCGTGATGACGAACCCGAGCCTTGCCCAGGTGAAGCAGGCGCTCGGCGTCTGATTCTCGCGACGCGTGCCCCCGACCACTCGGGTGACTGATCGGGGGCCGCTGCGTACCCAGGCAACCCGGGCACCGCACCAGCCGGGAACCCTCGCAGGGCGACGGGGGCGACGGCGACGGCGTCAGCTGAGCAGACGAGCGGGTACTGTCAGGTCCTCGTGGGCGTACAGACTGGTCAGTGCCGACGGATCGTCCGCAGAGCAGACAGCAGCCACTTCGTCGATGAGACGGTCGTAGCCGGATCCTGCCGTGCCGTCGTACGCGGCGGTCATGCGGCCCCACTCGTCCCACGGCAGCATTTCGTACTTGCAGAGCGCGGCCAGATCACGGACGGCGTTGCCACTGATCTCGGCCGGCCCCCAAGCGTGGTCGGTCCCGGGCACCCCGAACATCCGGGGGTCGATCAAGCCCTTGCGGTACTGCGTCCAAGCCTCGCCGCCTGTAAGGAACTCATCCTCGGCGAGGTCCTCGGGACGCGGTACGAACCCGTGGTCAAGGTGCTCGGTATCGACGCGCACCCATCGCCGCTCGTCGGCCTGCCAGTACTCGGTGATCCAGTGGTCGGCGCCACGCCCCTCCAGGAAGCACATGCCGAACCCGCATCGAGCCCTGGCCGCGATCCCGCGCAGACGTAGCAGGGCACAGGCCAGGATGACGAAGTCTCGGCAGGTACCGACGATCCTCTCTTCAGGCGCTCGGGATTGGTGCAGCGGGGCCGGATTGAGCGCGGTCAGTGCCGCGATCAGCTTGTTGACCGGCCTTAGGTTCTTCTCCGCGAACCGATGTTCCGGGACTCCCAATGCCGAGGCGTCGCCCGGCTGGATGACCAGCTGCTGCACGGCTGCGCAGATACGAACGGGGTCCTCCGGTAACTTCTCGGCGAGTCTCACCTGCGCGGGTTCCAGATTGGTGAGGGGGCCGGTCTGGGAGTAATCGAGCGAGCGAGTGGCCATGGTCGCGAATGGTATGGGGAGGCGTGCCACTGCGAGACCGAGTGGCCCAGACACACGGTCAACTACGGCCGAGGGCAGGAGCCCGCGGGGCCAGCCACGTCGAAGGCACGCATCAGATGGCTTTCCCGTTCTGGAAAGCCCGTGCAGGGCTACGTGATCACCGACAACTCGGCTGGCCGGAGGTGGAGTCCGCCCGTGCGTTGATCTTCCGGGCGGCGGCCAAGCGCCACCGCAGACGGTGCGGGCGACCCCGATGAGTTTGGGGCCGCCCGGTTGGCATACCCGTCATCACAACACCGGAGATCACGCAATGACTGCTCAGCGGCCCCTCACCTACGACGCGTTTGCCGAACTCGCCGCCGCCGATCCAGCTGTCGTCGGCCTCGTCCTCAAAGGTTCCCGGGCCCACGAGGGCATGACCACCGAGCACTCCGACCACGACCTGTACGTCGTCCTCGCCGATGGCGCTACGACGGCCCTCACCCGGTTTACGGGGCATCGCACCCCAGAACTCGACCTTGTCGTCCTCTCCCTCGACGAGTTCCGCACCGCCGGAATGCCTGGCTTTGAGCGATACGCCCTCGCCCGCGCCCGGATTGTGCTCGACCGGCTCGACGGAGGTATCGCCCAGATCCTGGCCAGCAAGGCACGGCTCGACGCCGATGAAGCCTTCCGGGAGGCAGGCGAGTGGCTCGATGCCTACGCCAACTCCCTCTACCGCTCGGTCAAGAACGACCGCGACGGGCATACGCTCGCGGCCCGCCTCGACGCCGCCGACAGCATCCGGTTTCTCCTGGAGTTGCTCTTCACTCTCGACCGTCGTCCCCGCCCCTACAACAAGTACCTGGAATGGGAGCTCGCCCGATTCCCACTGCCCGGCTGGGACAACGGCATGCTGCTCGACACTGCGAACCGCATCTCAGGGATGGGCGACGTGTCCGCACAGCGTCGTCTCTTCGCCCAGGTCGAGGTAGTGGCCCGGCGGGCCGGGCACGGCGCGGTACTGGACGCATGCGCGTAGTCTTCCTTCGCGTTCGCGCCAGCGCGTTCTTCGCGTTCTTCGCACAAGGCGGTCCCCGATGCGGTTCAGGGGCCGCCTTCGCGTATGTCGCCCGGCTTGTCCCACACCAGCGTGTAGCGCCACAGCAGCCGGCGCCGGTAACGGCGTCCGGGGAGCAGGTGTGCGGTGGCCCGCCGGAGTTCATGATCGGGTCCTCGACGGGCATGCCGGACAGACCCTGCATGCCGCCGTTCCTGCGCGCGGTCAACCGCGCCGCGGGGACCCCGCAACCGCTGATCACCCAATCCAGGCGAGTGCGGTTGTAGGCCATGCCGACGATGACCAGCCGGCCGCCGGGGGCGAGCAGCCCCACCAAGCGGGCGATCGCGTCGTCGAAGGGGGCGTGGTGGAGGACGGCGACCGCGCTGACGAAGTCGTAGCTCCCCTCTTCGAGGAGCGCGCCGTCGAGATAGTCGCCCTCCAGGAAGGTGACGGTTCCCGCGTCCCGTTTGTGCGCCAGCCGGATCATCTCCGCCGACCGGTCCACGCCGGTCACCGACTCCGCCCTGGCCGCGAGCCTGGCGGCCAGCAGGCCGTCACCGCAGCCGACGTCCAGGGCGGAACGGCAGCCGGGCGGCACGGCGTCCAGCACCACCGGGTGGTAGTGGACGTTGTGGTTCCAGTAGGTGTCGTGGGTGCCGGTCATCAGCCGAGTCGCCGTCTCAGACGAAGCTCCTCGTCGGCAGCGGCTTGCCGTACCACATCTCGATGAGGCGGGCCGCGATGGAGATCCCGTACGGCGGCAGGACGTCACCGGAGTCGAAGGCGGCGCCCAGTTCGTCGCGGGAGAACCAGCGGGCCTCGTGGATCTCGTCGCCGTCGACGTTGATCTCGGTCGAGGTCGCGCGGGCCATGAAGCCGAGCATGAGGCTCGACGGGAACGGCCAGGGCTGGCTGGCGACGTACTCGACGGGGCCGACGGTGACCCCGGCCTCCTCGAAGACCTCCCGGCGCACCGCCTGCTCGATGGACTCGCCGGGCTCGACGAAGCCGGCCAGCGTGGAGAAGCGGCCCTCGGGCCAGTGGACCTGGCGGCCGAGCAGGATGCGGTCGTCCTCGTCGGTGACGGCCATGATCACGGCGGGGTCGGTGCGCGGGTAGTGCTCGGCGCCGCAGGCGGGGCAGCGGCGGATGTGGCCGGAAGCGGCGATCACCGTGCGCTCGCCGCAGCGGGAGCAGAATCGGTGGGTGCGCTGCCAGTTCTCCAGGCCGACCGCGTGCACCATGAGGCCCGCGTCGCGCGGCGACAGCAGCAGCCCCGCCTCGCGCAGGCCGGCCGGGCGCGCGGACTGGTCGATACGGCCGGGCAGGGCGTCCTTCTGGAGCGCGAAATAGCTGACGCCGTCCTCGTCGGTGCCCAGGAAGTAGCGGTGCGCTTCGGTGAGGGGGGCCTCGAAGGACGGGGTCATGACGAGTTCGGTACGGCCTTCGGGCGTCTCGTCGATGAGGACCTGGCCGCCGGAGACCACGAAGCAGCGGGTGTCGGGGTGGCTCCACGCCGCCGCGAGCCAGGCCTCGTCGAGCCGGTGGTGGGCGGCGCGGTCGATGCCGCTCGGGGCGGTCAGCGAGATGGGTCGGTCGGCGGTGTGGTCGGTCCAGGTGGTCACGGGTGCTTCCAACTCCCCCAGTGCAACGGATGTTTCAGCGGGCGGTTCAGCGGGACGAAGGGTGGGAGGAGACCGGGTCGGGCGGGGACAGGACGGGCGGGGCGGCCCTTCCAGTGTGCCCCGCGCGCGATGTCGCTCCGGACGGCGCGGACGGGTCAGGGGGCATGGCGCCAGTTGTCGGCCAGGTCACCCCACAGGTAGGCGCTGGTCTCGACGCCCTTGAGGAGAAGGTCCAGCTCGACCTTCTCGTTCGGGGCGTGCCAGCCGTCGGAGGGGACGGAGATACCCAGGAAGAGGACGGGTGCGCCGAGGACGTCCTGGAGTTCCGCGGCGGGCCCTGAGCCACCCGAACGGGTGAATCGGACCGGTCCCTCGAAGGCGCGGCCCATGGCGCGGGCCAGCGACTGGAGGCCTGGATGATCGAGCGGGGTCAGGCACGGGCGGGTGGCCGGCAGGAAGGTGATCTCGGCGCGGATACCGGCGGGGATCCGCTCGGTTGCCCAGGCGCGGACGGCCTTCTCGATGTGGTCGGGCTCCTGACCGGCGACCAGCCGGAACGACAGCTTGACCATGGCCGAGGACGGGATGATCGTCTTGCTGCCGGCGCCCTGGTAGCCGCCGCCGATGCCGTTGACCTCGGCGGTGGGGCGGGCCCAGATGCGCTCCAGGGTGGTGTGCCCGGCCTCGCCCTCGGTGGCGTACGAGTGCGCTTCGCGCAGCCAGCCCTCCTCGTCGAAGGGCAGCTCGGCCCACAGCTCCCGCTCACGGTCGCTGAGCTCGACGATGCCGTCGTAGAAGCCGGGGATCGCCACGCGCGTGTGCTCGTCGTGCAGGGCGGTGACCAGGCGGGCCGCGGCGGTGGCCGGGTTGGGGACGGCGCCGCCGAAGGCTCCGGAGTGGATGTCCTGGTCGGGGCCGTGCAGGACGATCCCGCACTCGACGAGGCCGCGCATGCCGGTGCAGACCGTGGGGGTGTCCTCGGACCACATGCCGGTGTCGGAGACGATCACGGTGTCCGCGGCGAGCCGGTCCGCGCGTTCCTCGACGAGGGCCCGGAAGTGCGGGGAGCCGGACTCCTCCTCGCCCTCGATCAGCAGCTTCAGGTTGACGGCGGGTGCGGTGCGGCCGGTGGCGGCGAGGTGGGCTCGGACGCCGAGTGTGTGGAAGAACACCTGGCCCTTGTCGTCGGCCGCCCCGCGCGCGTAGAGGCGGTTCTCCCGGACCACGGGCTCGAAGGGGTCGCTGTCCCAGCCGTCCGCACGGGCGGCGGGCTGTACGTCGTGGTGGCCGTAGACGAGGATCGTGGGTGCCTCGGGGTCGCCCGCGGGCCATTCGGCGAAGACGGCCGGGGCGCCCGGTGTCTCCCAGACCTCGGCGGTCGGGAAGCCGGTCTCCTTGAGTGCGGCGGCGAGCCAGTCGGCGCTGCGGCGGACATCGGCGGCGTGTTCGGGCTGGGCCGACACGGACGGGATGCGCAGCCACTCGGCGAGGTCGTCGAGGAAGGCGGCACGGTGCTGCTCGATGTACGTACGGACAGCGCTGTCCGGGGTCTGGCTCATGGTCACGAGCCTATCGGCCCGCACCGACATCCTCGGCGGGCGGTTCGTCACACTCGGCTTGCCCGACGGCTTGCCCGACGGCTTGTCCGACGATCAGCCTTTCCAGGGCGGCCCGGTCGGGCAGCCCCTCCGGTCGCTCGACCTCACCGGTGCGGACGTGCACGAACGCGGCCGTGACCGACTCGGGAGGCACGCCCTGCTGCTCGGCCCAGCCGATCCGGTAGATCGCGAGCTGGAGCGGGTCGGCGGCCCGGGTACGGCTGGTCTTCCAGTCGACGATCTCGTACGTCGCCTCGTCGCCGTGCCCGGTCCGGTAGACGGCGTCGATCCGGCCCCGTACGACCCGGCCGGCGAGAGCGAGCTGGAAGGGGGCCTCCACGCGATAGGGCGTGCGGTGGGCGTACTCGGTGCGTTCGAAGGCCTCCTTGAGGGCTTCGAGGTCGCGTTCGTCAGCGATCTCGGCGTCGCTCCCGGGCAGCTCGTCGGGCTCCAGCATGGGCAGGGTGAGCTCTTCGTAGCGCGCCTCAACCCAGGCGTGGAATCGGGTGCCCCGGCGTGCGGCCGGTTGTGGCGGGCGCGGCATGGGGCGCGCGAGTTCCTGCGCGAGCCCGTCCGGGTCCTCGGCGAGCCGCATCAGCTGGGTCGCCGAGAGCGCGGCTGGCAGGGGCACGTCGGTGATGCTCCGGCGGGCGCGCAGCAGCTCGCCGGTGAGGGCGTCGAGGTCGCGGTCCCAGGAGGCGATGGCGCGGGCCTCCTCGGGGGTGAGGGGCGTGCGCTCCGGGGCGCGTGTGCGCTCGGGCTCCGGCACGCGCGCGTGGCCGGGGTCCGGGACGCGTGCCTGCTCGGACCCCGTCACGCGTGCGTGATCGGGTTCCGGGGCGCGTGTGCGTTCTGGTCCCGGGGCACGTGTGCTTTCCGGTCCCGGGGCACGTGTGTGTTCCGGTTCCGGGGCGCTTTCGTGCTCCGGCGTGCGCGGGGGCGTGCGCTCGGCGGGCGTGGCCTGGTGCGGGACCGTGGGGCGGTCGGCGCTCCAGGATTCCCAGTCGGCGTAGTCCTTCTCGGGGACGTCGTCCGCGTAGGGGTCGGCCTCCTCGTCGTCGGGCGGCGGGGGCCACTCCGGGTCCTCGTGGGCGGCGGGGTCGTGACCGGCCGCGAGGTGGCCGTCCTCCCCTGTCGTGAGCGCGTCCAGGTGGGCAAGGACGGTCTCGGCGGCCGCGCGGCGGCGGGCCAGGGAGGTCTCGTCGAGGGGTAGCGGCCACACCTGGTCGACGCTCGACGTGTGCAGGGCCGGGTTCTCCTCGTCGTCCTCCGGTTGGTCGGACCAGGCCTCGATCTCGCCGTGTCCGGTGGCGCAGTGGTCGTACAGGGCCTGCAGGAAGTCGGAGGGGCCGCGCGGTTTCTTCTGGCTGGGGCCCCACCAGTGGCCGGAGCCGAGGAGCAGGGAGCGGGGCCGGGTGAAGGTGACGTAGCCGAGGCGGAGCTCCTCGGTGTGCTGGTGGTCCTTCATGGCCTCGTGGAAGGCCTTCATGCCCCGCGAGTCCCAGGCCTCGACGTCGGGCAGGGTGTCGGTGTCGCCGCGCAGGGCGTGCGGGAGCACCTTGGCCTGGGCGGTCCACTTCTCACGCCCCTGGCTGCTCGGGAAGGTGCCCTTGACCAGGCCGGGGACGACGACGACATCCCATTCCAGGCCCTTGGACCTGTGCGCGGTCAGCACCTTGACGGTGTTCTCACCGCCGGGCAGGGCGTTGTCGAGGCCCTTCTCGTACTGGGCGGCGGTGCGCAGGAAGCCGAGGAAGGCGAGCAGGGTCGCCTCCTGGTCGCCGGCCGCGAAGGAGGCGGCGACGTCGAGGAAGTTGGAGAGCGTCTCGCGGCGGCGGGCGGCCAGCGCGTGCGGGGACGCGGACAGTTCCACCTCCAGGCCGGTGACCGCGAGGACGCGGTGCAGGACGTCCATCAGCGGGTCGGACAGGGAGCGGCGCAGCTCGCGCACTTCGGTGGCGAGGCGGGCGAAGCGCACGCGCGCGTCCGGCGAGAACGGCAGGCCGTCGTCCTGCTGGTCACCGTCGAACGGCAGCTCCAGGAACGTGTCCAGGGCGTCCGCGAGGGATATCACCTCGGCGGGGTCGACCCCCTCGACGGCCTCGGCGAGCCTGCGGTCCGGATCGTCGGCGTCGCCCACGCGCGCGTGGGACACCAGCAGCCGGGCGCGGCGGCCGAGGAGGGCCAGGTCGCGGGGGCCGATGCGCCAGCGCGGGCCGGTCAGCAGCCGGACCAGGGAGGCGTTGGCGCCCGGGTCCTGGAGAACCTCGCAGACGGCGACGAGGTCGGCCACCTCGGGCAGGTGCAGCAGCCCGGAGAGGCCGACCACCTCGACGGGGACGTCCCGCGCGACCAGGGCGCCCTGGATCTCCGCGAAGTCGGTCGCCGTACGGCACAGGACCGCGATCTCGCCGGGCGCCGTGCCGGTGCGGACGAGGTGGGCGACGGAGCCGGCGATCCAGTCCATCTCCTCGGCGTGGGTGCGCAGCAGGGCGCAGCGGACCGTGCCGTCGAGTTCCGCGCCGGGCGCAGGGCGCAGGGCCGCCACGCCCGCGTGCATGGCGCGCAGCGGTTCGGCGAGGCCGTTGGCGAGGTCGAGGAGGCGGCCGCCGCTACGGCGGTTCTCGCTGAGCGCCTGGCGGGTGGCGGGGCTTCCGTCTGCGTGCGCGAAGTGCTCGGGGAAGTCGTCCAGGTTGGCGACGGAGGCGCCGCGCCAGCCGTAGATGGCCTGGCAGGGATCGCCGACGGCGGTCACGGGGTGGCCGGTGCCGCCGCCGAACAGGCCCGCGAGGAGCACCCGCTGAGCCACCGAGGTGTCCTGGTACTCGTCGAGGAGTACGACACGGAACTCGTCGCGCAGCAGCCGGCCCACCTCGGGGATGCCGGCCAGCGCGGCGGACAGCGCGATCTGGTCTCCGAAGTCGAGCAGGTCCCGCTCGCGCTTGGCGGTCCGGTAACGGACGACGAGTTCGGCCAGTTCGCGGCGGGCGGCGGCCGTCTCGGGGACCTTGCGCAGGTCGGCGTTGCCGAGCTTGACGGCCGCGAGGGTGTTCAGCAGTCCGGCGTCCCAGGCCCGCAGGTCCTCGGGGCGTACGAGGTGTTCGGCGAGCTCGGAGTCGAGGGTGAGCAGGTCGCCGACCAGGTCGGCGAAGGAGCGGGTGAGGGCCGGATAGGGGCCGGGGGCCTCGCGCAGTACCCGCGCGGCGAGCTGGAAGCGGGTGGCGTCGGCGAGCAGCCGGGAGGACGGCTCCAGGCCGATGCGCAGGCCGTGGTCGGTCAGCAGACGGCCCGCGAAGGCGTGGTACGTCGAGATGGCCGGCTCGCCGGGCGGGTTGTCCGGGTCGATGGCCTCGGGGGTGACGCCCGCCTTGACGAGCGCCTTGCGGACGCGCTCGGCGAGCTCTCCGGCCGCCTTGTTGGTGAAGGTGAGGCCGAGGACCTGTTCCGGGGCCACCTGTCCGGTGCCGACCAGCCAGACCACGCGGGCGGCCATCACCGTCGTCTTGCCCGACCCGGCTCCGGCCACGATCACCTGCGGGGCGGGCGGCGCGATGATGCAGGCCGTCTGCTCCGGGGTGAACGGGATGCCGAGGAGCTCTTTGAGCTGCTCGGGGTCGGTGATACGGGCGGGCATGCCGTCGAGGCTAACGGTGACCACTGACAACCGTGGGACGGGCGTCGTACGTCACTCGACCACGTGGCGCCCCTCGGGCCGCGCGCTGCACGACGCCCGGAAGGCGCAGTGCGTGCAGTGCTGGCCGGTGGTCGGCGTGAACCGTTCGTCGAGGACCTTGCCGGCGGCGGTGGCCAGCAGGTCGCCGACCCACTCCCCCTCCAGCGGTTCCTGGGCCTGCACCTTGGGCAGGGTCTCGCCGCCGTCACGCTGGGCGGCGCCCTGCCGGAGGTGGACCAGTTCGGCGCCGCCGGCCTCCGGGCGTATGCCGTCGAAGGCGTCGTCCACGGCGCCCTCGCGGACCGCGAGCTGGTAGACGGCGAGCTGCGGATGCCGGGCCACCTCGGCCGCGCTGGGCGCCTGTTTGCCGGTCTTGAAGTCGACGACGTAGGCGCGGCCCTCGCCGTCCGTCTCCACGCGGTCCATCTGACCGCGGATGCGTACCTCGTAGTCGCCCGCTTCGAGGCTGACGTCGAAGTCCTGCTCGCTGGCCACGGGGGTGCGTGCGGTGCGGTCCAGGACGTGCCACTTCAGGAAGCGTTCGAGCGCCACGCGCGCGTTGTCCTTCTCCTGGGCCGACTTCCAGGGGGCGTCGAAGGCGAGCGCGTTCCACACCGACTCCAGGCGCTCCATGAGGACCGCGAGGTCGGCCGGGGTGCGTCCGGAGGCGACCTCGTCGGCCAGGACGTGCACGACGTTGCCGAAGCCCTGGGCGGTGGTGGCGGGCGCGTCGGCCTTGACCTCGCGGCCAAGGAACCACTGCAGGCTGCAGGTGTTGGCGAGCTGGTCGAGGGCGCTGCCGGAGAGCACGACGGGCTGGTCGCGGTCGCGCAGCGGCACCTTGCTCTCGGTCGGCTCGAACATGCCCCACCAGCGGTAGGGGTGGGCGGAGGGCACCAGGGGGCGGCCGTCCTCGTCGGCGAGCGCGGCCAGCCGGGCCAGCCGCCGGGCGGCGGCCTCCCGCAGCGTGTCGGACGCGCGCGGGTCGACCGTGGTCGCGCGCAGCTCGGCGACCAGGGCCGCCACGGAGAGCGGGCGGCGGGGCCGTCCGGTGACGTCCTGGGGTTCGGCGCCCAGTTCGGTGAGGAACCGGGAGGGCTGGTCGCCGTCGTCCGCGGGGGCCTTCACGGCGGTGACGACGAGGCGTTCACGCGCGCGCGTGGCGGCGACGTAGAAGAGGCGTCGCTCCTCGGCGAGGAGTGCGCCCGGGGTGAGCGGTTCGGCCAGACCGTCGCGGCCGATCCGGTCGGCCTCCAGCAGCGAGCCGCGGCGGCGCAGGTCGGGCCACAGGCCCTCCTGGACGCCGGCGACGACGACCAGCCGCCACTCCAGGCCCTTGGAGCGGTGCGCGGTCAGCAGGCGGACGGCGTCGGGGCGTACCGCGCGTCCGGAGAGGGTGTCGGCGGCGATGTCCTCGGCCTCGATCTCGGCCAGGAAGTTCAGCGCGCCCCGGCCGCCGCTGCGCTCCTCCGCGCGGGCGGCGGTGGCGAACAGCGCGCACACGGCGTCCAGGTCACGGTCGGCGTTTCGGCCGGCCGCGCCGCCGCGCCGGGCGGCGCGCTCCAGGCGCGAGGGCCAGGGCGTGCCGCTCCACAGGTCCCACAGCGCCTCCTCGGCCGTACCGCCGCCCGCCAGGCGCTCCCGGGCCTTCCTGAGCAGCGCGCCGAGCCGCTGCGCCCCGCGCGCGTACCCGGGGTCGTGGACGGCCAGGCGCTCGGGTTCGGCGAGGGCCCGCGCGAGCAGGTCGTCCGAGGGCGGCGGCAGGGCGTTGCCGGCCGCCCGCTCCTCGTCGCGCAGGGCGCGGCCGAGGCGGCGCAGGTCGGCTGCGTCCATGCCGGCCAGGGGCGAGGTGAGCAGGGTGAGCGCGGTCTCGGTACCGAGCCAGCAGGGGGCTGCCACGGTGCCCTCGTCCTCGGCGGGGCCTGCCTCTTCTGTGCTCGCGCCCGCACCGGGGTGGGCCGCTTCCGCCTCGGCCACCGCCCGGAGCGCCGTCAGCAGGGGTGCCACCGCCGGTTCGTGGCGCAGCGGAACGTCGTCGCCGTCGATGTCCAGGGGTACGCCGGCCGCGGTGAGGGCGCGGCGGACCGTCGGGATGGTGCTGGACCCGGCGCGCACCAGGACGGCCATGTCGCTCCAGCGCACGCCGTCCTCGAGGTGCGCGCGTCGCAGGATGTCGGCGATGTTGTCCAGCTCGGTGCCGGGCGTCGGGTACGTGTAGACCTCGACACCGCCGCTGTCGCGCGCGGCGGCCAGTTCGCGGTGGGCGCGCACCTTGTCGGTGGGCAGCCTGGTCAGCGGCATCCGCTGGGTCAGCAGGCGGGTCGCGGCCAGCAGGCCGGCGCCGGAGCGACGGGAGGTACGCAGCACCTCGACCGGGGCGGGACGGCCGTCCACGCGTGTGAAGGCGGACGGGAAGTCCAGGATGCCGTTCACGTCGGCGCCCCGGAAGGTGTAGATCGACTGGTCGGGATCGCCGAAGGCGACCAGCGTGCGGCCGCCGCCGGCCAGGGCGTGCAGCAGCCGCACCTGGGCCGGGTCGGTGTCCTGGTACTCGTCGACGTACACGGCGTCGTAGCGGCCGGCCAGGTCCAGGGCGACCTCGGGGCGCTGGGTGAGCAGTACCGCGCGGTGCACGAGTTCGGCGTAGTCGAGGACGCCCTGGAGGTCGAGGACGTCGAGATACTCGGCGAGGAAGGCGGCCGCGGCCCGCCAGTCGGGGCGGCCGATACGGCGGGCGAAGGCGTCCAGGGCGGCCGGGTCCAGGCCCAGTTCGCGGCTGCGGGCGAGAACGGCGCGGACCTCGTCGGCGAAACCCCGGGTGGTCAGGCAGGCGCGCAGTTCGTCCGGCCAGCGCACCGGGTCGAGCCCGAGCCGCTCCAGCTCGGCCTGGCCGGCCAGCAGCTCGCGGACGGTGACGTCCTGCTCGGGGCCGGACAGCAGCCGCAGCGGGTCGACGAACAGCCCGCTGTCCTGGTGGGCGCGGACCAGGGCGTAGCAGTACGAGTGGAAGGTGGTCGCCCGGGGCGCGCGGGCCGCGCCGACACGCAGGGCCATGCGGTCGCGCAGCTCGACGGCGGCCTTGCGGCTGAACGTCAGTACCAGGATCCGCTCGGGGTCCCCGCCGCGGGCGATCCGCGCGGCCACCGACTCCACGAGGGTGGTGGTCTTGCCGGTGCCGGGACCTGCGAGGACGAGCAGCGGGCCGGCCCCGTGGTCAACCACGGCGCGCTGCGCGGCGTCCAGACGAGGGGGATCCGTATCGGCCGGCGGGGTACGTACCAGTCGGTAAGCGCCACGGGTCCCCTGTCGCACCTGGAGGTGCGACAGGCGCTTGGTGGAGGAAGAGGAGCTCACGTGGTTCGCCGGTCCTGGTGGGTGTGCTGGTTGGCTCGCGGTCGCGCGGGCAGTGCGGTGGCCGTGGGGTGAGCGGGACACGCGCAGCCGACGCTACGCCGACGAACCGGACGGAAGCAGAGCTTCCGCTTCTTCCCATCCGTCTCGGGCGGCACTCGCGGCACGCGCACCCCACATCCCACGAACGTACGTCATGCCACGGACGTCCCCGGTGTCCCTCGAACGGGCCACAGGCTCCCCCCGAGGACCTCGGATGGCGGAAGCTGTCAGGTGTGAGCCCCCGCGTCCGTGCCGCCGTCCCACCGCGCCCGCTTCATGTCGAGCCGCGGCAGATGACCCTCCGCGGCCCTGCTCGCCTCCTTCAGCGGAGTGCCCTCGGCGCGATAACGGTCCAGAGCGCTCAGCTCGTGCCCAGGCAGCAGCACCCCGTCGGCGCGCACCACACGCCACCACGGGACGGAGCCCCCGTACAGGGACATCACCCGCCCCACCTGGCGCGGCCCTCCCTCCTCCAGCCACTCCGCGACGTCGCCGTACGTCATCACGTGCCCGGGCGGGATCCGCTCGGCGACCTCCAGGACCCGCTCGGCGTACTCGGGCAGCTCGTCCGCGTACCCCTCTCGGGTGTCCTCGGGAAGGCTCTGCTCGCTCATTCGCCCCATCCTGCCGCACCCCACCGACAACCCGCGCGGTGCGCGTCAGGTCTCCGCCTCGCCCTCGGGCGGCGCTTGGGGCAGACTGTGCGCCCCCGCATCTGCACCCTGATGCCCTCGTGTGTCGGTGGGGCATGCCACCATCGTGCGGGCGGTGACTGGTGATACGAGATCAAGAAGAGACGACCGAGCAGCAGGGCGTGCACCCCGACGGAGCGGCGGGCACCTCTGACGCCGCCGCACGCCCGGACACGGCGGAATCCGGCACCGCACCTGCGGAATCCGCGCGTGCGAACGTCGTGGACCCGGACGCCGGACACCCGGCCCCCGCTGCCGACCCCGACGCCTCCGAGGCGGAACACGTGCCGGACGAGACCCACACGGACGAGGTGGAGGGCGACGAACCGCTGCTCCCCGCGCGCGTGCACCGCCCCTCCGACCTCATGCGCCTCCTGGTCGGCGTGCTCGCCATCGCCCTGCTGCTCGGCATCGCCGCGTTCGCGCACGGCACCACCTCCGGGCTCGAACAAGACATCAACAAGGGCACCGGGCAGGCCCCCGACCTGCTGATCAAGATCGCGGGGCTGGCCTCCAGCATCGCGATCCTGCTGGTGCCGGTCGCCTTCGCGATCGAGCGGCTCATCAAGCGGGACGGGCTGCGCATCGCCGACGGCGTGCTCGCGGCGGTCCTCGCCCACGGAGTGACCCTTGCCACCGACCTGTGGGTCGCCCGGGCCGCCCCCGGCTCCATCCAGGAGGCGCTCACCCAGCCCTCCCCCGGTGACATCCACGCCCTCACCGACCCGGTGCACGGCTACCTCGCGCCCGTCATCGCCTACATGACGGCCGTCGGCATGTCCCGGCGGCCGAGATGGCGTGCGGTCCTGTGGATCGTGCTGATGCTCGACGCGTTCTCCATGCTCGTCACCGGCTACACGACACCGTTCTCGATCATCCTCACGGTGCTGATCGGCTGGACCGTCGCCTACGGCACGCTCTACGCGGTCGGCTCCCCCAACGTCCGCCCCACCGGCCGGACCCTGCTGGCGGGCCTGCGGCACGTGGGCTTCCACCCGGTGGGCGCGGCCCGCGAGGAGGCCCTGGACAGCGAGAACGGCGATCGGGGCCGGCGCTACTTCGTCACCCTGGAGGACGGCCCGCCACTGGACGTCACGGTCGTCGACCGGGAACAGCAGGCCCAGGGCTTCTTCTACCGCGCGTGGCGCAACCTGACTCTGCGCGGCTTCGCCACCCGCTCCAGCCTCCAGTCGCTGCGCCAGGCCCTGGAGCAGGAGGCGCTGCTGGCGTACGCGGCGATCGCGGCCGGTGCCAACGCGCCCAAGCTGATCGCCACCTCCGAGCTGGGCCCGGACGCGGTGATGCTCGTCTACGAGCACACCGGCGGCCGCACCCTCGACTCGCTGGCCGACGAGGAGATCACCGACGAACTGCTGCGCAACACCTGGCACCAGGTGCAGGCGTTGCAGTCGCGCCGGATCGCGCACCGCAGGCTCGCGGGTGACGCCATCCTGGTGGATCGTTCCGGCACGGTGATCCTCACGGACCTGCGCGGCGGCGAGATCGCGGCCGGCGAGCTGCTGCTGCGCATGGACGTCGCCCAGCTGGTCACCACGCTCGGTCTGCGGGTCGGCGCCGAGCGGGCGGTGGCCTCGGCGGTCGGCGTCCTCGGGCCCGACGCCGTCGCCGACTGCCTGCCGATGCTCCAGCCGATCGCGCTCACCCGCTCCACGCGCGCGACGCTGCGAAGACTTGCCAGAGAGCGCGCCCAGCGCGAACGGGACGCGGTCCTGGAGGCGTCCCGGCAGGCCAAGCAGGACCGCGCGGAGGAGGCCGAGAAGCCCGACAAGAAGACGGTGCGCGCCGAGCAGCGGGCCGAGAAACGGGCCCTGGACGACGCGCTGGAAGAGGCCCGCGAAGAGGACCTGCTCACCCAGATCAGGCACCAGGTGCTGAAGATCAGGCCGCAGGCGCCCGTCGAGCCGGCCCGCCTGGAGCGGGTGCGGCCGCGCACCCTGATCAGCCTCCTCGCCGGCGCCATCGGTGCGTACTACCTGCTGACCCAGCTCACCCACATCGAGTTCGGCCCCCTGGTCGCGAACGCCCAGTGGGGTTGGGTGATCGCCGCGGTGCTGTTCTCGGCGGTCAGCTATGTCGCCGCCGCGATGGCGCTGCTCGGCTTCGTGCCCGAGCGGGTGCCGTTCGTGCGGACCGTGGCGGCGCAGGTCGCCGGGTCGTTCGTGAAGATCGTGGCGCCCGCGGCGGTCGGCGGTGTCGCCCTCAATACACGCTTCCTGCAGCGCGCCGGTGTGCGCCCGGGCCTCGCGGTGGCGAGCGTCGGCGCCTCGCAGCTGTTCGGGCTCGGCTGTCACATCCTGATGCTGCTCTCCTTCGGCTATCTGACCGGCACCGAGAAGACCCCGTCGCTGTCGCCGTCCCGCACCGTCATCGCGGGCCTGCTGACCGTCGCCGTACTGGTCCTCGTCGTGACCTCGGTGCCGCTCCTGCGGAAATTCGTCTCCACGCGCGTGCGGTCGCTTTTCGCGGGCGTCGTGCCGCGCATGCTGGACGTGCTGCAGCGGCCGCAGAAGCTCGTCACCGGCATCGGCGGCATGCTGCTGCTCACCGCCTGCTTCGTGATGTGTCTGGACGCCTCCATCCGCGCGTTCGGCGACGAGTCGACCTCGCTCAGCATCGCCAGCGTCGCCGTCGTCTTCCTCGCCGGAAACGCGCTCGGCTCCGCGGCGCCGACCCCGGGCGGTGTCGGCGCGGTCGAGGCGACCCTGACCGTCGGCCTGATCGCCGTCGGCCTCCCCAAGGAGGTCGCGGCCCCCGCCGTCCTGCTGTACCGGCTGCTGACCCTGTGGCTGCCGGTCCTGCCCGGCTGGCTGGCCTTCAACCATCTCTCCCGCAAGGGAGCGCTCTAGACACGGCGACGGAGCCGAGGGCGCGAGGCGCTCCGGCTCGTACGGGACGCGCTACGGCCGTACCTCGTACGGCTCGCGCCCCGCGCGCGTGGCCGCGCGCGACCCCAGGATGGGAGCATGCCGAACCCCTTCCGGATCCGTGTCGCCGCCCTGACCGCCGCCCTGGCGCTGTCCTGCCTGCTGGCCGGGTGCAGCGACGGCGCCGCCAAGGGCGGGGATCTGGCGGCACAGAAGCTGGACTGGAAGGCCTGCCCGGCCC
The DNA here is from genome assembly GCF_040651615.1 of Streptomyces sp. NPDC048417. NCBI lineage: Bacteria > Bacillati > Actinomycetota > Actinomycetes > Kitasatosporales > Streptomycetaceae > Streptomyces > Streptomyces sp. NPDC048417. Next base: position 146,184 of record NZ_JBEZKI010000016.1, on the reverse strand, counting down.
CCGAAAAGGCCGAGGGCGGCGGCGACACCCCCTCGCCGCTGCCCGGTGGCGGCGCCTGGCAGTGCGCCACCATGAAGGCACCGCTGGACTGGTCGAAGCCGAAGGGCGCCACCATCGGCCTGGCGCTGATCCGGGCCACGACCAGCGGCGACGCGAGCAAACGGATCGGCTCCCTGATCTTCAACTTCGGCGGGCCCGGCGGCAGTGGCGTCACCACGCTCCCCGCGTTCGCCGAGGACTACGCGGGCCTGCGCACCCGCTACGACCTCGTCAGCTTCGACCCGCGCGGCGTCGGCCGCAGCGATCCCGTCGAGTGCGAGAACGACGAACAGCTCGACAACTACTTCCAGCAGGACGCGACGCCCGAGACCAGCGCCGAGCGCACCCAGCTGATCAACCGCACCAAGCAGTTCAACGCCGCCTGCGAGAAGAACTCCAAGTCGATCCTGCCGCATGTACGCACCACCGACGCGGCCCGCGACATGGACCTCATGCGCCAGGTCCTCGGCGACCAGCAGCTGCATTACTTCGGCATCTCCTACGGCACCGAACTCGGCGGCGTCTACGCCCACTTGTTCCCGAAGAACGTCGGCCGGGCCGTCCTCGACGGCGTCATCGACCCCAGCCAGAACCCCGAGCAGAGCTCGCTGGGACAGGCCAAGGGCTTCCAGCTCGCGCTCGACAACTTCGCCGAGGACTGCACGTCCAAGAAGACCGAGTGCCCGATCGGCGACACCCCGCAGGACGTGAAGGACCGTATCGCCAAGCTCCTCGCGGACCTCGACAAGAAGCCGATCCCGGGCATCCTCCCCCGCCAGCTGACCCAGACCGCCGCCACCAACGGCATCGCCCAGTCCCTGTACTCCAAGGACTTCTGGGAGTACCTCACCGCGGGGCTCGAAGAGGCGTACGACGGCGACGGGAAGATCCTGATGCTGCTGTCCGACTCGATGAACGGCCGCAGCCAGAACGGCGAGTACAGCAACATCACAGCGGCGAACATCGCCATCAACTGCGCCGACGAAAGGCCCCGGTACAGCGCCGGCTACGTCCAGCAAAAACTGCCCGAATTCCGTGCCGCCTCCCCGCTGTTCGGCGACTACCTCGCCTGGGGCATGGTCAGTTGCACGAGCTGGGCGGTGCCGGGCGCCGCCGACCATCCCGACGTCAGCGCGCCCGGGGCGGCGCCGATCCTGGTCGTGGGCAACACGGGCGACCCGGCCACGCCGTACGAGGGCGCGAAGAAGATGGTGGAGTCGCTGGGGAAGGGCGTCGGGGTGGAGCTGACGTACCAGGGGCAGGGGCACGGGGCCTACGACAGCAAGAACAAGTGCGTGCAGTCGACCGTGAACGGCTACTTGCTGGAGGGGAAGGTGCCGAAGGCCGGCACGGTCTGTTCGTGAGCGCGGGGGTGGATGATCGCGCGGACGCGGCGGAGCCGTATGCCGAGCACACCCCCGCACCCCCGGAGGGCTACGAAATCGCAGGTCAAAAGGTTATCCACAGGCTGGAACGGCCTTCGCTCAATCCGCCTACTATGACCTGACCGCTTTCCGCGACGAACCTGCGGAGAGCCTGTGAGGGGGGTGTGCGCACATGTTGCGTTCTGTACGGTGGGCGGCCGCTGTTGCCGCCGGGTTGCTCGTGGCCGGGTGCGGCGGTGGGGCGTCCGGCGGGGGCGGGGACGAAGGGAAGACACGGTCCGAACAGCCGTCGCCCTCTTCCGCCGCCTCTGCCGCCCTGCCCTCCTCCCTCGCCTCCCAGAAGCTCGGCTGGGGCCGCTGCAAAGCCACTTCGGACTCCGCCGCGCCTGGTGACGAGTGGCGGTGCGCGACACTCAAGGCGCCGCTGGACTGGGCGAAGCCGGACGGGAAGACCATAGGGCTGGCGCTGATCCGGGCGCAGGCGAGCGGGGGTTCGGGCAAACGGATCGGCTCGTTGTTGTTCAACTTCGGCGGCCCGGGCGGCTCGGGCGTCTCGATGATGCCGTACTACGCCACCACCGTCTCCACCCTGCGCGAGCGGTACGACCTGGTGAGCTGGGATCCGCGCGGGGTGGGCGCCAGTGAGGGGATCCGCTGCCGCAGCGACAAGGACATGCGGTCCGCCGAGTCGATCGACGCCACCCCGGACACGGCGGCGGAGGAGACTGCGTACTTCCAGGACGCCGCCGCTTTCGGCAAGGGCTGCCAGACGGCGGCTGGCGAGCTGATCGCGCATGTCTCGACGACCGACACGGCCCGGGACATGGACCTGATGCGCCAGGTGCTCGGTGATACGAAGATGCACTACTTCGGCATCTCGTACGGCACCGAACTCGGCGGCGTCTACGCCCACTTGTTCCCGAAGAAGGTGGGGCGGCTGATCCTGGACGCGGTGGTCGACCCGGCCGCGGACTCGGTCGGGCACGCGAAGAACCAGGCCCAGGGCTTCCAGCGGGCGCTGGACGACTACCTCAAGTCCACCGGACAGGACCCGGAGCAGGGTTCGCAGAAGATCGTGGACCTGCTGGAGAAGCTCGACACCGAGCCGCTCGCGACCTCCTCCGGGCGGAAGCTGACCCAGACCCTCGCGGTCACCGGCATCGTCCTGCCGCTGTACAGCCAGGACAGCTGGCCGACGCTGACCAGCGCGCTCCAGGCGGCCGAGGACGGCGACGGCTCGGAGCTGCTGTCGCTCGCGGACCAGTACAACGAACGTGACACCTCGGGGCACTACGGCACGACCACCCACTCCCAGCGGGTCATATCGTGCCTGGACGACAAGCAGCGGCCCACGCTCGCCCAGACGAAGAGGCTGCTGCCCGAGTTCGAGAAGATCTCGCCCGTCTTCGGCGACTTCCTGGGCTGGGACACGGCCGGCTGGTGCCACGACTGGCCGGTGGCCGGGGAGTACGACACCCCGGAGGTGAGCGCCCCGGGCGCGGCCCCGATCCTGCTGGTGGGCAACACGGGCGACCCGGCGACCCCGTACGAGGGCGCCCGGAGGATGGCCGACGAGCTGGGCAAGGGTGTCGGCGTGGAGCTGACCTGGAAGGGCGAGGGCCACAGCGCGTACGGCCGCGGGAGCGACTGCGTGGACTCGACGGTGAACGGCTATCTGCTGGACGGCACGGTCCCGAAGGACGGCAAGGTCTGCTCATGACGAAGGCGGGGGCTCCCGGCGCCTTCAGCACCCGAAGCCCCCGCCCGTCGCGGAGACTGCGCTCAGTAAACCGGCTTCTCCGGCTCGATCTGGTTGACCCAGCCGATCACGCCGCCGCCGACGTGCACGGCGTCCGCGAAGCCCGCGGACTTCAGGACCGCGAGGACTTCCGCACTGCGGACACCCGTCTTGCAGTGCAGGACGATCTTCTTGTCCTGGGGCAGGCCCTCCAGGGCGGTGCCGAGCAGGAACTCGTTCTTCGGGATCAGCTTGGCGCCCGGGATGGAGACGATCTCGTACTCGTTCGGCTCGCGGACGTCGATGATCTCGATGTTCTCGCCGTCGTCGATCCACTCCTTGAGCTGCTTGGGAGTGATCGTCGAGCCGGCGGCCGCCTGCTGGGCCTCCTCGGAGACGACGCCGCAGAAGGCCTCGTAGTCGATGAGCTCGGTGACCGTCGGGTTCTCGCCGCAGACCGCGCAGTTCGGGTCCTTGCGGACCTTGACCTGGCGGTACTGCATCTCCAGGGCGTCGTAGATCATCAGGCGGCCGACGAGGGGCTCGCCGGTGCCGGTGAGGACCTTGATGGCCTCGGTGACCTGGATGGAGCCGATGGACGCGCAGAGCACGCCCAGCACGCCGCCCTCGGCGCAGGAGGGGACCATGCCCGGCGGCGGGGGCTCCGGGTACAGGCAGCGGTAGCAGGGGCCGTACTCGGACCAGAAGACCGAGGCCTGGCCGTCGAAGCGGTAGATCGAACCCCAGACGTACGGCTTGTTGAGCAGCACGCAGGCGTCGTTGACCAGGTAGCGGGTGGCGAAGTTGTCCGTACCGTCGACGATCAGGTCGTACTGGCTGAAGATGTCCATCACGTTCTCGGCCTCGAGCCGCTCTTCGTGAAGGACCACGTTCACGTACGGGTTGATGCCGAGGACGGAGTCACGGGCGGACTCGGCCTTGGAGCGGCCGATGTCGGCCTGACTGTGGATGATCTGGCGCTGCAGATTCGACTCGTCGACCTCGTCGAACTCCACGATGCCGAGGGTGCCGACACCGGCCGCGGCGAGGTACATCAGCGCCGGCGAACCCAGGCCGCCGGCGCCCACACAGAGCACCTTGGCGTTCTTCAGCCGCTTCTGCCCGTCCATCCCGACGTCGGGGATGATCAGGTGGCGGGAGTACCTGCGGACCTCGTCTACGGTGAGCTCAGAGGCTGGCTCGACCAGGGGTGGCAGCGACACGGGGACTCCGTTGATCGGTCAATCACTACAGTTGTTCTCCCTGTAACACTGCCATGGCCACCTTCATTCCGAGACACCTGTCCCGACCCGCGAGACGATGTCGTCCCAGTAGCCGGGCATGTTCTCCCAGGGGTCCACTCGACCGCCGCGATCTGTGCGGTCGGTGAAGTAGATGGTGGCGGCGCCCTGCCAGCGGGCGATGCGCAGTGCCTCGTCGAGGTGGCCGCGGGGCACGCCGTGCACGAAGTGGCAGAAGCGGTCCGGTGGATAGTCCGCGGTCCACTCGGCGACATGGGACCAGCGGTAGTCGCTCCACGGGCCGGCGAAGGTCACCAGTTGGTCGGCGTTCTCGGCGTAGGCCGGGTGGGGGTGGGTGCCGTGGCCGAGGACGAGGTGGGGAGCGTCACCGATGGTGCGGAGCGTGGCGACCGCGCGGCGGATCTCGGGCAGCGCGGTGCGCTCGCCTGGGCAGCGGTCCAGCAGGAAGCCGTCGACGCGGTACCAGTCGTGATAGCGGCGGGCGTCGGAGATCAGGTCGCCGTGGGGGCGGGCACCGTAGGTGGTGTCCAGGCGGCCGAGGACGCGGACGCCCGCGTTGCGGAGCCGGCCGGCCGCCTCCAGGCAGTGCGGGTCGGGACGACTGCCGGGGCCGTTCGCCACGTTGAGGACGACCCAGTGCAGAGGGGTGCCCGGGCGGGTGAGTTCGGCCCACTGCGCCGGGGCGAGGAGGGGGTGGGCGTAGCCCGGGATGCCGAAGGCGGTGCGGACGCCGGTGGCCGCGGCGCCCGCCCTGGCACTGGTCAGATGCGGCATGCCGCCTCCATCCAGATGTCCGCGAGGGATTCCTCGAGGTTGATACGGGGCCGCCAGCCGAGCCGGTCCCGGGCACAGCGCACGTCGGCCTGCTGCCAGCTGCCGCAGCCGTCCGGGTACGGGTACGCGACCGGGGCCGCGTGGTCGGGGTCCAGGCGGGGGTGGCCGATGGAACTGCGCATCGGGCCGGGCGGGCCGTCGAGTTCGTGCAGGGCGCCGCCGTATCCGGCGACCCGGGCGAGCACGGCGGCGGCGTCACGCAGCCGGACGGCGCGGCCGGAGCCGATGTTGATGACGCCCTGGGCGGCGGAGAGCGAGGCCGCGTGGACCGCGCGGGCGACGTCGCGTACGTCGACGAAGTCGCGCTGGACGCCGAGGCCGCCGAGTTTGAGTTCGCCGTCGCCGGACTGCATGGCGCGGCGCATGGCTTCGGCGAGGCGGCCGAGCGGGGAGCCGGCCGGGGTGCCGGGCCCGGCGGGCGAGAAGACACGCAGGACGACCGCGTCCAGGCCGGAGCCGAGGACCAGTTCGGTGGCGGCGAGCTTGCTGACGCCGTACGGGCCGCCGGGGCGCGGTACGGCGTCCTCGGCCGTGGAGGAGCCGGGCTGGCTCGGGCCGTACTCGGCGCTGCAGCCGATCTGCACCAGGCGGGCGCCGCAGCCGCTGCGGCGCAGGGCCTCGCAGACGGTGGCGACGGCGACGGTGTTGTGCCGGGTGAGTTCCCGGGCACCGCCGCGGGTGGCGCCGGCACAGTTCACGATGACGCCCGGGTGGACCGCGTCGAGGAAGCGGGTGAGCGCACCGGGGCTGCCGGAGGCGAGGTCGAAGCGGACATCGGCGTCGTCGCCGCGGCCTAGCGCGGTGAGCTGGACGGCCGGGTCGGCGAGCAGCCGGTCGGCGACGAAGCGGCCGAGGTATCCGTTGGCTCCGATCAGCAGAACCCTCATCGCGTGGCTCCCGGGGTGTGCGCTCCGGCGACTCCGGTGGTTCCGGACGCTCCGGGTCCGGGTCGGGAGGTGGTCATCTGGTGGTCTCCTTCAAGGGGTGGTGCGGTTGCCTCCGGCGGGGTGCCGGGCGCCTGCCGCCGCGACGGCACGGTGAGGCAGGCGAAGAGAACGGCGGCTCTGCTCACTCCGGGTCCTCCGTCGGTGCGTGGGCCGAGGCCCGGGTGAGGGTGCGGGCCGCCTGGAACAGCAGCGCCAGAGCTGCGGCGCCGCAGACGAGAGCCGGGACGCTGCTCGCGCCCCACGCGCCGGCCAGGGCGTCGACGGGGGCCGCGAGGAAGGCGCAGCCGGGCAGCCGGCCGGCCAGGACCAGGCCCACGGCCGCCGCTTCGGTGGCGGCGGCGAGGGCGAGAGCGGGGCCCTGCGGCGCGTTGTGGACGGTGAGGAGGCGGGCGAGCAGGAGTACGGCGCCGAGGGTGAGGGCCTCCGGGTAGCCGGCGGGTTCGCCCAGGGCGGCGCCGCACAGGGCGAGCAGGGCGGTGAGGACGCCCAGGCAGAGGGCGAACGTGCCGAGCAGCAGCGGCTGTACGGCCCCGGCGAACTCCTCCAGGCCCCGGCTGCCCGCAAGCCTGCGCCGGGCGCCGGCCCTGAAGAGATGGGCACTCCAGGCGGCCGGCGCGCAGGCCAGCGTGAGAGCGAGGACGGGCGCGGTGGTCACCGGCCAGGGGCCGTGCGCGGCGCCGGTCGGGAGGCCGTCGGGGCCGCCGTCCAGGACGGCCCGCAGGAGGCCGTTACCGAGGAGGGCGTAGGCGAGGAGCCAGCAGGTCCACACGCGCGTGCCGGTCAGGGTGTGCCGGGCGAGGGTGCGGGCGGGCACGGCCAGGGGGCCGCGGCGCAGGGCCAGGCCTGCGGCCAGGGCGAGGGCGAGCACGCCGGCGGTCGCCGTCAGGAGGCGCGGGCGCCCCTCGGTGAGCCGTACGCCGGTCACGACCGCCACGCCGACCGCGCCCGGCAGGAGCGTGAGCAGCGCCCAGTCGGCGCGCACGCGGGGCGCGGGCGCCGGTTCCGGGCACGGGCGCCGGTCGCCGTCGCGGGGCACGCGCGCGTAGAGCTCCTCGGCGAGTGAGAAGACGTCACGGTGCCTGAAGCGGGCGGCGGTCCGGTCGGTGACGCCGTGCGCTTCGAGGCCGGCCGCGATCTCCAGTGGGTCGACGGCCTGCTCGCAGAGCGCGCGGTGGCGGTGCATCAGCGCTTTCACGGGGTCGCCGGCGCCTCGGCGTGGGGCGGTTCCGCGGCGGCCCGCGGTGTCCCGGGCAGTCCGTGTGGAGCCCCCGCCGGACAGCGCGGCCGACCCTGACGCCCTGCTTCCGGACAGGGCGTCTGCCGAGTCGTCCTCCGCCACGCCCAGGAGCCATTCCTCCGACCGCGCGTCCCAGGCGTCGGCCCCACCGGGGCGCCCGGGTTGTTCGAGCTCCCCCAGACCGCCGCTCACGGCGCCGTCCTCGTCGCCGTTCACAGGGCGCCCTCCGTTGCCGCGAGCGGCGTGGCCCGTACCGGGGTCGGCCCCAGGGGGGCGCCCAGGGCCCCGCCGGGCCCGCCCCGGCTCACGACGCGGGCCGTGGGGCCGGTCCAGCGGCCGGGGACATGGGCCTCGGCCGGAGCTGCGAACGGCAGCGGCTTGCCGGCGTCGTCGAGGACGACCCGGCGCACTGGGCAGTGCGAGACGATCTCGAGGTAAATGCTGTGAAATGCCGCGATGTTCTGCTCGACGGTGAACAGTTCGAGTGCCCTGGCGCGTGCGGCGGCTCCGAGGCGCTCACGGCGCTCGGGGTCGCGCAGCAGCGCCACGCACGCCTCCGCGAGCGCCCGCGGATTACGCGGGGGTACGACGAGACCGGTGCCGCCGATGACCTCCACCACGGCGCCGACGTCGGTGGAGACGGTCGCGCGGGCGCAGAGCATCGCCTCGACCAGGCCGACCGGGAAGCCCTCGACGACGCTGGAGAGGACGACGACCGATCCGGACGCATAGGCGTCCGCGAGGGTCGGTGCCTCGGGGCCGCCGATCTCCTCGAAGGCGACCGGGTTGTCGCCGACGGCGTGCACCCCTTCGGCCTCGTCCGGGAAGAGCTGGGCGGCGAGCGCCTTGCAGTGGCCCAGATAATCCCGGCCCTCCGGTCCTGCCGGGGCACCCACGACCCGCAGCCGTGCCTTGGGCTCCTCCTTGCGGACCTCCGCGAAGGCGTGCAGCAGTGACACCAGGTCCTTGGACGGCTCTGTCCGGCCGACCCACACCAGCGTGTCCGGGTCGGCCCGGTCCGGCGCCTCGCCGACCTCGGCGAAGCGGGCGGCCTCCATGCCCGGATGGACGGTGCGGATGCGTGAGCGGTCGGCGCCGCAGCGCTCCTGCCAGCGGCGGGCGTGCGCGTTGCCGGGGGTGATGATCGCGGCGCGGCCGTAGACCTCGGCGGCGAGCCGGCCGTGGAAGGCGGCGAGCAGGGCGCGCACGGCCGGGGTGGCCGCGTCGGGGCCGGAGGCGAGGTAGTGCGAACGCAGTTGCACGCCGTACTCGGTGACCAGCAGCGGCACGTCGGAGAAGTGGCGGGCGAGCAGGCCCGGCAGGGCGGCCGGGCCGCCGGCGGTGGCATGGCAGAGATCGGCGGCACCGAGGCCGTCGTCGCCGTACCAGTCGAGCGAGAGGGGGCGCAGGGCACGTTCGAGGTGCGCGGCGACGGCGAGCAGATCCGGCACGCGCGCCTCGCGCGCCGTACCGAGTGCGCCGGGTGCGCGGCAGGCACGCTCCAGCGTGCGCACGGCGCTGTCGGAGCGTAGCGCGCCGACCAGTCCGCCTTCGTCGCGGGCGAGTTCGGCGAGTCCGTAGAGCGCGCTGCCGAAACGGTCCGCCAGATGGCCGGGTCCCGCACCGGAGCCGTCCGCACCGTTTTCGCCGTCCGGGCCCGGACCGGCTGGGCCGCCGCCGCCCGGGCCGGCGCACAGCACCCCCGCCAGTTCCCCGTAGCTCTCGACGAAGCGCCGGCGCGCACGCCGGCCGTACGCGACCCCGTCCTCCTCGGCGGACCAGAGGGGAGCCGTCCGCACCCGGCTGACGTGCGGCGGCAGCGGCAGCCAGCCCTCGTCCTCCTGGCGCCTGCTGCGGCTGAGCGCGTAGAGGTCGAACTCGTGCTGCCCGAGCCCGAGCACGAGCCGGTCGCACCAGAGTCCGGCGTCACCGCTCACATACGGATAGCCACCCTCCGTAAGCAGTCCGATGCGCACGTGTGCACCCCCGATCGATCTCCCGTATGGGGAGCCACCGTTGCCTCGGTGGCTCGCAGCGGGACGAACGTATGCGGACAAGGCGGTGGCGCGACGGACGGTTGTCCATCGCGCCACCAAAAGGGGTGAACGGTCGTAACTTTCCCGTGCGGGTCGCGTTCGGTCGCGCTAAGAGATCGATCGACGGCGAAACGTCACATCAGGATGCCCCCAGGAGCTGCTGAAACGTCACGCCGACGCCAGTTCCCGCCGGGCCGCCCGCCGTCGGGCCGCGACCTCGGGGTCGAGGGCGGGTACGGCGGCCAACAGTTGCCGGGTGTACGGGTCCTGGGGGTTGTCGTAGACCTCGTCGGCGGATCCGGTCTCGACGATCCGGCCGCGGCGCATCACCGCGACCCGGTCGCTGACCTGGCGGACGACGGCGAGGTCATGGGCGACGAAGACGAGCGCCAGGCCGAGTTCGCGCTGGAGCTCGCCGAGCAGGGCGACGACCTGGGCCTGGGTGGTGACGTCCAGCGCGGAGACCGGCTCGTCGCAGACGATGACGCGCGGATCGGCCGCGAGCGCCCGCGCGATGCCCACGCGCTGGCGCTGACCACCGCTGAACTCGTGCGGATAGCGCTCGTAGTGCGCCCCTTCGAGCCCCACGCGCTCCAGCAGTTCGATCACGCGCCCCCGGATACGCCTCTCGTCGCTCCCCCGTTCTCGGCTTCGCTCGAACGGGGGGACCCCCATGCCACGCGCGCGTAGCGGATCGGCTATCGACTCACCCACGCTGCGCCGGGGGTTGAGGGACGACACCGGGTCCTGGAACACCATCTGGACGGCCGGCCGCACGCCCACGCGCGCGTGCCCCTCGTAGCGGACCTCCCCCGCCGTCGGCTCCAGCAGCCCGACCAGCATCCGCCCGAGCGTCGTCTTGCCGCTGCCGCTCTCGCCGACGATGCCGAGGGTCTCGCCCCGGTGGACGGTCAGCGACACGTCGTCCACGGCCGTGAACGCCCCCTTGCCGCGCCCGAATTCGCGCCGCAGGCCGGACGCCTCCAGCACGGCCTCCTCGGTCGCCTGTGAGGGCGCGCGCACCGCGTCCACGCGCGGGACGGCGGAGAGCAGTTCGCGCGTGTACGGCTGCGCGGGCGCCCCCAGCACGGCGGCGACCGGACCCTGTTCGACCACGCGCCCGTGCCGCATGACGAGCACCCGGTCGACGCTCTCGGCGGCGACGCCCACGTCGTGCGTGACGAGCAGCAGGCCCATGCCGGTCTCCTCGCGGAGGGTGTGCAGCAGGTCCAGGATCTGGGCCTGGACGGTCACGTCGAGGGCGGTGGTGGGCTCGTCGGCGATCAGCAGGTCGGGCTCGCAGGCGAGCGCCATGGCGATCAGCGCGCGCTGGCGCATGCCGCCGCTGAACTCGTGCGGGCGCGACCGGGACCGGCGGGGCGCGTCCGAAATGCCCACCCGGTCCAGAACCTCCACGGCACGCGCGCGTGCGGCCCGTCGCGACACGCGCGTGTGCACGCGGTACACCTCGGCTATCTGGTCGCCGATCGCGTAGTACGGGTCGAGGGAGGACAGCGGGTCCTGGAAGACCATCGCCGCCTTCGCGCCGCGCAGCCGCCGCAGTTCCTCGTCGGAAGCCGCCGGTACGTCGGTACCGGCGACCTCGATCGTGCCGCCGACCCGGGCGCCCGTGCCGCGATGCAGCCCGAGCAGGGCCGAGGCGACGGTGGACTTGCCGGAGCCGGACTCGCCGACCAGGGCCAGGGCGGCGCCCGCTTCCAGGCTGAAGGAGAGTCCGTCCACGGCCCGCAGGTCGCCGAACTCGACGGTCAGATCAGTGACTCGGACGAGACTCACGTCAGTACCACCCGTCGGTCGGCCACCGCGTACAGCACGTCCGCGACGGCGTTGGCGATGACCACGAAGAAGCCGATGACCAGGACCATTCCGACGACGACGGGCAGGTCGACCACGTTGACGGCGTGGACGAGTTCCTGGCCGATGCCGGGCAGTCCGAACAGCGTCTCGGTGAGCACCGCGCCGCCCACGGCCGAGCCGACGTTGTTGGCGTTCAGCGCGATGACCGGCGCGAGCGCCCCTCGCAGGGCGTGCCGTCCGACGATCGCCCGGTCCCCGACGCCGTACGCGCGGAAGGTGCGGATGTGGTCCTCGGCCAGCGTCTCCAGCATCGACGACCGGGTCAGCCGGGCGAACGAGGCGGCCTCGATGAGGGCCAGGGACAGCCACGGCAGCAGCAGGTTCCACGCCCATTGTTCGGGGTCGTCGGTGAAGTTGACGTACTGCGGGAAGGGCAGCAGCTGCAGTTCACCGCAGACGACGATCATCAGCACGAGGCCGATGACGAAGACCGGGGTGGCCCAGCCCGCCAGCGTGAGGGCGGTCAGGACGCGTTCGGTGAACCGGCCGCGCCGCCAGGCGGAGAGCACGCCGCTGCCGACGCCCAGGACGAGCCAGAGCACCATCGCGCCGAGGACGAGCGAGAGGCTGACCGGGAGCTTGGTGAGGATGATGCTCAGCACCTGCTGGTCGGTCTGGTAGGAGAGCCCCAGGCAGGGCGCCGAGCAGTGCTCCACGGAGGTGCCCGTCGAGTAGTCCTGGCCGACGAGCAGGCCCTCCAGGAAGTGCCAGTAGCGCACGTACAGGGGGTCGTCGAGGCGCAGTTGCTGGGCCACCTGGTGCACCTGCTCCGGGGAGCAGCGCGGGCCGCAGGTGATCTGGGCGACGTTGCCGGGGGTGGCGTAGAAGACGACGTAGACGATCACCGAGATGGCCAGCAGGGTCACGACGATGCCGATGGCACGGCGGAGCAGGAACCCACCGAAGCCGCTCATGCGGACCCCTCCTCGGCGGACGCGGCGGACGCGGCGGATCCGGCGGCCCCGCTGGATCCGCCGGATCCGGCGGATCCGGCGGACTTCGGGGACCCGGTGGCCCTGGCCTCCCGCTTGCGCCCCGTGCCGACGCTCAGCCGGGACGCGGCGCGCGGGTCGAGGGCGACGCGGACGCCGTCGCCGAGGACGGTCAGCGCGAGGACGGTCACGAAGAGCGCGCCGGCCGGGAGCAGCAGGTACTGCGGGGCCGCCTGGTACCAGACGTCGGCGGCGGTGAGCATCTGCCCCCAGGACGGCGTCGGCGGCTTCACACCGACGCCGAGGAACGACAGGGCCGCCTCGGTGCTGATGTTGACCGGGATCAAGATGGACGCGTACGTGATGACCGGCGCGGCCAGCCCGGGCAGGAGTTCGCGGCAGGCGATGCGCCAGGTGCCCCAGCCGCTGAGCCGCGCGGCGGCGACGTAGTCGAGCCCCTTCAGGGTGAGCGTCTGGGCGCGCACGATCTTCGCGGTGTTGCCCCAGGCGATGAACCCGATGACGAGCGTGACCAGGACGGGCCGCGGGAAGCTCTGCGGGACGATCGCGAGCAGCGCCAGCGACATGACCATCAAGGGCATCGCGACGAAGATGTCGGTGAACCGGCTCAACAGTTGATCAACCCATCCACTGCCGAGCGCGGCCGCCACCCCGATGCCGAGCCCCAGGAGGACCTGGATCACGGTCGCCGCCAGCGCCACACCCAGGGAGACCCGGGCGCCGTACACCAGGCGGGCGAAGAGGTCCCGCCCGGTCTGCGGCTCCACGCCCAGCCAGTGGTCGGCGCCGATGCCCCCGAAGGAGCCGATCGGCACGCCGCCACGCGCGGAGTCGATGAGGGACGGGTGGTAGGTCGTCGGGTCCTGGCCCTCGATCGCGGTGAGCAGCGGCGCGGCGAGCGCGACCAGGACGAGCAGCGCGACCACGGCCGCCGCGACGAGGGCGGCGCGCTGGGTGCGCAGCCGCCGCCAGAACTGACGGGCCCCCGAGACCCCCGAGGCGATCGCCTCGGGGGCCTGGGTGGCGACAAGTGCCTCGCTCACGGCGCTACTTCACCGCGACCTGGGAGATGTCCAGGACGCCGGTCCAGTCGCTGATCACGACGTTCTTGATGTCCTTGCCGACCAGTCGCTTGTAGACGGGGTGGAACAGCGGCACGGTCAGCGCCTGCCCGGCGATCTTCTTGTCCAGCGCACCCCACCGCTTGGCGGCCGCGTCGAGGTCGGTCAACTTGTTGATCGCGTCAATCTCGGCATTGACCGAAGCATCGTTGAGCAGGCCCGTGTTGAAGTTCGCTCCGTCCTTGACGATCTGCCGGCCGTCGAAGATCGGGGCGAGGAAGGGACCGCCGGACGGCCAGTCGGCTCCCCAGTGGGCGAGGAAGAAGCCCGGCTCCGTCTTGACGCTGTGGATCTTGTCCTTGTAGTCGTTCTCCTCCAGGCCCTCCAGCTTGACCGTGATACCGGCCTTCTTGAGCGCGTCCTGGACGGCGGTCGCGATCTCCGGGCTGGTCTCGAAGTCCTTGCTGTTGGAGTGGGTCAGCGTCACGGTGAGCCCGTTCGGGTAACCGGCCTCCTTCAGCAGCTCCTTGGCCTTGGCCGCGTTGCCGGTCCCGCCCGCCGGGAACAGGTCGTACGGCGTGTAGCCGAAGGACTTCTGGTTCGGCAGGAAGGTGGTCGCGGCCTCGGCGAGCGCGCTGCCGCCGGCCGCGTTGATGACGGACGACCGGTCGATGGCGTACGAGATCGCCTGCCGCACCTTGGCGTTGTCGAACGGCTTGGCCGTCGGGTTGAACGCGATGTAGTTCGTGTAGCCGAAGTGGCCGGTGCCGACCCGCGCGGCCAGGTCCTTGTCGCCGGTCACCTTGGCGAGTTCGGCCGGGCCGAGGTTGGTATCCGTGGTCACGGCGGTCGCGTCCGCGCCCTGGGACGCCGACAGCCGCTGGTTGATCACGGAGGAGTCGAGCCCGGAACGCACGTCGACGGTGTCCGGGTAGGCCTTGCGCTGGTCGTCGACGGCCGACGACCAGTACGTGTTGCGCTCCAGCACCACGTGCTCACCGTCGTTCTCGTTCTTCACGACCTTGTAGGGGCCGGACGAGACCGGGTGCTCCTCGTACTTCGTGCCCGTGTCCTTGGCCTTCGGGACGGGCGTGAACTGCGTCTGCGTGGCCAGGTACGGGAACTCGCCCTCGGGCTTGTTCAGGTGGAAGACGATGGTGCGGCTGTCCGGCGTCTCGATCGCCGAGAGCCCCTTCTTGTCCTTGTACGGCCCCTGGTAGTCGGCCGCGCCCACCAGCCAGTCCCGCAGGTAGGGCGCGCCGCCGGAGAGCTCGGGGGCGAAGGAGCGCTCGATGCCGTACTTGATGTCGGCGGAGGTGATCGAGGTCCCGTCCTCGTACTTGAGGCCCTTCTTCAACGTGTACGTCCACACGGTCGCGTTCTCGCTGGGCCGCCCGGTGTCGGTGGCCAGGTCGGGGACGACCTTGGCGCCGGCGGCGCCGTTCGCGCGGTTGCGGGTGGTGAGCGTACGGAACACCAGGGAGGGCACGTTGCCCCCGCCGGAGGTGTAGAGGCGGGCCGGGTCGAAGTCCGACTGTGGGTCGGAGTTCAGGACCGTGAGCGTGCCGCCCTTGTGCGGCGTGGAGTCGCCACCGGAGCCCTTGGCATCGTTGTCCTTCGGCCCGCAGGCGACGGCCCCCGCGGCCACGACAAGGCTGACGGATGCCACGGCCATGCGGCGCGCTGTGGCGGACGGTTGACGCATCGGAATGACGACCTCTCGGAAGGCGTGTCTCGACTGACGAGACAGATAGACGAGGAGTGAGACGAAAGTGAACAGACGTCTGCCCGGGCGCCAGGTCGTCGAGAGAGCCGTGACCGAGTCACGGCGAGGGAGAAGAGAGATCGCGACGCGAACGCCCAGGGGCGAGAGTCAGCGACAGTGGATGTCGGCCACGCAGAGCGCGGTCACGCCGATGAGCGCCAGCTCGATGGCGGCGCGCACGGAGGCATGACGGGGCGACATGCCCAGAAATATGTATGAACTTTCTGCCCATGTCAATGTGACGTATGCGCCACCTGTCAACTCTTCGGGAACGGCCAGGGGTTGGGCAGACAGTGGATGCCGTCGTGGTCGAGGAACTTGGTCTGCTGCTGCATGACCGGCGCCAGCTCGCCGTCCTTGTCGCAGGTCACATGGCCGTAACCGAGCCGGTGGCCGACCTCGTGGTTGATCAGCATCTGCCGGTAGGCGTGGATCTTGTCTCCGTACGTCTTGCTGCCCTGCGCCCATCTGTACGCGTTGATCATCACGCGTTCGGTGGCGGCCGAGTCGCACGACACGTTGTCCTCGGTCGTGTCGAGGCCGGACTTGGCACACCACTCGGCGGTGGTTCCCGGGCTCGCGAGAGTGATCACGAAGTCGGGCTTGCCGGAGTAGACGCGCTCGAAGGTACGGGCGCCGTTGTGGGCCCAGCTGCGGTCGTCGTTGAGCGTCTTCTGCACGGCGGCGGCGAACAGCTCGCCGTCCAGCCCGAGCCCCTGCTCCACGTCGACGCGGTAGGTGTACTTCTGCCCCTTGCCGGGCGCCTTGGCGATCCCGGGCACGGCGTCGAACTTCCCGGACCCGGCCAGCTTGGCGCCGAGCGGGTACTTCTTGTCCATCGCCTGCTCGTACGAGAGCGTCGCCACGCGCGGCGAGGCGGAGACCGACGGTGTCGTACGGCCGTTGCCGCGCGAGGCGGAACCGTCGGTGGCCCGCGTGTCGCCGGCCGCCGACCGGGACTGGGCGCCGCTGTCGCCGCCGTCGGCGACCTGCCCGGCGACGATCACCGCGAGCACGGTGGTGACGGCGGCGGCCGCGACACCGGCGAAGGCCCGCCCCTTGCCGCCCTTGGGCTGCGCGGGTTCACCGGTGGGCGGCGCGTCGTCATCGCCCTTGCCGTCGCCGCCGTACGGCTCGGAGGCGAGCGGGGAGGTACGCGGGCCGGAGGAGGGCGGATACGTTTCCGCACGCTGGGCGCCGATGCCCGGGCGGGGCGTGAGGACGTCGACGTCCTCGCCGAAGGCGTCGACGTAGTCCTGCCGGGGCCCGCCGGGCCCGCCACGCCGCTGCCGGGGTATCGACGGCCCGGCCGTCCCGGGGGCGTCGGCACCGGCCTGCCCGCCCACCTCGCCCCAGCCACCGCCCGCCTCCCGCTGCTGGGGGTGACCGCCACGGGCCCGGGGGACACCATGGGCGGGCGTCCCGTCCGGGAAGCGGGGAACACCGTGGGCCGGGGTGCCGTCGGGGTACCGGCGCACACCGTGCGCGGGCGTACCGTCCGGGAACCGAGACGGCCCCTGGCCGGGCACACCGCCGGAAGGCCTAGGCATGCCCTGCACGGGCGTGCCGTCCGGCAGGCGGGGGGCCCCTTGAGCCGGTGTGCGGTCCGCGGAGCGCGGAACACCACGGGCAGGCGTACCGTCCGCGAATCGCGGCACCCCACCCGCCGGCGTGCCGTCCGGCAGGCGCCGCATCCCCTGAGCCGGCATACCGTCAGGCAGGCGCGCGGCCCCTTCCGCAGGGGTGCCGTGGGTCGGGCGCGGCACTGCCGGCCCGGTGTCCCCGCGGTCGCCCTTTCCCGAATCGCCGTTCCGGTTCGGACCTATGTCGGTTATGTCCCCGGCGTCGCCTTTGGGTGCCGGGCGGCGGCGGCTGTGGCGTCCCACCCGCCCCTCAGCTCCCCGCGCCCGGCGTGACCGTATCGGCGCCCAACCCGTCGGCGTCCGCGAGGAGTTCACGGAACGCCCCGGCCACCGCCGCCGGGTACTCCATCATCGCCACATGCCCGGCGTCCGGCATGGACAGCAGCCGGGAGTGACGGAAGGTGCGTGCCGCCCTCTGCGCCATGCGGTAGCCGACGAGCTGGTCGCGGCCGCCGTAGATCAGCAGGGTCGGGGCGAGGACTCGCTCGGCCTGGCGCCAGAGCCCGTGCTGCCCGCCCAGGGTGTACGCGTTGACGATCCCGCGCGCGGAGCGCGCCATCGCGTCCCAGAAGTACGGCAGCCGCAGCCGCCGTTCCAGCTCCTCCACCGCGTACTCGAACGCCTCGGGCGTGACCCGGCCCGGATCGCCGTAGCAGAGGGCCAGCACGCCCCGCACCCGCTGTTCGGCGGTCCACTTGCCGGTCGCGCGGGTGAGCAGTCCGGCGACGCCGGGCAGGCCGAGCAGCACCGTCGGCATGGCCGTGCGCTGCACGCGCAGTTCGGGCAGGGCCGGCGAGATGAGCGTGAGCGTGCGGACTAGGTCGGGGCGGACGGCGGCGACGCGGGTGCTGACCGCGCCGCCCAGCGAGTTGCCGAAGAGATGGACCGGACCGCGGCCGACCGCGTCGAGGTAGCGGATGATCGCGCGCGCGTGCCCGGTGACCGAGTAGTCGCCGTCGTCCGGCGGCGGGGAGTCGCCGAAGCCCGGCAGATCGACCGCCTCGCCGTCCACGACGCCTTCGAGCCGCTGCATCAGGTCCGACCAGTTCTGCGAGGAGCCGCCGAGCCCGTGGACGTACAGCGCGGGCGGCAGGCCCGTGCGCGTGGGCGGCCTGGACCGGACCGTGAGGGTGACGCCGGGCAGCCCGACCGACCGCAGCCGCTCGCCCTCCGCGACTCTGACGGCCGCCGCCTTCGGGAGCACGCTGGTGGGCGGCACTGATGGCAGCTCGGTCGAAGACATGGGCCAATGTTACGAGACGATCACACAGTGATTCGTGTGTTCGCCATCACAGAACCACCCGGGCGAGCCGCCGCGCGGCACCACGGAAGGTGCGCCGACGAGCCGTCGACGAGGCCGCGGGGACGGCCGTCGGCTGCATCCGGGGTGAACGGCCGTCGATGGCATAGCGTCCGCATCCGGTGTCTCCTACGCTCATAAAGAGGGCACCCGTTTATGGCCCCCTGCTTCTGCCAGGGACATTCGATGGAAGGGAGCCCACCATGGCCCATGACCCCACCGACCCCGACGTGCTCGACGATCTGGAGCCGGAGGCGGAGGACGCTCCGGAGATCGGCGTCGAGGCCCCGGAGGGCGACGCAGCCGAGCAGCACACGGACATCGCACCGTCCCATGACGACCCGCTCACCGGTGTGGACGAGGACCGCGCGAACGAGGCCGATCTCATCGAACAGGCGCGCGTGGTCTCCCTCGACGAGGACGACTACCGCTGACCGTGGAGGCTCCGACGGGTCCGCCTGGCCTGTCCGCATTTCCCGGTGCGGCTTTCGCCGTCGTCCGGTACGTGAAATTCTGCGCTCGCACCACGCACAGCACGGTTACCGAAAAGTACGATGGCCGGGCGGCGTAATCCGCATGTGGACGATTTTGGGAGGCGGCGTGACAGCCATCGAGCAGACAGAGGCGGCGCGCCCGCGGGGCACGCGCCTGCCGCGCCGTGCCCGTCGGAACCAGTTGCTGGGCGCCGCCCAGGAAGTTTTCGTCGCGCAGGGATATCACGCGGCCGCGATGGACGACATCGCCGAACGCGCCGGTGTCAGCAAGCCGGTGCTCTACCAGCACTTCCCGGGCAAGCTCGACCTCTACCTGGCCCTGCTGGACCAGCACTGCGACGCCCTGATCCAGGCGGTGCGCGGGGCGCTCGCGTCGACGACCGACAACAAGCAGCGGGTCCGGGCGACCATGGACGCGTACTTCGCGTACGTCGAGGACGACGGCGGCGCCTTCCGCCTGGTCTTCGAGTCCGACCTGACGAACGAGCCCGCGGTGCGCGAGCGCGTCGACAAGGTCACCAACGAGTGCGCCGAGGCGATCTGCGACGTGATCGCCGAGGACACCGGTCTCTCGCGTGCCGAGTCGATGCTGCTGGCCTCCGGTCTCGGCGGCCTCGCCCAGGTGGTGGCCCGCTCCTGGCTGCACAGCGACCGCAGCGTCCCGCGCGACCAGGCGGTGCAGCTGCTGGCCTCGCTGGCCTGGCGGGGCATCGCCGGTTTCCCGCTGCACGGCACCGACCACCACTGAGGCGTCACGGGCCCGCCGTCCCGGCATTCCCGTTCGCTGTTCGCTCCTGGCGTGCACGCCCGCAGCGTGTACGTCCCCTCACCGGGCTAATGTGTGCTGCGTACGGCGCGGAAGGTCGCGCACTTCACTGACCGTCGGAGGGACATAGCCGTGGAGGTCAAGATCGGCGTGCAGCACGCGCCCCGCGAGATCGTGCTGGAGAGCGGTCTGAACGCCGAGGAGGTCGAGCGCCTCGTCGCCGACGCGCTCGCCGGTAAGTCGCAGGTGCTGTCCCTGGAGGACGAGCGCGGCCGCAAGGTGCTGGTCCCGACGGACCGCCTGGCGTACATCGAGCTCGGCGAGCCGACGGTGCGCAAGGTGGGCTTCAGCGCGGTCTAGCCACAGCAGTACGAAAGGGGCCCGGTGGACGTGTGTCCGCCGGGCCCCTCCGTCGTGTCCGCTCTCCACATCCGGTCCACAAGTCACCCACAGAGGAGGATTGCATTCCGCAGGTCACGGGTATGACGCCCTACGACCGTGAAGCAACGGCCGGCCGTGGGAGGGACCACTCGTGATGCTGCTGGAAGTCCTTGGATCCGCACTGCTCGGCATGGCCCTGTCGTGGGCCGCGGCCAGCCGCCTTTCCCACCGACTTCCGGCCCGCCCCCTGGTGTTCTCCACAGGTGTCGCAGGAGCCCTCTTCGGCGACTTCGTCACCCACAGCGCGCTCGGCCCCGGCACGGCCCTCGTAAGCCTTCTGGGTGCCGCGATCGTCTCGGCGGCGTCGCTCTCGCTGCTGCTCCGCCCGGCGGGCCGCCATGTGCGCCGACGATCGATCCCGGCGTAGCTTCGAGCGCCCAAGACCGTTTCAAGCGCCCCGGGCCGAAGGGCCCTCGCAGGGGCGCGGGGAACTGCGCGGCCCAGCCACCACACACCCGCAGCCGCGCAACTCCCCCTGATTCCCGCCTCAGAGCGCACAGAGCGCTAGGCGGCCAAGCCCAGCGCAGCCATCCGCTTCGTGTGCGCCTCGGTGATCCGCGAGAACATCCGCCCCACCTCGGCGAGATCGAACCCGTCGGCCACCCCGCCCACCAGCATGGTCGACAGCGCGTCCCGGTCGGCCACCACCCGCTGGGACTGCGACAGCGCCTCCCCCATCAGCCGCCGCGCCCACAGCGCCAGCCGGCCCCCCACACGAGGGTCGGCGTCGATGGCCGCCCGCACCCGCTCCACGGCGAACCCGGCGTGCCCCGTGTCGTCGAGCACGGCCAGCACCAGCTCGCGCGTGTCCGAGTCCAGCCGGGCCGCGACCTCCCGGTAGAAGTCACTGGCGATCGAGTCGCCGACGTACGCCTTGACCAGGCCTTCCAGCCAGTCCGACGGCGCCGTCTGCCGGTGGAAGCCGTCGAGGGCCGCGACGAACGGCTCCATCGCCTGCGTCGCGTCCTCGCCGATCTCCGTCAGCCGGTTCCGCAGCCGCTCGAAGTGCTGGAACTCGGCCGACGCCATCTTCGCCAGCTCGGCCTTGTCCACCAGCGAGGGCGCCAGCTTGGCATCCTCCGCGAGGCGCTCGAACGCCGCGAGCTCGCCGTACGCGAGCGCGCCGAGCAGGTCCACGACCGCGGCACGGTACTGCGGGTCGGCGGCCGCCCGCGCCCAGTCCTGGGCGGCGACACCGGTCGGTTCGGCGGAGGCGGTCTCAGGCTTGTCAGAGCTCGTCATGAAGCGCAGAATAGCCCGCCCGCCGCCTCCGGGAAGCCCCGAGGAAGACCCGGGGAAGACCCGACAAACCCTCAGGGAAGACCCTGGAAGTCCCGCAGAAGTCACAGGGAAGCCCCAGGTCAGCCACTGTGACTACCACGACGTGACCAAATCGGCCATCGCATGTGCACGATTCCGGGGTATGGTGGTAATGCGCCTGCTGGTACGCCGTCGTATTCGGACGTACCTCGACAGGCCGCACGTATGAGGATGCCCGGTCGGTGGCCCGATCGGCTCCGACCCGACAGCCCTCCCGGCGCGTACGGCACATCGCGTACGACGACCGGAGGGACACCTCAGCGGTACGAGCGCTAGAGCGTCGGCAGAGGTCCCGTGTCATACGGCGTGCCCCACACGGCCCGCCCGTAAGGCAGCCGACGTCCCCCGGCACGGTCCGTCAAAGACCCCCGCGCTCGCCTCGGACCGCGACACACAGAAGAGGCAGCACCCTGACTACGACGTTTCGAGACCTCGGGATCCTCCCCGAGACCGCCGAGGCCCTGGAGGCCGTCGGCATCATCTCCCCCTTCCCCATCCAGGAGATGACACTCCCGGTCGCCCTGTCCGGTACCGATGTCATCGGCCAGGCCAAGACCGGCACCGGCAAGACCCTCGGTTTCGGTCTGCCGCTCCTGGAGCGCGTGACCGTCCCCGCCGACGTGGAGGCCGGTCGCGCCGCCCCCGAGGCCCTCACCGAAGCCCCGCAGGCGCTCGTCGTCGTCCCCACGCGCGAGCTCTGCACCCAGGTCACCAACGACCTGCTGACGGCCGGCAAGGTCCGCAACGTGCGCGTGCTGGCCATCTACGGCGGCCGGGCCTACGAGCCGCAGGTCGAGGCCCTGAAGAAGGGCGTCGACGTGGTCGTCGGCACCCCGGGCCGGCTCCTGGACCTCGCGGGCCAGAAGAAGCTGAACCTGAAGCACATCAAGTCGCTCGTCCTGGACGAGGCCGACGAGATGCTCGACCTGGGCTTCCTGCCCGACGTCGAGAAGATCATCAACATGCTTCCGGCCAGGCGCCAGACCATGCTGTTCTCGGCGACCATGCCGGGCGCGGTCATCGGCCTCGCGCGCCGGTACATGAGCCAGCCCACCCACATCCGCGCCACCGCGCCGGACGACACGGGCGCGACCGTCGCGAACACCAAGCAGTTCGTCTACCGCGCGCACTCCATGGACAAGCCGGAGATGATCGCCCGCATACTGCAGGCCGACGGCCGCGGACTGGCGATGATCTTCTGTCGGACCAAGCGCACGGCCGCCGACATCGCCGAGCAGCTCCAGCAACGCGGGTTCGCCTCCGGCGCGGTCCACGGCGACCTCGGCCAGGGCGCCCGCGAGCAGGCGCTGCGCGCCTTCCGCAACGGCAAGGTGGACGTCCTCGTCTGCACCGATGTGGCCGCGCGCGGCATCGACGTCGAGGGTGTCACCCACGTCATCAACTACCAGTCCCCCGAGGACGAGAAGACGTACCTGCACCGCATCGGCCGTACGGGCCGCGCGGGCGCGAAGGGTACGGCGATCACCTTCGTCGACTGGGACGACATCCCGCGCTGGCAGCTCATCAACAAGGCGCTGGAGCTTGGCTTCCCAGAACCGGTGGAGACGTACTCGACCTCCCCGCACTTCTTCGAGGAGCTCAAGATCCCGGCCGGCACCAAGGGTGTCCTGCCGCGTTCCGAGCGCACCCGGGCCGGGCTCGAGGCGGAGGAGCTGGAGGACCTGGGCGAGACCGGTGGCCGTGGTGGCCGCGGTCGCGGTGGCCGGGACGACCGTCGCGACCGGGGCGCGGCCCGCTCCGAGGAGCGCGAGCGTTCGGCCCGCACCCCGCGCCGCCGCCGTCGCACCCGCGCCGGTTCGGCGCTGGACCCGGCATCCGGTACGACGTCCTCGGCGCCGGCCGCCGAGTCCGCGTCCCCCGCGGCCGAGTCCGTCACGGCGTCGGAGCCCGCCGGCTCCCGCACCCCGCGCCGTCGGCGCCGTACACGCGGCGGAGCGTCGCCGGAGCCGGTGGCGGCCGCCGCCCCGCAGACCGTGACGCCGCAGACAGTGACGCCGGAGGCGGTCGTCGAGACCGTCGAGGCCGTGGCCGAGCCGGTCGCTCCGGAGAAGCCGCGCCGCCGTCGGACCCGCAAGGCCGCGGAGGCCGTGGTGACGTCGGCCGAGGCCACGGAGGCTCCGCAGGAGACCGCCGAGACCGTCGAGGCCCCGGTGACGCCGGTCCGCCGTCGGACCCGCAAGGCCGCCGAGCCCGCCGAGGCGGTCGTGACGACGCCGGAGCCCGAGGTCGCCGAGGAGCCCAAGCCGCGCCGGACCCGCAAGACCGCTGCCGCCGCCGAAACGGCCGTGGACACGGCGGAGTCCGTCGAGGCGGAGGCCAAGCCGCGCCGCCGGACCCGCAAGGCCGCCGAGGCCGCGGTGGACACGGTCGAGGCGACGGAGTCGAAGCCGCGCCGCACCCGCAAGACCGCTGCCGCCGCTCCGGTGACGACCGAGGCCGAGACGGAGACGGAGGCCGCCAAGCCGCGGCGTACCCGCAAGACCGCGGCAGCCGCCGCGGAAGCGGCCGTCGACACGGCCGAGGCCACCGAGGCCAAGCCGCGCCGGACGCGGAAGACGGCCGCCGCCACCGAGACGGCCGCCGCCCCGGAGACCGCCGAGGTCGCGGAGACCAAGCCGCGCCGGACGCGGAAGGCCGCCGAGGCCGCCGTCGAGACGGCTGAAGGCACCGAGGTCAAGCCCCGCCGCACCCGCAAGACCGCGGCAGCCGCCGAATCGGCGGTGGACACGGCCGAGGCCACCGAGGCCAAGCCCCGTCGCACCCGGAAGACGGCCGCCGCCACCGAGACGGCCGCCGCCCCGGAGACCGCCGAGGTCGCGGAGACCAAGCCGCGCCGGACGCGGAAGGCCGCCGAGGCCGC